>NZ_JAEMSS010000282.1 GCF_016462705.1 Nocardioides sp. | reverse complement strand
CGCCCGTCCGCCCCTGACCGCCCGGGCTGTCTGACCCTCAGTTCCCCGCGGCCCGGGCGGTCACCCTGCCGGCCGTGGCGACGAGCCACTCGAGAGGGCCACGCCGCCCGGCCGCGCCGAACACCGCGCCGACCGCCAACAGCACCAGCACGTGCCAGCGGAAGCTGTCCGGCTCCTCGGCCGGCCAGAACCGCTCGGTCCGCATGAGCACGTGCAGCGTGTAGAGCGTCAGCGTCATCGCCCCGGCCCCGAAGAAGACCGCGAGCGCGCGCTCGCCGAACCGGCCCACGAGGCCGACCATCCCCAGGCAGCAGCCGAGGACGAACGCCGCCGACCCCATCGTCTGGGCGAGGTCGAAGGGCGTGCTGCTGTGCGGCGCCACCACCAGCAGCCACGCCCATGAACCGTCGGCCGGGGTCTGCCCGTACATGCCCCGGGAGATCTGGTCCAGGAGATCCTCGATGCTTGCCTGGGGCAGGTCGCGGAGCAGCCGGGTGGCGACCGGGTCGCGGGTGGTCAGCCAGCGCGACCCAGCGGTCGCGAGGACGGCGGCGGCCAGTCCGGCCCCGACGAGCCGGGCCTGGACCCTCTGGCTGCGCAGGTCGGCCCGACCCAGCGCGAGGCCGAGCAGGACGTAGGCGAGCCACGGCACCACTGGGTAGTAGCCGGTGAACAGCAGCTCGCTCAGGAGCAGCCCGGGGTCGGACAGCTGCTCGAACGCCGGGCTCTCGAACCGGCGTTCCGGCAGGTGCGGTCGGACCAGCTGGGAGACGATCGGTCCGAGCACGGCCCAGGCGGCGGCGATCGCCAGGAGCGGACGGGTCCCGAGACCGAGGAACGGCAGCCCGAGCAGGAACAGCACGCCGTAGTAGGTCAGGATCACCGCGATCCCGGTCTCGAGCCCACCGAGGGCCAGCCCGAGCAGGGCGATCAGGAGGGCACGCACGGCGAGGCCGAGACTGCGTCGCGCCCGCTCCCGGCCACGCACCGGCGTACGCCGCCCGGTCATCAGCGCCAGGCTGACTCCGGCCAGCACCGCGAACAGCGCGGACGCCCTGCCTCCGGCGAGCCACTGCGCTGCGGTCAGGCTGCCGTCGGCGTCCCGCTCGGCGAGCACGTGCGTGGCCACCATGCCGAGCAGGGCCAGGCAGCGGGCGACGTCGACCCCGACGAGGCGGTCGACCCGGGCCATGCGGTCAGAAGCCGAGCTTGCGCGCGCCGGAGGAGGCGTTCCGCACCGAGCCGCCCTTGGACTCCGCCGACTCCCTGAGCTCGGCCTGGAACGCGGCCATCCGCTCGCGCAGCGCGGGGTCGGACCCGGCCAGGATGCGGATGGCGAGCAGGCCGGCGTTGCGGGCGTTGCCGATGCCGACCGTCGCGACCGGCACGCCGGCCGGCATCTGCACGATGGACAGCAGGGAGTCCATCCCGTCGAGGTGCTTGAGCGGCACGGGAACACCGATCACCGGGAGGGGAGTGACGGAGGCCAGCATGCCCGGGAGGTGCGCCGCTCCCCCGGCGCCCGCGATGACCACCTCGAGCCCGCGCCCGGCGGCGTCCCTGCCGTAGGACAGCATCTGCTCGGGCATCCGGTGCGCGGAGACCACGTCGGCCTCGTAGGCGACGTCGAACTCGGCCAGCGCCTTCGCGGCCTCCTCCATCACCGGCCAGTCGGAGTCGCTGCCCATGACGATGCCGACCCGGGGGCTGCTGCTCATGCTCACTCGCTCTCGTTGCCGAGGTCGCCGCGGAACCAGGCGGCCGCGTGCCGGGCCCGCTCCAGGCAGTCCTCGAGGTCGTCACCGTAGGCGTTCACGTGCCCGACCTTGCGGCCGGGGCGCAGCTCCTTGCCGTAGAGGTGGACCCGCAGGTGCGGGTCGCGGGCCAGGGCGTGCGGGTAGCCGTCGTAGAGCCGCCCGACCTGCTCGTCGGGCCCGCCGAGGATGTTGACCATCACCGTCCACCGCACCCGCGGGGAGGGTGACCCGAGCGGCAGGTCGAGCACCGCCCGCAGGTGGTTCTCGAACTGGCTCGTCACCGCGCCGTCCTGGGTCCAGTGGCCGGTGTTGTGCGGGCGCATCGCCAGCTCGTTGACCAGGATCCGGCCGTCGGTGGTCTCGAACAGCTCGACCGCGAGCACGCCGGTCACGTCGAGCTCCTTGGCGATCGTCAGCGCGACCTGCTGCGCCTGGGTCGCCAGCCCCGGGTCGAGGTCGGGCGCCGGCGCCACGACCTCGAGGCAGATGCCGTCCTGCTGGAGGCTGGCCACGACCGGGTACGCCGCCGCCTGTCCGCTCGGGCTCCGGGCGACCAGGGCCGACAGCTCGCGCCGGAAGTCGACCCGCTCCTCGGCGAGCAGCGGTACGCCGGTCCGCGCGGCGGCCTCGAACGGCTCGGCGCAGTCGGCGGGACCGCCGACGAACCACACGCCCTTGCCGTCGTACCCACCGCGGGTGGTCTTGAGGACGCACGGGAACCCGAAGTCCTCGACGTCCGCGACGCTGCCCACGACCGCGTTGCGCGGGCACGGCACCCCGAGCTGGGCCAGCCGCGTCCGCATCACCGCCTTGTCCTGGGCGTGCACCAGCGCCTCCGGGCCCGGCCGGGTGGCGACCCCGTCGGCATGGAGCGCGTGCAGGTGCTCGGTGGGCACGTGCTCGTGGTCGAAGGTGACCACGTGCGCCCCGCTGGTGACCTTGCGGAGCATCTCGAGGTCGGTGTAGTCCCCCACCAGCGTGTCCGGGATGACCTGGGCGGCCGAGACGCCCTCGGCCTCGGCGAGCAGCCGCAGCGGGATCCCGAGCGCGGCCGCGGGCTCGGCCATCATCCGGGCGAGCTGACCGCCACCGATGACGGCGACAAATGGAGCGAGCCCAGGCACGGATGAAGCCTAGAGTGCGCCGGTGGAGCTCACGACGACCGTCCTGGCGGACGACCTCTCCCTGGTCGAGCCGATGTGGGCGATGGAGACGACCTGGCCCGAGTTCATGCGCTACGACCCGATCGGCGGGATGTACTACCGCAGCTGCACGACGCTGTTCGCGGAGTACGTCCTGGTCGGCCAGGACGAGACCGGCGACGTGGTCGCCGTGGCCCACTCCGTGCCCTTCGTCCTCGACGACGACGACCTGCCGCCCAACGGCTGGGACCACGCGATCCGCAGCGGCCTGCTGGCCGCTGTCGAGGGCGACACCCCCAACGCGGTCTCGGCCGTGGAGATCGCGGTCCGGCGCGACCTCCAGGGATCCGGGCTGTCGGGCCGGATGCTCACGGCGATGCGGGACAACGCGGCCCGGCACGGGTTCGCCGAGCTGGTCGCCCCGGTGCGCCCGAACGGGAAGACCGACGCGCACGAGCCGATGTCGACCTACGCGTTCCGCACCCGGGACGACGGCCTCCCGGTCGACCCGTGGCTGCGGGTCCACGTCCGCGCCGGTGGCGTCATCGACCGCGTCGCCCCGCGGTCGATGGTGATCCCGGGGACGCTCGAGGAGTGGCGCGAGCGGACCGGGCTGCCGTTCGACACCACCGGTCCGGTCGAGGTCCCGAAGGCCCTCGCGCCCGTGTGGTGCGACGCCGAGCACGGCACCGCCGTCTACGTCGAGCCGAACGTCTGGGTGCGGCACCGCACCGGCGCGTGACCCGCTGTCGCCTCAGTGCCGGCGCACCGACACC
>NZ_JAEMSS010000111.1 GCF_016462705.1 Nocardioides sp. | reverse complement strand
ATCGCCACGGATGACCGCTGGGGCTTCTTCGTCACCGGCACGGGCGACTTCCTCCCGGCGGGTGACGCGGATCTTGCCGGTGGGTAGGCGTGCGTGGGTGTAGCGGGGGTCGGGGACGCGGCGGTGGGCGCTGGGGCAGAGCAGCCAGCCGTCGCGGTTGGTCTCACCTCCCTTCGCGAACTCGTCGGGGTGGTGCATCTGGGTCATCGCGGGTGGTGCGTCGCAGCCTTCCTCGAGGCAGCCGCCCTGCTCGATGGTGGCGACGAGGCGTTGGGCACGGGAGTGGAAGCGACGGGAGCGGCCGAGGTCGAGGACCTCGGACTTGCCGCCGAGAACGGCCGGGATGATGCCGGCCTCGCAGGCCAGGCGCCGGGCCAGGGCGGGGGAGATGGTCACGCCGGTGTCGAGCTTGGCGGCCTTGAGGCCGCCCAGGAGCGTGTCCAGGTCCATGAGGACGACGATGGTGGCGTTGAGGCCGCCGGCGTGTGGGAGCTTGTCCGCGGGATAGCGCTGGACCAGCTCCATGAACGCTTGGCCGAGCCGTTCGGGAGTGGGCTTGCGCTCCCCGAGCGGGCCCTGGCTGGCGCGGTGCTTGGGGGCCGCGAGTCCGAACAGGGCCTTCGTGAGGCAGGCGCCGGTGAAGGCGTCGAGTGTGAACCTGCCGTGGACCTTGCCGTGGCCGTCCTCCCACATGGAGAACCGAGCCGCGGCAGCCGCGTCGCGCTCCTCCCTCTCCAGCTGCCTGGCGAGGTGCTCGTCGGCGATGTCGGGTGCGACGACCTCGAGGATCGTCCGAGCGACGTTCTTCAGGGCCTTCGCGTCGAGGTCCCGCGCGAGCTCGGCCAGGTGCTCCTCGGCGCGAACCAGGAGATCGGGATCGAGGTCATCGGGCAGGGTCTCGAGGCCGCGGAGGATGGCCTCGGCCTGTTCCAGGTTGACCCGGCCTTCGGCGAGTGCGGAACGGGTGTGGTCGTGCGTCTCGAGTGCCTTGGCGAACCGGGTCTGCCGGTGCGCCTCGCGGCGGGTGAGCCGCTGCCGGTGGGCCAACCAGTTCGCCGTCGAGGCCGCACCCGACCGGGCCGGGAGGTCGACGGTCTCGGCGTGGGTCAGGAGCCGGCTCTTCAGCGCCCGCAGCTGCGCCTCGCCGGCCTCGACCTCGGCGAGGGTCGCCGCCGTCTGCGAGGCGTCCATCGACCACAACGGTGTGGTGGCCACCTCGGCCAGCTCCGCACGCGTCGAGGCCACCGCCCTGGCGACAGGGTGCGGGTGCTGGGTGAGTGCGGTCATGGCTCCACTTCATCCGCGAGCACGGACACCGTCCGCGGGTCTGTGGAGAAGCGCTCATCGCCTCCCGCTGTGAACGGTTGGTGGCTTGTCCCAGCCCGCGCGGTGGGGCTGCACCGAGGCGGTCACCAACGGTCGGAGCTCAGTCGGGCATCGCCCGGCGGTCGCCGACGGGACGCACGGCCTGCGGGAAGGCGAGCGAGTCGGCGGCGACCCACCACTCCATGACGTCGTACGCCAGGCGTCCGGCGACCACCGACGGGTCGCCGTCGGACAGCCGGGCGGCCTCCTGGGGTGAGCAGGCGAAGACCGACATCCCGCGGTAGCACTCGTCGCTCTGCTCGCCGAACGGCCCGTTCGCGACGATCAGCCCCTGCTGCCGCAGCTCCGCGCGGTAGGCCAGGTGTGCCGACTGGAGCGCGTCGAGCTCGTCCTCAGGCAGGTCGGGCGCATCGGTGGGTCGGCGCAGGACGACGACGGTGTAGACGTCGAACGCGTCGGGGATGTTCGGGTCACGTCCCATTCCCCATGCCTACGGGTGGTCGGGCATGTTCGTCCAGCCCTTGCCGTCCTCACGGGCGTACCAGCCCGACGCGGCCAGGGTGCCGCCGTCGACCGGCAGGGTCTGGCCGGTCACGAACCGGGCGGCGTCCGAGGCGAGGAACGCGACGACCTCGGCGTAGTCCTCCGGCCGGCCGAACCGGCCGAGCGGCACCCACAACGGCACCGACGCCGGGTCGCGGCCGCGCAGCATCGCGGCCGCCGGGGTCTGGTCGGTGTCCGCGAGGTCGGGCGCGATCGCGTTGACCCGGACGCCGTGCCGGCCGACCTCGACCGCGAGACTCTTGGTGAACGCCGAGACCGCGGCGTTGAAACCGGAGTAGACGGCGTGACCCGGGATGCCGCGGAACGCCTCGACGGTCGAGTTGTTGACGATGGCGCCGTGTCCCTGCGCGACCATCCGGGGCAGCAGGGCGTGCGTCACCGACAGGACGTGCCCGAGGTTGAGCTCGTAGAGCCGCTGCCACTGCCCGGGCGTGCTGTCGAGGAACGTCTTGGACGCGGGCCGGAAGTCGCCGACGTTGTTGACGAGCACGTCGAGCCGCCCGAGCCCGTCGACGACCTCCACCAGCCGGGCGACGGTCGACGGGTCGGTGACGTCACCGACCACGTCGGCGGACTCGTCGAGGTCGACCACGACGACCCGGTCGCCGTCCGCGGCGAGCCGCCGGCTGACCGCACCGCCGATGCCGTGCACGCCTCCGGTCACCACGCAGACGCGCCGCGGCCCTGCGTCCTCGGTCATGGCCGGATCCTCTCGATCGAGAGCGCGGTCACGGCGCGCCGGGCGATCAGCCAACCGTCGCCGTGCCGGCGGTACTCGTCGTCGTAGCGCACCTCCCAGCGGAGGTCGGTCCCGTCCTCGAGGACGTGGTGTGCGGTCCCGAGGACGACACCGGCGGACCCGTCCACCTCTGCCGAGCCCACCTCGTGCCGGGTCGACGCGAACGACGCCAGCGGGGCGAGCGCCGCGCGTACGCCTGCGGCGCCGCGGTGCTCGACCACCGGGTCGAGGCGTGTCGGGGGATCGGGGACGACGAGGACGCAGTCCGGCGTGAACAGCCCGATCAGACCGTCGACGTCCGCGGCGTCGACGTACGCCGCGTAGGCCAGCGCCAGCTCGGTGGGCGTCACGCCAGGCCCAGCCTCTCCGCGCAGGCGGAGAGCTCGTCCTTGGCCTGCTCGAGGTCCGCGGCGGCGGAGGCGGCCAGCACGACCCGCGAGGCACCCTGCTCCGCGAGCCGCTCGGCGCGCGGGGCGTCGATGCGGGTGACGAGGTGGCCGAGCGAGAGCTCGAGCGCGTCGGCGTCGCGGCCGGCCGCGACGGCCGCGTCGCGCATCACGCCCACCAGCCCGGCCAGGTCGTCGCCCGCGACTCCGAGCGGCTGCAGCCCGTCGCCGAGCCGGCCGGCCCGCCGCGCTGCGGCCACCGAGTGCCCGCCGACGTGGATGGGTACGCCGCCGGCCTGCGCGGGCCGCGGCCGGCAGACCGCCCGGTCGAAGGAGAAGAACTCGCCGTGGTGGTCGACGCCCTCGTGGTCACCCGCCCACAGCGCACGCAGCACCGCGAGCTGCTCGTCCGCGCGCCGGCCGCGGGACTCGAAGTCGACGCCGCAGGCCTCGATCTCCTCGCGCATCCAGCCCATGCCGACGCACAGCCGCACCCGCCCGCCGGAGAGCGCGTCGAGGGTCGCGACCCGCTTCGCCAGGACCACCGGGTGGTGGTTGGGCAGCACCAGGACCCCGGTGGCGAGACCGAGGGTGGTCGTGTGGCCGGCGAGGAACGCCAGCAGGTCCAGTGGGTCCGGGACGTCGACGCCGTCGGGGAGGTCCATCCGGCCCGACGGGTCGTAGGGGTAGGTGCTCTCGTAGCCGCGCACCACCACCGCGTGCTCGACGACCACGACCGACTCGAAGCCGCAGGCCTCGACGTGCCGTACCCAGGCGGACATCCACCCCGGGTCCGCGGTCGTGCCGGCGGCGGTCGGGGCGATGACGGCGTACTTCACGCCGCGAGGCTAGTGGCTCGGTGAGCCCCGCTCGTCAGATGAGGCTGCCGGCCTTGTCCAGCACGACCCGGAGGATCTGCTCCATCTCGTCGAAGTGCTCCTGGGTGCAGATCAGCGGGGGAGCGAGCTGGACGACCGGGTCGCCACGGTCGTCGGCGCGGCAGTAGAGGCCCTCGGCGTAGAGCTGCTTGGAGACGAAGCCGAACAGGATCCGCTCGCACTCCTCGGCGCTGAAGGTCTCCTTGGTCGCCTTGTCCTTCACGAGCTCGATGCCGAAGAAATAGCCCTCACCGCGCACGTCGCCGACGATCGGCAGGTCGAGGAGCCGCTCGAGGGTGGCCCGGAACGCGTCCTCGTTGGCGCGGACGTTGTCGAGGATGCCCTCGTTCTCGAACGCGTCGAGGTTGGCGTTGGCCACCGCGGTGGAGACCGGGTGACCGCCGAAGGTGTAGCCGTGCAGGAAGGCGTTGCCGTCGCGCAGGAACGGCTCCATCAGCCGGTCGGTCGCGATCATCGCGCCCAGCGGCGCGTAGCCCGAGGTCAGGCCCTTGGCGCAGGTGATCATGTCCGGCTGGTAGCCGAACCGCTCGGCGCCGAACATGTAGCCGAGCCGGCCGAACGCGCAGATCACCTCGTCGGAGACCAGCAGGACGTCGTACTCGTCGCAGATCTCGCGGACCCGCTGGAAGTAGCCGGGCGGCGGCGGGAAGCAGCCGCCGGCGTTCTGGACCGGCTCGAGGAAGACCGCGGCGACCGTGTCCGGGCCCTCGTTCTCGATCGCCACCGCGATCTGGTCGGCGGCCCAGCGACCGAAGGCCTCCAGGTCGTCGGCGCGCTCGGGGGCCCGGTAGAAGTTGGTGTTGGGCACCCGGAACGTCGAGGGCACGAGCGGTTCGAACTGCTGCTTGAGGCCCGGCAGACCCGTGATCGACAGGGCGCCCTGCGTGGTGCCGTGGTAGGCGATCGACCGGCTGATGACCTTGTGCTTCATCGGCTTGCCGGTGAGCTTGAAGTAGTTCTTCGCGAGCTTCCACGCGGTCTCGACGGCCTCGCCGCCGCCACTGGTGAAGAAGACCCGGTTGAGGTCTCCCGGCGCGTAGCCGGCGACCCGCTCGGCGAGCTTGATCGCCTGGGGGTGGGCGTAGGACCACAGCGGCATGAAGGCCAGCTCCTTGGCCTGGGCGGCCGCGGCCTCGGCGAGGTCGGTGCGGCCATGGCCGAGCTGGCTCACGAACAGGCCCGCCAGCGCGTCGAGGTAGCGCTTGCCCTGGTCGTCGTAGATGTAGACGCCGTCGCCCCGGACGATGACCGGGATGTCGGCGTCCGTGTGCCGGGCGAAGTGCATCCACAGGTGGTCGTGGGCGGACTTCTGCAGCTGGGCGTGGTCGTAGGCCATGCCCCCCATCGTGCGCCCTCCTGCTCCGCAGAAGCAAGTCCATACGAACGGATCCGTGGAGCATTCGCGGGAATCATGCGGAATCCGTAGGTCCGACCCCCGCGGCTGGTAGGAAGTGCTCATGGATGGCGCGACCCGGGGGACCTCGACGCTCTTCCGCGGCGGCACCGTGTTCGACGGGCATCGCTACCTCGGGCGTGCCGACGTGCTGGTCGGGGACGGGCGGGTGCAGGCGGTCGGTGCGGACCTCGCCGCGACCGGAGCCCAGGTCGTCGACGTGGAGGGCCTGGTGGCACCGGGCTTCACCGACGCGCACGTGCACCCGATCCAGGGTGGGCTGGAGCGGCTGCGCTGCGACCTGTCCGGGCACAGCACCCGCGAGGACTACCTCGCCGCGATCAGGGCGTACGCCGCCGCGCACCCGGACCGCGAGTGGGTCCTCGGCGGCGGCTGGGCGATGCCGGCGTTCCCGGGCGGGACGCCCCTGGCGAGCGACCTCGACGCCGTCGTGCCGGACCGGCCGGTCTTCCTGCCCAACCGCGACCACCACGGCGCCTGGGTCAACTCCCGCGCGCTGGAGCTGGCCGGCATCACCAGGGAGACGCCGGACCCGCCGGACGGCCGGGTCGAGCGGGACGCCGACGGCCACCCGACCGGGACGCTGCACGAGGGCGCCACGTCGCTCGTCTCCCGGCACCTGCCCCGAACCACCGGGGCGGACTACCGCGCTGCGCTGCTGGCCGGTCAGGCCTACCTGCACTCGCTCGGCGTCACCAGCTGGCAGGACGCCATCGTCGGGTCCTACTCCGGCATGGACGACCCCGCGTCGACCTACGTGGACGCGGCCGGGAGCGGTGAGCTCCGGTCGCACGTGGTCGGAGCGCTGTGGTGGGACCGGCGGCTGGGCGCGGAGCAGGTCGAGGACCTGGTGGGTCGTCGCGAGGCGCTCACCGGCGGGCGGTTCCGGGCGACGACGGTCAAGATCATGCAGGACGGGGTGGCGGAGAACGGGACGGCCGCGATGCTCGAGCCCTACCTCGACCGGTGCGGCCACGCCACCGACAACCGCGGGCACTCGTTCGTCGAGGCGGCGGCGCTCCGGGACGCCGTCCGGGCCCTGGACGCGGCCGGCTTCCAGGTCCATGTGCACGCCATCGGCGACCGCGGCGTGCGCGAGACCCTCGACGCGATGGCGGGCACTGACCCGGCCCGGCGGCACCACGTCGCGCACCTGCAGCTGGTCCACCCCGACGACGTTCCGCGGTTCGCCGAGCTGGGTGTCGCGGCCAACCTGCAGATGCTGTGGGCGATCCACGACGACCAGATGACCGAGCTGACGATCCCGTTCCTGGGCGAGGGGCGGTCCCGCTGGCAGTACCCCTTCGGCGACCTGTACGGCGCCGGCGCGCGGCTGGTGGCCGGGAGCGACTGGCCGGTGTCGACGCCCGACCCCCTCGCCGCGATCCACACCGCGGTCACCCGCACGGCGTACGGCGAGACCGGCCGGGCGGGCACCGACCCGTTCCTGCCCGAGCAGGCGATCCCCCTCGAGGTCGCCTTCGCGGCGTACACGTCGGGCAGCGCCTGGGCCAACCACCGTGACGACGCCGGGGTGGTCCGGGCCGGCGCCGTGGCCGACCTCGTCGTGCTCGACCGGGACCCCTTCGCGGACCCGGCCGACGAGGTGGGAGCGGCCCGAGTGACGTCCACGTGGGTCGATGGGGACCCTGTCTTCCGGGTCTGACGACGAATTCCGTGTCAGAAACGGCACCAGGCCTACCGATTCCGTCGCGGGGTGCCTAGGCTCCACCCATGGCCGACCAGTCCTTCAAGAACGTCGTCAACGGCGAGCTCGTGGACGCCGTCTCCGGCGAGACCTACGACGTCATCGACCCCACCACCGGCGAGGTCTACGCCCAGGCACCGATGTCGGGCGCCGAGGACGTGGACCGTGCCTACGCCGCGGCCGCGACCGCCTTCGAGACCTGGGTCGACTCGACCCCGCAGGACCGGGCCGCCGCGCTGCTGAAGATCGCCGACGCGATCGAGGCCAGGGCAGAGGAGCTCAACGCGGTGGAGTCCAAGGACACCGGCAAGCCGCTGCACCTGACCATGTCCGAGGAGATGCCCTACGCCTCCGACCACTTCCGCTTCTTCGCCGGTGCCGCCCGCATCCTCGAGGGCCGGTCGGCCGGTGAGTACATGGCCGACCACACCTCGTGGGTCCGCCGGGAGCCGATCGGGGTGGTCGGCCAGGTGACGCCGTGGAACTACCCGCTGATGATGATGATCTGGAAGATCGCCCCCGCGCTCGCGGCGGGCAACACCGTCGTCCTCAAGCCCAGCGACACCACCCCCGCGAGCTCGACGCTGCTGGCCGAGCTGTGCCAGGAGTTCCTGCCCCCCGGTGTGCTCAACGTGGTCTGCGGCGACCGGGACACGGGCCGCGCCCTCGTCTCGCACAAGACGCCCCAGATGGTCGCGATCACCGGCTCCGTGCGGGCCGGCATGGAGGTCGCCGAGGCCGCCTCCGCTGACCTCAAGCGGGTGCACCTCGAGCTCGGCGGCAAGGCGCCGGTCATCGTGTTCGACGACGCCGACATCGAGAAGGCCGCCGAGGGCATCGCCGGCGCCGGGCTCTTCAACGCGGGCCAGGACTGCACGGCCGCGACCAGGGTGCTCGCCGGCCCGGGCATCCACGACGAGTTCGTCGCGGCCCTGACCGAGGCGGCCAAGGGCATGCCGACCGGCGCACCCGACAGCGAGGACACCTACTACGGCCCGCTCAACAGCCAGGGCCAGTTCGACAAGGTCTCCGGCATGGTCGACCGGCTGCCGGACCACGCCAACGTCGAGACGGGTGCCGCCCGGCACGGCGACAAGGGCTACTTCTACGAGCCCACCGTGCTGTCCGGCCTCAAGCAGGACGACGAGCAGATCCAGGACGAGATCTTCGGTCCCGTGATGACCGTCCAGAAGTTCAGCGACGAGGCCGAGGCGCTGCGCTGGGCCAACGGCGTCGAGTACGGCCTGTCCTCGAGCGTCTGGACCAAGGACCACGCCCGGGCGATGCGGATCTCGCGCAAGCTCGACTTCGGCGTGGTCTGGATCAACACCCACATCCCGTTCGTCTCGGAGATGCCGCACGGCGGCTTCAAGCACTCGGGCTACGGCAAGGACCTGTCGATGTACGGGCTCGAGGACTACACGCGGATCAAGCACGTCATGAGCTACATCGGTGAGTGACTCGATGCGGATCCTGCTGGTCGGTGCCGGTGGTGTCGGGGGTGCCTTCACGGCGATCGCGGCCCGGCGCGACTTCTTCGAGACCATCGTGGTCGCGGACTACGACCCGGCGCGTGCCGAGCGGGCCGCCGCCACCGACGACAGGTACGTCGCCGCGCAGATCGACGCCTCGTCCGCGGAGTCGGTCACCGCGCTCTGCCGCGAGCACGGCATCACCCACGTGATGAACGCCGTCGACCCGGTCTTCAACATGCCGATCTTCGAGGGGGCGTTCGC
Source organism: Nocardioides sp. (assembly GCF_016462705.1). GTDB lineage: Bacteria > Actinomycetota > Actinomycetes > Propionibacteriales > Nocardioidaceae > Nocardioides. The sequence goes on along the minus strand of NZ_JAEMSS010000111.1, from coordinate 5,373 downwards.
GGCCGGCGCCGACTACCTGGACATGGCGATGTCGCTGTCCAAGCCGCACCCCGAGGCGCCGTACTCGAAGACCGGGGTCAAGCTCGGCGACGAGCAGTTCGCGGTCGCGGACGAGTGGGAGTCGGCCGGCCGCCTCGCCCTGGTCGGGATCGGCGTCGAACCCGGGCTGTCCGACGTCTTCGCCCGCTACGCCGCCGACCACCTGTTCTCCGAGATCGACGAGCTCGGCACCCGCGACGGCGCCAACCTGGTGGTCACCGACGACGACGGCAACGAGATCTTCGCGCCGTCGTTCTCGATGTGGACCACGATCGAGGAGTGCCTCAACCCGCCGGTGATCTGGCAGGACGGCGAGTGGTTCACGACGCCGCCGTTCAGCGAGCCGGAGGTCTTCGACTTCCCCGAGGGGATCGGGCCGGTCGAGTGCGTCAACGTGGAGCACGAGGAGGTGCTCCTGATGCCGCGCTGGGTCGACTGCAAGCGGGCGACGTTCAAGTACGGCCTCGGCGACGAGTTCATCAACATCCTCAAGGTGCTGCACACGCTCGGTCTCGACCGCACCGAGAAGGTGAAGGTCAAGGGCGTCGAGGTCAGCCCCCGCGACGTCGTCGCCGCCGTGCTGCCCGACCCGGCCACCGTCGGGCCGCGGATGACCGGCAAGACCTGCGCCGGCCTGTGGGTGACCGGCACGGGCAAGGACGGCGCTCCGCGCTCGACGTACCTCTACCACGTGGTCGACAACGAGTGGGCGATGGCCGAGTACGGCCACCAGTGCGTCGTCTGGCAGACCGCCGTCAACCCCGTCGTGGCGCTCGAGCTGCTCGCGACCGGGACCTGGCAGGGCGCCGGGGTCCTGGGTCCCGAGGCCTTCGACGCCGTGCCGTTCCTCGATCTCCTGACCGCCTACGGCAGTCCGTGGGGGATGCAGGAGCTCTCGGTATAGCTCGGGATGGTCGGCCGGTGTGTCTGCGCCCGTGGGGGGAGCGCCGACGCACCGGCCGTCAGACCTCGCCGGTCGCGTCGTAGAGCCAGGACGTGTCCGCGGTGAGCAGCCCGTCCTGCCACTCCTGCGGTGCCGCGCTGGTCAGGGCGCTGTAGTCCCAGTAGTCGCGCCACAGCGACACGCGGCCGTCGCGGACCTTGTGCACGGTCGCGAACGGCAGGTGCAGGACCTCGCCGGTCGTGAACGTCCAGGTCTCGGAGTGCTCGTAGAGGACGTCCTCGCCGTCCGCGACCAGCGTGCCGTCGTGGTTCTCGTAGGCCGCCAGCTCGCCCCAGCCGACCCGCAGCCGCTTGGCGATGTCGACCGGCCCGCGAGCGCTGAACGCCGGGCCGAGCGGCACGTCGTAGTAGATGCAGTCCTCGGTGACCCAGTCGGCGATGCCGTCGTAGTCGCGGTCGTTGAGCACGGCCCAGAGACCGCGGACCGCCTCCTCGGGGGTGCGCTCGCTCACGCGGTGACCGCGAATCCCTCGGCGACGACGCCGAACGCCTCGTCGAGGAGGTCGTCGGAGATCGACAGGGGCGGGAGGAAGCGGAAGACGTTGCCCCAGGTGCCGCAGGTGAGCGTGACGACACCCTGGGAGTGGCAGTACGCCGAGACGGCTGCCGCTCTCGCGGCGTCCGGCGTGATGGAACCGGGTGTGCAGAGCTCGATCGCCATCATCGCGCCGCGGCCGCGGACCTCGGCGATCACCGGGTGGGACTCGGCGAGGGCCTGGAGGTGGGAGTCCATCCGGGCGCCGATCGCGCGGGCCCGGCCGGTCAGGTCGTGGGTGCGGATCTCCTCGAGCGCACCGAGTGCCGCGGCGCAGGCGACCGGGTTGCCGCCGTACGTGCCGCCCAGACCGCCCACGTGCACGGCGTCCATGATCTCGGCCCGGCCGGTCACCGCGGCCAGCGGCAGACCGCCCGCGATGCCCTTGGCGGTCGTGATGAGGTCGGGGACCACGCCCTCGTGGTCGCTGGCGAACCAGTCGCCGGTGCGGCAGAAACCGGTCTGGATCTCGTCGGCGAGGAACAGGACGCCGTTGGCCGTGCACCACTCGGCGACAGCGGGAAGGAACCCGGGCGCCGGCACCACGAAGCCGCCCTCGCCCTGGATCGGCTCGATGGCGACGCAGGCGAGGTTGCCCGCGCCCACCTGCTTGTCCAGGACGTCGATCGCGCGCGCCGCGGCCTGCTCGCCGCTGAGGCCGTCGCGGAGCGGGTAGGACATCGGGGCCCGGTAGACCTCGCCCGCGAACGGCCCGAACCCGTCCTTGTACGGCATGTTCTTCGACGTCATCGCCATCGTCAGGTTGGTGCGCCCGTGGTAGGCGTGGTCGAACACGGCCACCGCGTCCCGCCCGGTCGCGACCCGGGCGATCTTGACGGCGTTCTCGACGGCTTCGGCGCCGGAGTTGAACAACGCGCTCTTCTTGGGGTGGTCTCCCGGCGTGACCTCGGCCAGCGTGGCGCAGACGTCCACGTAGCCGTCGTACGGCGTGATCATGAAGCAGGTGTGCGTGAACGCCGCGAGCTGCTCCTGCGCTCGGCGCACGACCGACGGGGCGGCGTTGCCGACGCTGGTGACCGCGATGCCCGAACCGAGGTCGATGAGGCTGTTGCCGTCGACGTCGACGATGACGCCGCCGCCGGCCGCCTGGACGAAGACCGGGAGCATCGTGCCGACGCCGTCGGCGACGTGCTCCTTCTTGCGGGCCAGCTTCTCCTGCGACAGCGGGCCCGGGATCTCGGTGACCAGGCGCCGCTCCTGCGGCAGGCCCGGCCCGCCGCTCGTCGTGCTGGCGGGTGCGGCATCGGTCGTGGTCATGGGGTCACAGTAGGGCTGCGGACTCCGCCGGGGCAGAGGTCGAGGCGCGGTACGCCGGCGCAGGCTGGCCGGCCCGCAGGAACACGCCGGTCCGCTCGTGGCCGAGCAGCGGGCTCGCCGCGCCGTCCCGCCAGACGGTCCGGCCGCCGACCATGACCAGCGGCACGGTCGCGTCGTTGCGGTTGACCATCCGCGACAGGCCGTCGTAGGCGTCGACCGGTGCCTCGGCGTACTCCTCCAGCGACGAGTTCAGCCGGGCCGGGTCGACCAGGAACAGGTCCGCACGGTCGCCGACGCGCAGGTGCCCGGCGTCGAGGGAGTACCAGTCCGCGAGCTCGCCGGTGAGCCGGTGCACGGCCTGCTCGACGGTGAGGAACGGCCGGCCGGCCTTCTCCTCGGAGACGACGTGCTTGAGCAGCCGCAGCCCGAAGTTGTAGAAGGCCATGTTGCGCAGGTGCGCGCCGGCGTCGGAGAAGCCCATCTGGATGCCCGGGTTCTGCGCCATCTTCCGCAGCACCGTCGGGCGGTGGTTGGAGATGGTCGTGCGCCAGCGCAGTGCGGTCCCGTGCTCGAGCACGAGGTCGAGGAACGCGTCGACGGGGTGGACGGGGGAGCCCGGGGTGCCGCGCGAGACGCCGACCTCACCGAACGACCTGCCGACCACCGACGAGTCCGGGCAGGCGACGATCTCGGCGTCGAAGAAGTCCCGGTGCCAGACCCGCGGCCCGTACTTCGACTCGTAGTCCTTGCGGAACCGCGCGCGGTACGCCGGGTCGCGGAGCAGGTCGTCGCGGGCGATCTTCTCCTGCAGGTGGAGGGCGGCGGCGCCGGCCCCGAACTCCTCGAAGATCACCAGGTCGATGCCGTCGGCGTAGACCTCGAACGGCACCGGCAGGTGCTGGAAGCGGAAGTCGCCGCCGAGCCGGTTGACCGCCTTGGCCATCCCGCCCATCAGGTGGATGACGAACGGGATCGCCTTGATGTCCGCCGCCGAGAGCAGCGACGTCTTCAACGGCGGCCGCCGGCGGCCGATGGAGCCGAACGCCTGCGTGACCAGCGACTGCGGGCGCTTCACGTCCGGACCGGCCTGGAGCGCGCGGCCCCGGGCGCGCAGCAGGTCCCGCAGGGGCTTGAGCTCGCGCCGCCTGGCGTACGTCGACGGCAGCGTCCGGGAGCGGCAGACGTCCCCGTCGAGCTTGTCGAAGAGCAGCTGCTGGGCCGACATGCCGACGAACCCGGCGTCGAGCGCCTCGCGCAGCATCTCCTCCATCCGGGCCTGCTCGGCGCGGGTGGGCGTGACCTCCTTGCGGGTCGCCCGGTCCAGCCCCATCGTCGCGGTGCGCATGTCGGAGTGCCCGATGAACGCCGCCAGGTTGGGCCCGAGGGGAAGCGACTCCAGCGCCGCGACGTACTCGTCGGCCGTGGTCCAGGTCTTGTGCTTGTCGACGGCGTCGATGACGTGGCGCCGCGGGATGGCCTCGACCCGACCGAACAGGTCGCCCGCGTCGACGCCGCCGACGTGGACGGTGGACAGCGAGCACGAGCCGAGGAAGGTGGTCGTGACGCCGTGGCGCACCGACTCCTCGAGCGCCGGCCCCTCCAGGACCTCGACGTCGTAGTGGGTGTGGATGTCCACCATCCCCGGCAGCACCCACTTCCCGGTTGCGTCCACCACCTCCGGGCAGCCGGTGGTGTCTAGCGGCTCGGGGGACACGGTCACGACCCGGCCGTCGCGGATCCCGAGGTGCCGCACCGCCGAGGGCGCTCCGGTGCCGTCGAACCAGCGGCCTCCGGAGATGACGGTGTCGAACGGGCGGTCGAGGGAGTCAGGCATGCCTGGCATCGAACCGGACGAGTTGACACGCGTCAAGAACTCCGGCCACCCAGCCTGGGAGGATGGCCCCTGTGAGGCGCGACGTGGTCATCCTCGGGTCGACCGGCTCGATCGGGACCCAGGCCCTCGACATCGTCCGCAGCAACCCGGACCGGTTCCGGGTCGTCGGCCTGACCGCGGGCGGCAGCAACCCCGACCTCTTCGCCGCCCAGGTGGCGGAGTTCGCGCCGGCCTTCTCAGGCCTCGGTGAGGAGGCGTCGACCGAGGCCGCCGGGCAGCCGTGCGACGTCGTCCTCAACGGCATCACCGGAGCGGTCGGCCTGCGCCCCACGCTGGCCGCGCTCGAGGCGGGGACGACGCTGGCGCTGGCCAACAAGGAGTCGCTCATCATGGGCGGCCCGCTGGTCCTCGAGCGCGCCAAGCCGGGACAGATCGTCGCCGTCGACTCCGAGCACAGCGCCTTGGCGCAGTGCCTGCGGGCCGGGGCCGCCGGGGAGGTACGCCGGCTCGTGCTCACCGCGAGCGGGGGGCCGTTCCGGGGCCGCAGCCGCGCGGAGCTGGCCGGCGTGACGCCGCAGGAGGCGCTCGCGCACCCCACCTGGGACATGGGCCCGGTCATCACGATCAACTCCGCGACGCTGGTCAACAAGGGCCTCGAGGTGATCGAGGCGCACCTGCTGTTCGGCATCCCGTTCGACCGGATCGAGGTGGTCGTGCACCCCAC
>NZ_JAEMSS010000110.1:500-14212 GCF_016462705.1 Nocardioides sp. | reverse complement strand
GGTCTTCCTGATCCGGGCCGCGGGCCGGGACGCCGAGGAGATCCTGGCCGAGCTCGACCGGCGGCTCCAGAACGACGACGACACCGAGCGCGACGAGACCGTCGACAACCTGCGCCAGATCATGCTGCTCCGTCTCGAGGCGGCACTCGGATGAGCACGCTCTCGACCCACGTCCTCGACACCGCGACCGGCACCCCGGCAGCGGGCGTCCCCGTCCGGCTGGAGACCCGCGCCGGGGAGCACCTCGACCAGGGCACGACCGACGCCGACGGCCGGATCGGCTCGATCGGGGGCGAGCTGGGCCACGGCGACTACGTCCTGCGCTTCGACACCGCGGCCTACGCGCCCGGGTTCTTCCCCGAGGTCGTGGTGGTGTTCACCATCGCCGACGAGCGGCACCACCACGTCCCGCTCCTGCTGAGCCCGTTCGGCTACTCGACCTACCGGGGCAGCTGACGTTGGCCGCTGACCTGGTCGTCCGCGCCCGGCGCGCGGTCGTCGGCGGTGCCGAGGTCGCCGTGTCCGTGGGCGTCACGGGGGGCCGCATCACCTCCCTCACGGCGTACGACGCCCCGCCGGCCGCCGACCGCACGGTCGACCTCGCCGACGACGAGGTGCTGCTGCCCGGCCTGGTCGACACGCATGTGCACGTCAACGAGCCCGGCCGCACCGAGTGGGAGGGCTTCGCCACCGCGACCCGGGCCGCCGCGGCGGGCGGCGTGACCACCGTCCTCGACATGCCGCTCAACTCGGTCCCGCCGACGACCACGCTGGCCGGCCTGGAGGCCAAGCGCGAGGTCGCCGAGGGCCAGGTGCGCGTCGACGTCGGGTTCTGGGGCGGCGCCGTCCCCGGCAACGTCGCGGACCTCGAGCCGCTGCACGACGCGGGGGTCTTCGGCTTCAAGTGCTTCCTGCTCGACTCCGGGGTCGCGGAGTTCGGGCACCTCGAGCCAGGTGGCTTCGCCCTCGCGATGGCGGAGACGGCCCGGCTCGGCGCGTTGATGATCGTGCACGCCGAGGACGGACACCTGCTGGAGGAGGACGCGCTCGACGGTGCCAGGTACGCCGGCTTCCTCGCCTCCCGGCCCAAGGCGGCCGAGGAGGCGGCGATCGGCCTGGTGATCGACCAGGCGAGGGCGACCGGCGGCCGGGCGCACGTGGTGCACCTGAGCTCCGCCGGCGCGGCGCCGGCCCTGCACGCCGCCCGGGCGGCCGGGGTCGACGTGAGCGTCGAGACCTGCCCGCACTACCTGACCTTCGACGCCGAGGGCGTCCCCGACGGGGCGACCGAGCTGAAGTGCTGCCCGCCCATCCGCGAGGCCGACAACCGCGAGGCGCTCTGGGCCGCGCTCGCCGCCGGAGACATCGACTTCGTCGTGTCCGACCACTCGCCGTGCACCGTCGACCTCAAGCAGCGTGGCGGCGGCGACTTCGGGGCCGCCTGGGGCGGGATCGCCTCGGTCCAGCTCGGGCTGCCCGCCGTGTGGACGGGAGCTCGCGCGCGGGGACACTCGCTGCCCGACGTCGTCCACTGGATGGCGTCCGCCCCCGCCGACCGGGTCGGCCTGGGCCACAAGGGCCGGATCGAGGTCGGCGCGGACGCCGACCTGGTGCGGTTCGCGCCCGGCGAGGAGTTCACCGTCGACGTGGCCCGGCTGCACCACCGCAACCCGGTCTCGGCCTACGCCGGCCGCCGGCTCGCCGGCGTGGTCCGCGAGACCTGGCTGCGCGGCGTACGCGTGACCGAGGATGCTCCTCGGGGACGACTTCTCCGGAGAGGCGAGCGATGAGCGGCACAGTGCCCGATTCCAGCTACTACGTGCCGAGGGGCGGGCTGCCGCCGCAGTCCGCGCTGACGACGGACCGGGCCCGGTTCACCGAGGCGTACGCCGTGGTCCCGGCCCGGACGCTGTCCGACATCACCACGTCGTACCTGCCCGGCTGGGAGGGCATGCGGATGTGGGTGCTCGCCCGGCCGCTGTCCGGCTTCGCCGAGACCTTCAGCCAGTACGTCGTCGAGGTCTCGCCCGGCGGCGGCTCGGACGCACCCGAGAGCGACCCCGGTGCCGAGGCGGTGCTCTTCGTGGTGGACGGCCACCTCTCGCTGCTCGTCGACACCACCCAGCACGCCCTCGAGGCCGGGAGCTACGCCTACCTGCCGCCCGGCGTCTCGTGGCGGCTGCGCAACGACAGTGGGGCGACCGCGACGTTCCACTGGATCCGCAAGCGCTACCAGTCCGCCGACGGCATCGAGGAGCCGACGTCGTTCGTGACCCACGAACGCGACGTCACGCCGATCGAGATGCCGGGCACCGACGGCGCCTGGGCGACGACCCGCTTCGTCGACATCGCCGACCTGCGCCACGACATGCACGTCAACATCGTGACCTTCCAGCCCGGCGGCTCGATCCCGTTCCCGGAGACGCACGTCATGGAGCACGGCCTCTACGTGCTGGAGGGCAAGGGCGTCTACCTGCTCAACCAGGACTGGGTGGAGGTCGAGGCGGGCGACTTCATGTGGCTGCGCGCCTTCTGCCCGCAGGCCTGCTACGCCGGCGGCCCGGGCCCGTTCCGCTACCTCCTCTACAAGGACGTGAACCGCCACGCTGGGCTCTAGCGCCGATTCGTCTGCGGACCACGCTGGCCGGCGCCGCATGCGGTCCCAGACGAATCCCGGTCCGCCTCGTAAGGTTGTCTGATGGCGGGCATCCTGGTCAACGGAACGCCGCGCGACCTCGACGGCGTCCCGTTGCACACCAACGCGCTCGACTTCCTGCGCGGCTGCGGCCTCACCGGCGCCAAGGAGGGCTGCGCCGAAGGCGAGTGCGGGGCCTGCTCGGTGCTCGTGGCCCGGCCTGCGCCGGACGGGTCCCACGCGACCGAGTGGACCGCGATCAACTCCTGCCTGGTGCCCGCCGCGGCGTTCGACGGCCAGGAGGTCGTGACGTCGGAGGGGCTCGGGACACCCGACGCGCTGCACCCCGTCCAGCACGAGATGGCGGTGCGCGGCGGCTCGCAGTGCGGCTACTGCACCCCGGGGTTCGTGTGCAGCATGGCCGCGGAGTTCTACCGGTCCGGCCGGGCGGCCACCAACGGCACCGGCCCGGCGGGGACGCACGACGCGTACCAGGGCGAGAACGGCTTCGACCTGCACGCGATCAGCGGCAACCTGTGCCGCTGCACCGGCTACCGGCCGATCAAGGACGCCGCGTTCGCGCTCGGGTTCCCGGCCGACGGTGACGCGCTGGCGGCACGGCGTACGACGCCGCCGCCTGCCGTGCCGGAGACCCGGCTGCACGACGGTGAGGCCGGCTTCCTCCGCCCCGTTGACCTGGCCGCGGCCCTCCGGGTGCTGGCCGAGCAGCCCGAAGCCGTCGTCGTCGCCGGCAGCACCGACTGGGGCGTCGAGGTCAACCTCAAGGGGGTCCGGGCCTCGTCCGTCGTCGCCGTCGACCGGCTCCCCGAGCTGCGCGGGTTCACCGTCGGGGGCGACCAGGTCCGGATCGGTGCGGCGCTCACGCTCACCGAGGTGGAACGCCGGCTGGAGGGGCGGCTGCCCTTGTTGTCCGCGCTGATGCCGCAGTTCGCGTCGCCGCTGATCCGCAACGGCGCCACGCTCGGCGGCAACCTCGGCACCGGCTCGCCGATCGGCGACGCCCCGCCCGTGCTGCTCGCGCTGGAGGCGTCGGTCGTCCTGGCCTCGGCCGAGGGCGAGCGCACCGTCGCGCTCGCCGACTACTTCACCGGCTACCGGGAGTCGGTCCGACGGCCCGGGGAGCTGATCACCGAGATCGTGGTGCCGCTCCCGGCCCGAACGATCACCGCGTTCCACAAGATCGCCAAGCGGCCCTTCGACGACATCTCCTCGGTGGCCGTCGCCTACGCCGTCGACGTCGTGGACGGCGTCGTCGAGCGGGTACGGATCGGGCTCGGGGGAGTGGCGGCCACGCCCATTCGGGCGCGCGCCACCGAGGAGGCTCTGGAGGGTCAGCCGTGGACCGCGGAGACCGTGGAGACGGCCGCCGTGATGCTGGCGGGCGAGGGCACGCCGATCTCCGACCAGCGGGCCAGTGCCGACTACCGGGCGGCCATGCTGGGGCAGTCGCTGCGCAAGCTCTTCCACGAGTCGGCGGGGGTGCCGGCGTGAGCACCCTCAGCCAGCGTCCCGACAACCCGGTCGTCGGCGAGGCCATGCCGCACGAGAGCGCGGCGCTGCACGTGACCGGCCGGGCGCTCTACACCGACGACCTGGTGCAGCGCACCCAGGACTGCCTGCACGCGCACCCCGTCCAGGCCCGGCACGCGCACGCGCGGGTGACGCGGCTCGACCCGACGCCGGCGTACGCCGTCCCCGGCGTGGTGAAGGTGCTGACCGCCGCCGACGTCCCCGGCACCAACGACGCGGGGATCAAGCACGACGAGCCGCTGTTCCCCTCCGAGGTCATGTACCACGGCCACGCCGTGTGCTGGGTGCTCGGCGAGACCCTCGAGGCAGCCCGGCGGGGCGCGGCCGCGGTCGAGGTCGACTACGACCCGCTCCCGGCGATCCTCACCGTCGAGGAGGCGATCGCGGCGGAGAGCTTCCAGGGAGCGCGGCCGACGGTGGCCCGCGGCGACGCGGCCGCGAGCCTGGCCCGGTCGGCGCACGTGTTCGAGGGCGTCACCGCGATGGCCGGGCAGGAGCACTTCTACCTCGAGACGCACTGCTCGCTGGCCCTCGTGGACGAGAACGGCCAGGTCTTCGTCCAGTCCAGCACCCAGCACCCGACCGAGACGCAGGAGATAGTCGCCCACGTCCTGGGCGTCCCCAGCAACGCGGTGACCGTGCAGTGCCTGCGGATGGGCGGCGGCTTCGGCGGCAAGGAGATGCAGCCGCACGGTCTCGCCGCGGTCGCCGCGCTGGGCTCGACGCTGACCGGCCGCCCGGTGCGGCTGCGGCTCAGCCGCACCCAGGACATGACGATGACCGGCAAGCGGCACGGTTTCCACGCCACCTGGAAGGTCGGCTTCGACGAGGGCGGCCTCCTGACCGCGCTCGAGGCCACGCTCACCTCCGACGGCGGCTGGAGCCTCGACCTGTCCGAGCCGGTGCTCTCCCGGGCCCTGTGCCACGTCGACAACGCCTACTGGATCCCCGACGTCCTCGTGCACGGTCGGATCGCGCAGACCAACAAGACCTCCCAGACGGCGTTCCGGGGGTTCGGCGGACCCCAGGGGATGCTGGTGATCGAGGACATCATCGGCCGCTGCGCGCCCCTGCTCGGCCTGGACCCCGCCGACGTACGCCGGCGCAACTTCTACGTCGACGGGCAGTCGGCCCCCTACGGCCAGGCGGTCCGGCACCCCGAACGGCTGGCGGCGGCATGGGACCAGGTCTCCGCCATCGCCGGCCTCGACGCCCGGCGCGCCGAGGTCGCGGCCTGGAACGACGCCCACGAGCACCGCAAGCGCGGCCTGGCGATCACGCCGGTGAAGTTCGGCATCTCGTTCAACTTCACCACGTTCAACCAGGCCGGCGCGCTCGTGCACGTCTACAAGGACGGGTCGGTGCTGATCAACCACGGCGGCACCGAGATGGGGCAGGGCCTGCACACCAAGATGCTCCAGGTCGCCGCGACCGCGCTCGGTCTGCCGCTGCCGAAGGTGCGGCTGGCGCCGACCCGCACCGACAAGGTGCCCAACACCTCGGCGACCGCGGCCAGCGCCGCGACCGACCTCAACGGCGCCGCGATCAAGAACGCGTGCGAGCAGATCCAGGAGCGGCTAGTCCCGGTGCGCGCCGGGCTGCCCGACGCCTCCTGGGACGAGCTCGTCGCGGCGGCGTACCACCAGCGGGTGCAGCTGTGGGCGGCCGGCTTCTACAAGACCGAGGGCCTGAGCTGGGACGTCACCACCATGACGGGCACGCCCTTCAAGTACTTCTCCTACGGCGCCGCGGTGGCCGAGGTGGAGGTCGACGGGTTCACCGGCGGCTACACCACGCGTCGGGTCGACATCGTCCACGACGTCGGGGACAGCCTCTCGCCGCTGGTCGACCTCGGCCAGATCGAGGGCGGGTTCGTGCAGGGCGCCGGCTGGCTGACGCTGGAAGACCTGCGCTGGGACGAGTCGGACGGGCCGGGTCGCGGCCGGCTCACCACGCAGGCCGCGTCGACCTACAAGCTGCCGTCCTTCTCCGAGATGCCCACCGTCTTCAACGTCGCCCTGCTGGAGCACGCGCACGAGGACGGTGCGGTCTACGGCTCCAAGGCCGTGGGTGAGCCTCCGCTGATGCTGGCGTTCAGCGTCCGCGAGGCGCTCCGCGACGCGTGCGCGGCGTTCGGGGCACCCGGGACGAGCGTCGAGCTCGCCTCGCCGGCCACCCCGGAGGCCGTCTACTGGGCGCTGGAGCGGGTGCGGTCACGAGCCCCGGCGGAGGTGACCGCATGACGACCTGGTTCGAGGTGGTCGCCCGGCTGCGGGCCTCCCGCGAGCCGGGGGTCCTGGTGACCGTCACCGACGTGCGCGGGCACGCGCCCCGCGAGGCCGGCGCCAAGATGGTGGTGTCCGCCTCGGCGACCTGGGGGTCGGTCGGTGGCGGCAACCTCGAGGAGGAGGCCGTGCGCCGGGCCCGCGAGCTGGTCGCGTCGGGCGCGGCCGCCCCGGAGTCGTTCACGACCCACCTGTCCGACAAGGCGCCGTTCCAGCACGGCGTGCAGTGCTGCGGGGGAGAGGTGACCGTGCTGCTCGAGCCGCTCGCCGTCGTCCCGGCGGTCGCGGTCTTCGGCGTCGGTCACGTCGGGCTGGAGCTGGCCCGGGTCCTGGCCCGCCACGACCTGGAGCTGCACCTGGTCGACTCCCGGCCCGAGCACCTGTCGGACGAGGTCCTGTCACCGCTCGCCGACGCGGTCGCCGCGGTGCACGTCCACCAGGTCCCGGTGCTGCCCGAGCTCGTGCTGGCCGAGCTGCCGCCCGGCACGCACGTGCTGGTGCTGACCCACGACCACGCCGAGGACCTGGCCATCTGCGACGCCGCGATCCGCGCCGATCATCTCGGTCCGATCGGGCTCATCGGTTCGTCGGCCAAGTGGGCACGCTTCCGGTCCCAGCTGCTGTCCTCGGGGCACACCCCGGAGACCGTGGACCGGATCCGCACGCCCATCGGGCTGCCGGGGATCACGACGAGCAAGGAGCCGGCTGCGATCGCCGTGTCGGTGGCGGCCGAGCTGCTGGTCGCGTTCGAGCGCGAGAGCGCCCGGCAACGGTGACTGGCCAGAAGTGACAGTTTTCCGCGGCACGTTCGTCGACACCCCGCACAGCCCCTTCACCGGAGGGCGGCTGCGCGAGGGCGCCGACCTCGCGCTGGTCGTCGAGGACGGCGTGATCGTGGCCCGCGAGCCCTGGTCCGCGGAGCTCCACGGCGACGACGTCGTGGACCTGCGCGAGGGCCTGGTCCTGCCCGGCTTCGTCGACACCCACGTCCACTACCCCCAGGTGCGCGCCATCGGCGGCCTCGGCATGCCGCTGCTGGACTGGCTGGAGAAGTGCGCGCTGCCCGAGGAGGCCCGGCTCGCCGACGCGACTTACGCCGCCTCGGTGGCCGCCGACTTCGTCTCCGGCCTCGCCCGGGCGGGCACCACCACGGCGCTGGTCTTCGGGTCGCACTTCGCCGGCGCCGTCGACGCGCTGTTCACCGAGGCCACCCGGGTCGGGCTGCGGGTCACCTCGGGCCTGGTCCTCTCGGACCGGATCCTGCGCGAGGACCTGTTCACCACCCCCGACCGAGCCTTCGACGAAGGGCTCGAGCTCGCGAAGCGCTGGCACGGGCAGGGCCGCACGCGCTACGCCGTGACCCCGCGCTTCTCGCTGTCGTGCACCGAGCCGATGCTCGAGTCCGCGGGCGCACTCCTCAGCCAGGTGCCGGACCTGTGGTTCACCTCGCACCTCAACGAGAACGTCGAGGAGATCGAGGGCGTCCGGCAGCTGTTCGGCTGCGACTACGCCACGTCCTACGAGCGCGCCGGGCTGCTCGGCCCGCGCAGCGTGCTCGCCCACAACGTGCACCCCACCCTCCAGGAGCTCATGCAGCTGGCCCGGCACGGCGCCGCCGTCGCCCACTGCCCGACGTCCAACGCGGCTCTCGGCAGCGGGATGTTCCCGCTCGGGTCGCACCTCGCCCTCGGGGTGCGGGTCGCCCTCGGTTCCGACGTCGGCGCCGGCACCGGCTTCTCCTTGTTCAAGGAGGGGCTGCAGGCCTACTTCGTGCAGCAGCTGCTCGGCCGGGAGGGTCATCGGCTGTCCGCGGCGCACCTGCTCTGGCTCGCCTCCGCCGCGGGCGCGGAGGTGCTCGGCCTCGCCGACACGGTCGGCGACTTCTCGGTCGGCAAGGAGTTCGACGCCCTGTGGCTCCGGCCCGCGCCCGGCTGCACCCTCGACGTGGCGCTGCGGCACGCCGACTCCACGGACGAGGCGGTCGCCAAGAGCTTCGCCCTGGCCGGCCCGGCCGACGTCGCGGCGACCTGGGTGGGTGGGGAGCCGGTGCACCCGGCGTAGCCTCCTCGCATGTCGCAGACACCGGACGACGACCGCGTCGAGACCCGCGCCGAGCTGCTCCCGGAGGAACAGGTCGCCGGCAGCGACGACCCGCAGGCGCAGGCCGAGGCGATCCTCGAGGAGAGCGACGAGCGGACCGACGACCCGGAGGGCACGCAGCAGGAGTCCTCGCAGACCCCGGACGAGGGACGCGCGTCGTCGGGGCCGGTCTGACTAGTTGATGTCGAACTCGTTGCCCTCGGGGTCGAGCATCGCCACCGCGTAGTGGTCCGTGCCCTCCTCGGAGACCACCCGCACCCGGGTCGCACCGAGCGCGGCCAGCCGGTCGGCCTCCGCCTCGACCCGCTCGCGCCGGACCTCGAGCGGCGTGCTCCGGCCACCGCTGGCGCCGACGTCGAGGTGCCAGCGGTTCTTGATCGTCTTGGCCTCCGGGACGACCTGGAACCAGATCGCCGGCCCCTCGCCGTCGGGGTCGAGGATCCGGTCGTCGCCGAGGCCGAGCTCCTCCTCGGGCACTCCGACCGACCGGTACCAGTCGTCCCACGTGGCGAAGCCGTCGGGTGGCGGCGCGACCACGTAGTGGAGCGCGGCCGCCCAGAAGTCGGCCATCGTCTGGGTGTCGGCGCAGTCGATGGTCAGCTGGTATCTCACTGTCATGCCAGGCACCCTGGCACGGACCGCCGACAGCCCTGTGCGGCTCGTCGGCACCACCGTCTACGGTCGGGCAGGTGCCCGTGAGAGAGACGTTCACCCAGGCCTCGGCCGTCCACGAGCGGCACCGTGACGGTGACCGCGCCTCCTTCAGCGCCGACCTGCACCCCGGCTGGGGCGTCGGCGGGCGGCCCAACGGGGGTTACCTCCTCGCCGTGCTCGGGCGAGCTGTGGCGGCCACGGGCCGACACCCCGACGTCGTCGCGGTCAGCGCGCACTTCCTCCGGCCGCCCGCCACGGGGCCGGCGGACGTGGAGCTCGAGGTGCTCCACGAGGGCCGCTCGGTCAGCACGGTCCGGGCGAGCCTGCGGCAGGAGGGCCGGACCTGCGTCGAGGCGCTGGTGACCACCGGAGATCTCGACCGGACCGCCCCGGTCTGGCGTGGTGAGATCGAGCCGCCCGCCGTCGCCGCGATGGAGGACTGCACGCGGCTCGTGGCCGTCACCGACGCGTTCGAGGTCCCGCTCATGGACCAGCTCGACCTGCGGCTCGACCCGGGCAGCATGGGGTGGACGGTCGGCGCCCCGACCGGCCGCGGCGAGCTGCTCGGCCGGATCGCGCTGCTGGACGAGCCGGCGTTCGACCCGCTGTCGCTGCTCGTCGCCGTCGACGCCTTCCCTCCGGCGCCGTTCGACGTGGAGGTCACCGGCTGGGTCCCGACGATCCAGCTGTCCGCCTACGTCCGGGCCAGGCCGGCCGACGGCCCCGTCGTCGTCCGGCACCGGGCCCAGGTGATCGCCCAGGGCAGGGTCGACGAGACGACGACCGTCTGGGACCGCAACGGCGCGGTCGTCGCGCAGGGCACCCAGCTGGCGGGGATCCGGCTCGCGCCGAGGTGACCGCTAGGTGACCAGTCCAGCGCCGACGCGCTGCTCCTCGCCGGTCGCCAGCAGGTCGAGCAACGACCCGCGCAGGAGCGCCAGCGTCCTCGTGCGCCGGGCCAGGCCGGCGCGGGTTCGGCGCTCGCCGCTCGGCTGGGCGCGCGCCAGGACCTCGAGCCAGTCGTCCACGGTTCCGCGGGCGAACCCCGCCCACGGCCCCTCCGGGTCGACCAGCGACCGGGCGTAGGCCTCGACCCAGAGCACGAGGAGCCGCCGGTGCTGGGGGGCCGACAGCCAGGCCCACAGGGCAGCCGTCACGTCGTCGAGCCCGCCGCCGTCGATCCGCGCCAAGGCGTCCAGCTCGTCCCGCCGGGCCCGGGTCAGGAGCTCGCGGACCAGACCGTCCTTGGACCCGAAGAGGTACAGCAGCACCCGGGGACTGCTGCCGATCTCCTGGGCCAGTGGACGGAGGGACAGGTCGGCCAGCCCGTGGTCGAGCACGAACTGGTACGCCGCCTCGAGGAGCTCGTCGCGTCGCGCCGTCATGCGCGCTAGCATACTGAAACAGTCGTTTCAGTAAGGGAGGGCAGGGCCGGTGGAGGTCCAGATCAGACCTGCGGACCGTCCCGGTGACCTGGGGTGGATGGTCTGGCAGCACGGCGAGGTCTACGCGGAGACGCTCGGCTGGGACTCCTCCTTCGAGGCACTCGTCGCCAGGATCGTCACCGACCACGCCGAGGCTCCCGACTCGCCGCGGAGGGCGGCCTGGGTCGCCGAGCTGGACGGTCGCCGGGTCGGCTGCGTGCTCTGCGTGCCGTCCGCCGACGAGCCTGCCACCGCCGTCCTCAGGATCCTGCTGGTGACTCCAGACGCCCGCGGTCACGGCGTAGGGTCGGCCCTCGTCGACGCATGCGTACGGCACGCCCGCGCCGCCGGCTGCACGGCAGTCACGCTCTGGACCAACGACGTCCTCGCCTCGGCCCGCCGGATCTACGAGGCGGCCGGGTTCGAGCTGGTCGGCTCCGAGCCGCACCACTCGTTCGGGCACGACCTGGTCGGCCAGCACTGGCGGCTCGACCTGGCCGACTGACCTCACATGGCTGCGCACGCGCGGTGATTGGCACGATCTCGGCGGCGCGGACCCGTCGTCGTTGGGAGGATCCCGTCATGACGATCGTTCCCGACACCAAGGACTGGACCTGGGTCCTGCGCGAGCCGTGCCCGGAGTGCGGATACGACGCGACGGCGGTCGAGCGTGGCTCGTTCGGCTCGCGGATCCGGGACAACGCCCGGACCTGGTCGGTGGTGCTCGGCCGCCCGGCGGCGCCCGTCCGGCCCGACCCCGCGACGTGGTCCTCCGTGGAGTACGCGTGCCACGTCCGCGACGTGCACCGGATCTTCGGCGTGCGGCTGCGCTCGATGCTCGAGGAGGATGCGCCCCGCTTCGCCAACTGGGACCAGGACGAGACCGCGGTCGAGCAGAGGTACGCCGACCAGGACCCGGCGACGGTCGCGGCCGAGCTCGCCGAGGCCGCGGAGGACGTGGCGGCGGCGTACGACGCGGTGCCGGTCGACGACGACGCGACGTGGAGCCGGAGCGGAGTGCGCAGCGACGGCAGCGAGTTCACGGTCGACACCCTCGGCCGCTACCACCTGCACGACATCGTCCACCACGCGTGGGACGTGCGCGCCGAGGTGACTCGTGCCGTGGTGGAGGCCTACGACGCCCGGTCCGCCGAGTACGCCGGCGCGACGACCGAGCTGCACGGTGAGGTCCTCGACTCGCTCGAGGCCCTGGCCGCCGCGGTGGGACCCGGTGGCCACGTGCTCGAGATCGGGTCGGGAGGCGGCCGGGACGCCCGGGCGCTGGAGGAGCGGGGCGTGCGCGTCCGCCGTACCGACATCACCCCCGCGTTCGTCGACCTGCTGCGCAGCCAGGGACACGAGGCCGACCTCCTCGACCCGCTGGTGGAGGATCTGGGCGGGCCGTACGACGGTGTCTGGGCCAACGCGTCCCTGCTGCACGTCGACCGGGCGGACCTGCCGACCGTGCTGCTCCGGCTGGCCGAGGCCACCCGGCCCGGGGGAGTGCTGGCGCTCTCCGTCAAGGAGGGCGATGGCGACGTGTGGTCGACCCACGGGAGCGTGACCGCTCCTCGTCGGTTCGTGCTGTGGCGCGAGGACGGTCTGGTCAGGGCGCTCACCGGGTCGGGCTGGGACGTCGACGACGTGCGCCGTCGTGCGGGCCTCAGGGGCGAGACGTGGCTCATGGTGCGCGCGACTCGCCGCCCGTGACGGGACAGCACAGTGGCCCGGAGCACGGAGCTCCGGGCCACTGTGGCTGGGTCGGCGCCGCACGGCGCCGGATGCAGCTGTTACTGGGTGGCGACGGTGATCTTCGCGATCCCGACCAGCAGCTCGGGAGTCACGGCGTCGGTGCCGAACGTCTCGTTGAGCAGGGGAGCCGCGTCCGGGGAGATGAAGACCTTGGTGCCCTCGAGGACGGCGTCGGTGCCTTCCATGGCCAGCGGCTTCAGCGTGGTGCCGTTGAGCGTGAACAGGTAGGCGTTCTTCGCCACGACCTCGTCACCGACCTCGACGTCCCCGTAGACGCGGGAGACGGTCGGGTCCACGTTGAGGTTGTTGAGCTCGACGACGACGTCGCCCGCGGTCAGGGAGAGACCGGAGGTGTCGTGGTGGATCTGACCGACGACGTACGGCGAGACCTCGCCCGGCGTGAACACCGTGACGTTGCCACCGGTGATCGGGAAGCGCAGCTCCCCGGCCTCGGTGAGCTCGGCGTCCCCGACGAGGCCCGGGGTGAGCCCGAGCGACGTGAGGGCGTCGGTGAAGCCCGTGTCCAGGGTGATCTGGGTGGTGCCGCCAGGGATGGCCTCGAGGGAGGCGACGGCCTTGGGCGGCGAGTCGCTGGAGCTGGAGCTGGTGCTCTCGTCGGCATCGGCGGTGTCGCTGCAGGCAGCGAGGGGGACGGCGAGCAGGGCGGTGCCGAGAACGGCGGCCACGGCGCGGCGCGGTCGGGAAATGGTCTTCATGTGAAGCGGACTCCGATGGAGTGGAAGAGGTGCTTTTGACATCAGGTGTTCGCCGCCGGTGGCCGATCGGATTGGTGTCCGCGCCACTCCCTAGAGTGGCCGCCGTGCGACACACGGAGTTCTGGTCCCGGATGGAGGACGCGCTCGGCACGTCCTACTACCGGGTGTGGGCGGGCCAGTTCGTGATGGCCGACCTCGGGGGACGCACCGCAGCCGAGGCCCTGGACGCCGGCGTTCCGCCCAAGCAGGTGTGGGCCGCGGTGTGGAGGGCGCTCGACCTGCCGGCCCGGGACCGGTGAGCTCCCCGACCGAGGCCGATCTCGAGGCGGCCCAACGCCGGACGGTCGCCACCCTGGTCGTGGCCCAGGCCGTGGGCGCCATCGGCATCACCATCGGCATCGCGACCGCATCGCTCCTGGCCCGCGACGTGTCGGGGTCGGAGGAGCAGGCCGGGCTCGCCCAGACGTTCCAGGTCCTCGGGGCAGCCGTCGCCTCCTACCTCCTGGCTCGGCTGATGTCCGCCCGGGGGCGCCGGGTGGGCCTGGCCGCCGGCTACCTGATCGCCGCCGCCGGGAGCCTCCTCGCGGTGGTCGCC
>NZ_JAEMSS010000110.1:0-490 GCF_016462705.1 Nocardioides sp. | reverse complement strand
CAACAGCGCGGCGCGCTACGCCGCCACCGACCTGGCCACCGAGGCCCACCGGGCCCGGGCCCTCTCCACCGTCGTGTGGGCGACCACCATCGGCGCCGTCGCCGGGCCCAACCTCTCCGGGCCCTCGGGCTCCGTCGCGGACCGGCTCGGCATCCCCGAGCTGACCGGGCCGTTCGCCATCGGCACCGTCGGCATGGTGCTGGCGGCCGCCGTGATCGCGGTGCGGCTGCGCCCGGACCCGCTGCTGCTGGCCCGCGAGGCGGCGGCGGCCGAGGAGCCGGTCGCCGGACCGCAGGCCGCCCCCGTGTCCGCGGCGTCCTGGCGGCGCACGCTGGCCGCCGTCCGGGACCGGCCGGTGCTGGGCTGGGCCGTCGTCGGGCTGGCCGGCGGGCACGCCGCGATGGTCGGCGTCATGATCATGACGCCGTTGCACATGGAGCACGGCGGCGCGGACCTCCGGGTCATCGGCTTCGTCGTCAGCATCCACGTG
>NZ_JAEMSS010000109.1 GCF_016462705.1 Nocardioides sp. | reverse complement strand
CCGCTCGTGCTCGTGCCCGAGGGCAAGATCGCCGCCGGCAAGATGGCCCAGGCGATCCTGCACGGCGCCCGGGTGATCATGGTGCGCGGCAACTTCGACGACTGCCTGGGGCTCGCCCGGCAGCTCGCCTGGGACTTCCCCGTGGCACTGGTCAACTCCGTCAACCCGGTGCGGCTCGAGGGCCAGAAGACCGCGGCGTTCGAGATCGTCGACTTCCTGGGTGACGCCCCCGACTACCACCTGCTCCCGGTCGGCAACGCCGGCAACATCTCGGCCTACTGGCTCGGCTACACCCAGTACGCCGACCTGGGGCTCGCCACCCGGCTCCCGCGGGTCCACGGCTTCCAGGCCGAGGGTGCGGCGCCACTCGTCACCGGCGAGCCGTTCCCGGACCCCGACACCAAGGCGACCGCGATCCGGATCGGCAACCCGGCGTCGTGGAAGCTCGCCGAGGCCGCGCGTGACGAGTCCGGCGGCCTGTTCGAGGCGGTGTCGGACGACCAGATCCTGTCCGCGCAGCGCGACCTCGCCTGCCGGGACGGCGTGTTCGTCGAGCCCGCGTCGGCCGCGGGGGTCGCGGGCCTGCTGCAGCGCCTCGCCGCGGGGGAGTCCTACGCCGGCTCGACGGTCGTGGTGACCGTGACCGGTCACGGCCTCAAGGACATCGCCACGGCGCTCGAGGGCGTCGGGCCGCTGGTCGACCACGTCGTCGACAACGACGTGACGGCGGCCGCCGAGGCCGCCGGTCTCGTCGGGTGACCCCGGCGCCATGACCTTCGTCGAGGGCCCGGTGCGGGTCGACGTCCCGGCGACCTCCGCCAACCTGGGCCCGGGCTTCGACTCGCTCGGCCTCGCCCTCGAGCTCCGCGACCGGCTCGAGGCGGAGGTGACCGGCGCCGGCCTGGTCGTCGACGTGACCGGACACGGCGCGGACACGGTGCCCAGGGACGAGTCCCACCTGGTCGTCCGCTCCGTGCGCGCCGGGCTCGAGGCGCTCGGTGAGACCCTCCCGGGCCTCCGGCTGAGCTGCCACAACGCGATCCCGCACGCCCGGGGGCTCGGCTCGTCCTCGGCGGCCATCGTCGGGGGGCTCGCCCTGGCGCGGGCGCTCGTCGAGAACGGGACGGAGCGGTTCGACGACCAGGCACTGTTCCGGCTGGCGGCGCAGCTCGAGGGCCACCCGGACAACGTCGCGCCGGCGGCGTACGGCGGCTTCGTGATCTCCGGTCGGGAGTCGGGGGAGTGGTACGCAGTCCGCGCCCCGGTCGACCGGCGCGTCGTCGCCGCGGCGTTCGTCCCACCGAACCCGTTGTCGACCGAGGTCGCCCGCGGGCTGCTCCCCGGCACCGTCACGCACGCGGACGCCGCCGCGGATGCCGGCCGCACCGCCCTCCTCGTCGCTGCCCTGGGCGGTGCGCCGGAGCACCTGCTGACCGCCACTCGCGACTTCCTCCACCAGGAGCAGCGCCGGCCGGCGATGCCCGAGTCCCTGGACCTCGTCGACCGGCTGCGCGCCGACGGGCACGCCGCCGTCGTGTCCGGTGCCGGCCCGACCGTCCTCGTGCTGGCCGACTCCACGACGGTGTCCGCCGGAGAGCTGGCCGCGTCGTGCCCCCATGGTTGGGAGCACCACGTCCTGCTGGTCGCCGACGAGGGCGTCAGGTCCGAGTCGTCTCGGTGATACATTGGGGGCACGCCGTTCTCGCGGCGTAGCACCGAATTACCGGTGTACCTCTCCTCACTCGCATGAGCGGTCTGCTCGTGCCTCCACCCGCACCTGCGGTGCGCTGAGAAGGAACCCACACGTGACGGAAACGACCGACACCGCCGCTCCCGCCGCCAAGCCGGCCGCGAAGAAGAAGAGCGGCGGTCTCAACACGATGCTGCTCGCCGACCTGAAGTCGATGGCCGGCGGCCTCGGCATCTCCGGGGCGGGATCGATGAAGAAGGCCCAGCTGGTCGACGCCATCAAGGCGGCGCAGTCGGGAGGTCCCTCCGGCGGCCGCCCGGCCGGTGACCGGCCGGCTCGCGAGGAGCAGCCTCGCCAGGAGCAGCCCCGCGAGGAGGCCACCGCCGGCGTGGGTCGTCCGGCCCGCGACCGCGACCAGGGCCGCGACCGCGACCAGGGCCGCGACGAACGTCCCTCCCAGGACCGCTCCGACGACCGGGGTGCCGAGGGCGACGAGCACTCTGATGACCGGGGCGACCAGGGTGGCCGTGGCCAGAACCGGAAGGGCAAGCAGGGCAACCAGCAGGGCAACCAGCAGGGCAACCAGCAGACCAAGCAGGAGAAGCAGGACAGGCAGGACCCGCAGGACAAGCAGCAGGACAAGCAGCAGGACAAGCAGCAGGACAAGCAGCAGGGGCGGCAGCACAACCGTCAGGACCAGCCGCAGGAGCCCCAGGGCGACCACGGT
Organism: Nocardioides sp.; assembly: GCF_016462705.1. Lineage (GTDB taxonomy): Bacteria > Actinomycetota > Actinomycetes > Propionibacteriales > Nocardioidaceae > Nocardioides. The sequence continues at coordinate 11,811 of NZ_JAEMSS010000109.1, read as the reverse complement.
CAGGGCGACGCCGAGGGGGAGGGCGGACGCCGCAACCGCCGCCGACGTGGGCGGGACCGCACCGCGGCGCGTCCGGGTGTCGCGGGTGGCCAGCGCAACGAGCCGGACACGACGATCCTCGAGGACGACGTCCTGGTGCCCGCGGCCGGCATCCTCGACGTGCTCGACAACTACGCGTTCGTGCGCACCAGCGGCTACCTGCCCGGCGTCGACGACGTCTACCTGTCCCTGTCGATGGTGCGGAAGTACGGCCTGCGCCGTGGTGACGCGGTGGTCGGGCAGGTGCGCCAGCCCCGTGAGGGCGAGCGCAAGGAGAAGTTCAACCCGATGGTGCGCATCGACAGCGTCAACGGCACCGACCCCGAGACCGGCCGCACCCGCCTCGAGTTCACCGCGATGACGCCCCTGCACCCGTCCGAGCGCCTGCGTCTCGAGACCGAGCCGGGCAACCTGGTCGGGCGGGTCATCGACCTCGCGGCCCCGGTGGGCAAGGGCCAGCGGGCACTGATCGTGTCGCCTCCCAAGGCCGGCAAGACGACCCTCCTGCAGGCGATCGCGAGCGCCGTCACCACCAACAACCCCGAGTGCCACCTGATGGTGGTGCTCGTCGACGAGCGGCCCGAGGAGGTCACCGACTTCGAGCGGAGCGTCAAGGGTGAGGTCATCGCCTCGACGTTCGACCGTCCGCCGGCCGACCACACGATCGTCGCGGAGCTCGCCATCGAGCGCGCCAAGCGGCTCGTCGAGCTCGGGCACGACGTCGTCGTCCTCCTCGACGGGCTCACCAGGCTCGGCAGGGCCTACAACCTCGCGGCACCGGCCAACGGCCGACAGCTCGCGGGCAGTGTCGACTCGGCCTCGCTGCACCCGCCGAAGCAGTTCTTCGGCGCCGCGCGCAACCTGGAGGGCGGCGGATCGCTGACCATCATCGCGACGGTGCTGGTGGAGACCGGCTCCCTGACCGACGAGGTGATCTTCGAGGAGTTCCGCAGCGTCGCCAACATGGAGCTGCGGCTGCGCAGCGACCTGGCGGACGAGGGGCTCTACCCGGCGGTGGACCCGGTGGCGTCCGGCACCCGGAGGGAGGAGCTCCTGATGGGTGACGAGGAGCTGCAGATCGTCCGCAAGCTGCGCCGGGTGCTGTCCGGGCTGGAGCCCGCGCAGGCGCACGAGCTGCTCGTGCAACGGCTCAAGCGGTCCTCCACCAACATCGAGCTCCTGCACCAGGTCCAGCAGCGGACCCCGTCCCTGGCCGACCTCGAGAGCTGAGTCCCCAGGGTCTCCGGCGAGTTTTCCTCGGATTCCCCACGGGACTGCCACAGCCCTGGTGTACTGCTGTTGGTAAGGCATGTCACCGCAAGACCTGGAGGGGGTACGCCAGTGGCCCGGATCGTGGTTGCGGACGACGACGCGGACATCCGCGAGCTGGTCGAGTTCAAGCTCGCGACCCTCGGCCACGACATCGTGACCGTCGGCGACGGCAGCGCCGCGGTGGACGCCTGCCTCACCCAGCACCCCGACCTGGCCGTCCTCGACATCATGATGCCGGGCCTCACCGGCCTGGAGGCCGTCAAGGAGATGCGCGCCCACCCGGAGATGGCCGGCATCCCGGTCATCCTGCTCACCGCACGCGCCCAGCAGTCCGACGTCCAGATCGGCTACGACTCCGGTGCCGACGACTACATCACCAAGCCGTTCAGCCCCAAGGACCTCGCGTCCCGGGTCGAGGCGCTGCTCGCCAGAGGAGCCTGAGTCCTCTCGCTGGTCGAGGAAGGCGCGCTGGCGCCTGTCTCGAGACCTCCTGGGAATTCGCGACACCCGGCACGCGTTGTCTATCCTGACCCGTCGGCTCCGGTTCACGGTCCCCATCGGGGGAGCGACCCGGCGCCATGAGAGGACACCCATGAAGCCCGACATCCACCCTGACTACGTGGAGACCCAGGTCACCTGCACCTGCGGCAACACGTTCACCACCCGCAGCACTGTCGCCTCGGGTGCGATCAAGTCCGACGTGTGCTCCAACTGCCACCCCTTCTACACCGGCAAGCAGAAGATCCTCGACACCGGCGGCCGCGTGGCCCGGTTCGAGGCCCGCTACGCCAAGAAGGCCGCGGACAAGAAGGACACGGAGCCGGCCGAGAGCTAGCTCGTCCCGAGCGCCGACCCCCGCGACCGCGGGAGGTCGGCGCTCTGCATTTGTCCTGACCCTGCCCGCGCCTGGAGGACCGATGTTCGACGCCGTGGACGGCCTGGAGGCCGAGCACGCCGAGCTCGAGTCGCGCCTCGGCGACCCCGAGGTGCACGCGGACCCGCGGCTGGCCAAGCAGCTCAACCAGCGGTACGCCGAGCTCAGCCGGATCCTCGCCGCCAAGCGCGAGCTCGACGACCTGGTCGACGACATCGGGGCGGCCCGCGAGCTGGCGGCCGAGGACCCGTCGTTCGCAGCCGAGGCCGACCGCCTGACCGGGCGCCGTCAGGCCGCCGAGGAACAGCTCCGCAGGCTCCTCGTCCCGCGCGACCCGACCGACGACAAGGACGCGATCCTGGAGATCAAGTCGGGGGAGGGCGGCGAGGAGTCCGCCCTCTTCGCCGGCGACCTGCTGCGCATGTACACCCGCTACGCCGAGACCCAGGGGTGGCAGGTCGAGATCCTCGACGCCACCGAGTCCGACCTGGGCGGCTACAAGTCGGTCACCGTCGCGGTCAAGGCCCGGGGCGCCACCGAGCCGGGGCGGGCGCCCTTCGGCCTGCTCAAGTTCGAGGGCGGGGTGCACCGCGTCCAGCGGGTGCCGGTGACGGAGTCGCAGGGCCGGGTGCACACCAGCGCCGCCGGGGTCCTGGTGCTGCCCGAGGCCGAGCAGGTCGACGTGACCATCGACGACAACGACCTCCGCATCGACGTCTTCCGCAGCAGCGGGCCCGGGGGCCAGAGCGTCAACACCACGGACTCCGCGGTGCGGATCACCCACGTGCCCACCGGCATCGTCGTGAGCTGCCAGAACGAGAAGAGCCAGCTGCAGAACCGGGAGCAGGCGATGCGCATCCTGCGGGCGCGGCTGCTGGCCGCCGCCCAGGAGGAGGCCGCCGCCGCGGCGAGCGACGCCCGGCGCAGCCAGGTCCGCACCGTCGACCGGTCCGAGCGGATCCGCACCTACAACTACGCGGAGAACCGGATCTCCGACCACCGCACGGGCTACAAGTCCTACAACCTCGACCAGGTCCTCGACGGTGCGCTCGAGCCGGTCATCGAGTCCTCGGTCGAGGCGGAGCTCGCGGCCCGGCTGGACAGCCTGGACGCGTGAGGACCCGCGACGCGCTCGCCGCCGGGTCCGCGCGACTCGGCCGGGCCGGCGTGGCCAGCCCCGACCACGACGCCGCGGAGATCCTGGCCCACGTGCTCGGCACCGAGCGCTCGCGCCTGGCACTCGTCGACGAGGTGGGTGCGGCCGAGCTGGCGGCGTACGACGCCCTGGTGGCCCGCCGCGCGGCCCGCGAGCCGCTCCAGCACCTGACCGGCACCGCCTGGTTCCGGCACGTGTCGGTGGAGGTCGGGCCCGGCGTGTTCACGCCGCGCCCCGAGACCGAGCTCCTCGCCGGCTGGGCCGTCGAGGCCGCGTCCTCCCTCGACGCTCCCGTCGTCGTGGACCTGTGCACCGGCTCCGGGGTGATCGCCAAGTCGCTGGCCGACGAGGTGCCCACGGCCACCGTCCACGCCGTGGAGGCGGACCCGCCCGCCCATGCCTGGGCGGCCCGCAACCTGGCCGGGACCGGCGTCGACCTGCGGCAGGGCGACTTCGCCACCGCCTTCGACGACCTGCTCGACCGGGTCGACGTCGTGGTGTGCAACCCGCCCTACGTGCCCCTCGAGGCCTGGGAGTCGGTCGCGCCGGAGGCGCGCGACCACGACCCACACCTCGCCCTGTTCTCCGGAGCCGACGGGCTCGACGCGATCCGGGTGCTGGCCGTGCGGGCGGCCGACCTGCTCCGGCCCGGGGGAGTCGTCGGGGTTGAGCACGCCGACGTCCAGGGCGAGTCCGTGCCGGCCATCTTCTCGGCGACCGGCCGGTGGACCGAGGTCCGCGACCACGCCGACCTCACGGGTCGCGCGCGCTACACGACGGCTCGACTGGCACGATGAGCGGGTGAGGGCAGCAGGATGAGCGAGCGCTACCCGACGCAGACGCAGGAGGAGCGCGAGACGGCGGTGGCCGCGGCCAGTCTCGCGATCCAGCGAGGCAGCCTGGTCCTGATGCCGACCGACACGGTCTACGGCATCGCCGCGGACGCCTTCGACCACGAGGCGGTCGCCGACCTGCTCGAGGCCAAGGGGCGCGGCCGGGAGATGCCCCCGCCGGTCCTCGTGTCGGCCGCGACCACCCTCGACGCGCTCGCGGTCCGCGTGCCGGGCTACGCGCGGGCGCTGGTCGAGGAGTTCTGGCCCGGCCCGCTCACCCTGGTCTGCCACGCCCAGTCCTCGCTGCAGTGGGACCTCGGCGACACCCGCGGCACGGTCGCGGTGCGGATGCCCGACCACGAGATCGCCCTGGAGATCCTCGAGCGGACCGGACCGCTGGCCGTGAGCTCGGCCAACACCACCGGCGACCCCGCCGCCACGGATCCCGACCGGGCCGAGGAGATGCTGGGCGACGAGTGCGCCGTCCTCGTGGACGCCGGTCCCTCGCCCACCGGCGAGGCCTCCACGATCGTCGACGTCACCGGCACGCAGGGCCGGGTGCTGCGGGTCGGGGCGCTGAGCCTGGACCGGCTCAACGCGGTCCTCGAGCCGCTCGGCGCCACCCTGGTCGACGAGGGCTAGACGGTGGCGCTCTAAGTGCGTGAGTACCTCCTCGTCTTCCTGGTCGCCACCGCGGTCACCTACCTGCTGACCGTGATCGCCCGCGAGATCGCGCTGCGGACCGGCGCGGTCGCCCGGGTGCGGGACCGGGACGTGCACGCGGAGCCGGTCCCGTACTTCGGCGGGCTGGCGATGCTGGGCGGTCTCCTGGCGGCGTACGTCGTCGCCCGACAGCTGCCGTTCCTCTCCGAGAGCGAGTCGTTCGTCTTCCGCGACGCCGGGGTCGTGCTCATCGCCGGCACGCTGCTGTGCGCGGTCGGGGTCCTGGACGACCTGTTCGAGCTGGACGCCCTCACCAAGCTGGGCGGCCAGGTGCTCGCCGCCGCGCTGCTGATCGCCTCCGGCATCCAGTTCGTCTTCTTCACCTGGACCGACGGCCAGGTGTTCTCGCTCGACCCGCTGCAGAGCGCGCTGCTCACCGGCCTGCTCGTGGTCACGACCGTCAACGCGGTCAACTTCGTCGACGGGCTCGACGGGCTCGCCGGCGGAGTGGTCGCGATCGGCGCGCTCTCGTTCTTCCTGTTCTGCTACCAGCTCACCCGGATCAACGAGCTGACCCGGGCGACCACGGCCGCCCTGCTCAGCGCGGCGCTGGCCGGCGCGTGCATCGGCTTCCTGATCCACAACTTCCACCCGGCCCGGGTCTTCATGGGGGACAGCGGGTCGATGCTGATCGGGCTGGTCTTCTCGGCCAGCGTCGTGACGCTGTCCGGGCAGTTCAGCGCCAACGCGTTCGGGACCGCCTCCGGTTCCAGCCTGCTGACCACGCTGCTCCCCATCGCCCTGCCGGTCTTCATCCTCGTCGTGCCGTTGATGGACCTGTTCCTGGCGGTGGTGCGCCGCGGCTGGTTCGACCTGCGCTCACCGTTCAGCCCCGACAAGCTGCACCTGCACCACCGCCTGCTCGAGATCGGGCACAGCCACCGGCGCGCCGTGCTGATCATGTGGCTCTGGGCAGCCCTCGCGTCGCTCGGCACCGTGCTGGTCAGCCTCTACCCGGGCCGGATGGTCGTCTGGGCGTTCCTCGGGGCCATGGCCCTCGTGACGGTGGTCCTCACCTTCCTGATCCCCATCGTGCGCAAGCCGCGGATCGGCGTTCTCCAGGACCCCTGACCGGGGTGCCGACGGTCAGGTCAGGACAGCATTTCCTTGCCTCCAGGACTTTGTGCTAGTTTTCACAAGCACCGGCAAGGACGCTGAGCAGAGGGGGTCGGCACCATGACTCACCCCGGGTCGGCGAGCCAGCGCCGCTGTGATAATTTCGCAACGTCGCCGCGCCTCCTCCCTCGGGTCGTAGGTCCCGGCGACGTTCTGTACGCCGTCAATGTCAGCGACGAAAGCGACCCGGGTGAATGGCTGATGAGCCGACCGAGCCGACTGACCCGACTGACCCGACCGGAGCAGGACTGCGCGGTCGCGACCTCATCGGACTGGGCGGGTTCCTCGCCGCGGCGGTCGTCTTCTGCACCGTCCTCGGCATCGTGCTCGACCGGGCGGCCGGCACCACACCGGCGTTCACCATGGCCGGTGTCTTCCTCGGCATCGTCGCCGGCGGCCTCGGCTTCTGGGCCCGCGTCCGCGCGGCGCTGCGGTAGGCGGCCCCTGTGATGACGGACTCGACCATGGACTCGACCATCGCCACCCCCCCTGCCACGCCAGGGAAGGCGTCGGTCGGCCGGGTGCTGCGCGACCAGAAGAAGTCGATCGGCGTGGCGTTCGTCCTGGCCGTGGCGGCGTTCTGGATCGCCGGCCAGCTCGGCGAGTGGCGGCTGGCCGCCGCGATCGCGGTCGGCGTCGGTCTCGGCCTGGCCAACCACCTCTTCACCGAGTTCTGGCTGCTGCGCATCATCTCGAGTGGCGCCCAGCCCACCCGCGCCACGATGATGCGCTCCACCCTGGTGCGGCTCCTGGTCGTCACCGTGGTGGCGGTCTCGGTGGCCGTGGTGTGGTGGCCCGACGGGATCGGGCTGCTGCTGGGCCTCGCCATCTTCCGGCTCATCGCCCTGGTGATGACCACGATCCCCCTGCTGAAGGAGCTCAAGAGCCAATGACGCTGAAGAAGGTCAGCAACGGCGCCCTGGTCCTGGCGGTCGTTTCCTTCATCGTGGGTGTCGTCTGGAACACCACGGGCGAGAAGGGCGAGAAGTCCGAGATCCACATCGGTGAGCACAGGACCGCGGACTGGCCGCTGGTCGGGACCGTGCACATCGACACGATCATCTCGACGTTCGTCGCGGGTGCCGTCGTGCTCCTGCTCGGCTTCCTCGCACGGCGGGCGCTCACCCGCGACCCCGAGGACCACGTGCCGACCAAGCTCCAGCTGATCTGGGAGGCGGTCGTCGGACAGGTGAACAGCCAGGTCGAGGACAACCTCGGCAAGGTCCACCCCTACGCAGCCCCGCTGGCGATCTCGCTGTTCTTCTTCATCCTGTTCGCGAACTGGATCGAGCTGCTGCCGCTCAAGGTCAACGAGAGCGACCACCTGCTGTCCGTCCCGACCGCGGACACCAACCTGACCTACGCCCTGGCCGCGGTCACGATCATCAGCGTCTGGGCCTACGGCATCCGGCAGAAGGGGCTGGGGGGCTACCTCAAGCACTTCTTCGAGCCGTTCCCGGTGATGTTCCCGCTCAACCTGCTCGAGGAGCTCATCAAGCCGGTCACGCTGGCGCTGCGACTCTTCGGCAACATCTTCGCGGGCGGCATCATGCTCGCGCTGATCGGCCTGATGCCGTTCTACATCGCCTGGGCGCCGAACCTGCTGTGGAAGGCGTTCGGCGGCGCGATCGCGGTCATCCAGGCGTTCATCTTCGCCCTGCTGACCGTGCTCTACTTCGCGATGGCCGGCGCCGGGCACGGCGACGAGCACCACGACGAGCACGACGAGGCGAAGGACGAGGAGCACGCCGACTCGCCCGAGGTCGACAAGGTGCCCGTCCCCGCATGATCTCGCGGGTCGACCAACCGGTCGGCACCGCACCAGAGGTAAAACCGAGGCGCTGAGGTCAGCGCCGCAAACAAGGAGAGAAACTCAATGGCTGCAGAAGGATCTGTCGAGCTGGCCGGTGCCTTCATCGGCGGCGGAATCGCCCTCGCGGGTGGCGCCATCGGTGCTGGTGTGGGTGACGGCCTGGCCGGTGCCTCCTACATCGAGGGTGTCGCCCGTCAGCCCGAGGCGCAGGGTCGCCTCCAGACCATCTTCTTCCTGACGGTGGGTCTGGTCGAGGCGATGTTCTTCATCAACCTCGCGTTCATGGCCCTGTTCGTCTTCGTCCTCGGCGCCTGATCATGGCGTTGACGGAACAGCTGGTGCCTCTGGTGCTGGCGGCCGCCGGAGAGGGTGAGGAGGAGACCAGCAACTTCCTGGTCCCCAACGGCACCTTCTTCATCGAGCTGGCGGCGTTCCTGCTGCTGTTCTGGTTGCTGACGAGATACATCATCCCGTTCATCAACGGGGCGATGGAGCGGCGCCAGGAGGCGATCCGCGCGGAGTTCGCCGAGCTGGACGAGGCCAAGGCCGAGGCCAAGGGGGCCGAGGAGGAGTACAAGGCGCAGCTCGCCGACGCCCGCAAGGAGGCCGCGCGCATCCGTGAGGAGGCCCGCGAGCAGGGCAGCCAGATCGTCGCCGAGGCGCGTGAGGCCGCGGTCGTCGAGGCCAACCGCGTCAAGGAGCAGGCGCAGGCGCAGATCGCCGCCGAGCGGCAGGCCGCGCTGACCTCGCTCCGTGCGGAGGTCGGCTCGCTCGCCACCACCCTCGCGGGCCGCATCGTCGGTGAGGCCCTGGAGGACGACGAGCGCAGCAACCGTGTGGTCGACCGCTTCCTGGCCGACCTCGAGGCCCTGGAGTCCGCCCGTCCGGCAGCCCAGAACGGGGCGACGTCCTGATGTTGAGAGGCGCATCCGCCGAGGCCCTCCGCGAGCTGATCGGCTCACTCGGGAGCACCGGCACCCTCGAGGACCAGGCCCGGCTGGGCCGGGACCTGTTCGGTGTGGTCGGCGTCCTCCGGGGCGACGCCGCGCTGCGGCGTGCGCTGACCGACAACTCGGTCGAGGGCGACAGCAAGGCCGGGCTGGCGAACGCCGTGTTCAGCGCGGCCGTCGGCGACAAGGCGGCCAGCGTGGTCGCGGACGCGGCCTCGCGGCGCTGGACGTTCTCCGGCGACCTCGTGACGGTGCTCGAGACGCTGGCGGTCCTCACGACCGTCCGCTCGGCCGGCGCCAAGGCCAAGAACGTCGGCAACGAGCTGTTCGGGGTCCGCGGGATCGTGGACGCCGACGCGGACCTGCGCAGCGCACTCTCGGACCCGTCGCGGACCAGCGCGGACCGCAGCAGCCTGCTGACCGGCCTGCTCGCGGGCAAGGTCGAGCCGGCCACCGAGACGCTGGTGGCCGAGGCCGTCGCCCGCGGGCGCGGCAGCGTCGACTCCGTGCTCGACGAGTACCTCGAGCTGGCTGCGGAGGCCCTCGAGGAGACGGTCGTGACGGTGCACACCGCGCGTGAGCTCAGCGCAGCCGACCAGCAGCGCCTGTCGGACGCGCTCAGCAGGCAGTACGACACCACCGTTCAGCTGCACGTCGTGCTCGACCCGGACCTCATCGGTGGTCTCCGGGTCGAGATCGGTGACGACGTCATCGACGGCGCCGTCTCCAGTCGACTCGACGACGCCCGTCGTCAGGTCGCCGGCTGACCGGCACAGCCACACCCGCCAGACAATCGACTTTCAGCACCACGAGTTCAGGGAAGAGGCAGACATGACGGAGCTCTCGATTCGCCCGGAGGAGATTCGCGACGCGCTCCAGAAGTACGTCGACGACTACAAGCCGTCGGCAGCGAGCAAGGAAGAGGTCGGCACCGTCGCCCAGTGCGCGGACGGCATCGCGCGCGTGTCCGGACTGCCGTCGGCGATGGCCAACGAGCTCCTCGAGTTCGAGGACGGCACGCTCGGCATCGCCCTGAACCTCGACACCCGCGAGATCGGCGTCGTGGTCCTCGGTGACTTCGACAAGCTCGAGGAGGGCCAGACGGTCCGCCGCACCGGCGAGATCCTCTCCGTCCCGGTCGGCGACGGCTTCATGGGCCGGGTCATCAACCCGCTCGGCACCCCGATCGACGGCCTCGGCGAGATCGAGTCCACCGAGCGCCGCGCCCTCGAGCTCCAGGCTCCCGGCGTGATGGCACGCCAGTCGGTGCACGAGCCGCTGGCGACCGGCATCAAGGCCATCGACTCGATGACGCCGATCGGCCGTGGCCAGCGTCAGCTGATCATCGGTGACCGCTCGACCGGCAAGACCACGATCGCGATCGACACGATCATCAACCAGAAGCAGAACTGGGAGTCGGGCGACCCGGCGAAGCAGGTGCGCTGCATCTACGTCGCCATCGGCCAGAAGGGCTCGACCATCGCTGCCGTGCGCGGCGCGCTGGAGGAGGCGGGTGCCCTCGAGTACACGACGATCGTCGCCTCGCCGGCGTCCGACTCGGCCGGCTTCAAGTACCTCGCGCCCTACACCGGCTCGGCCATCGGACAGCACTGGATGTACGACGGCAAGCACGTCCTGATCGTCTTCGACGACCTGACCAAGCAGGCCGAGGCCTACCGCGCCGTGTCGCTGCTGCTGCGCCGGCCGCCGGGTCGCGAGGCCTACCCCGGTGACGTCTTCTACCTGCACAGCCGCCTGCTCGAGCGCTGCGCGAAGCTGTCCGAGGCGCTGGGCTCGGGCTCGATGACCGGCCTGCCGATCATCGAGACCAAGGCCAACGACGTGTCGGCCTACATCCCGACCAACGTCATCTCGATCACCGACGGGCAGATCTTCCTGCAGTCCGACCTGTTCGCGGCCAACCAGCGCCCGGCGATCGACGTCGGTGTGTCGGTCTCCCGGGTCGGTGGTGCGGCGATGACCAAGGCGATGAAGGCGGTCACGGGTTCGCTCAAGGTCGACCTGGCCCAGTTCCGCGCGATGGAGGCGTTCGCGATGTTCGCCTCCGACCTCGACGCCGCCTCGCGTCAGCAGCTCGACCGCGGTCAGCGACTGATGGCGCTCCTCAAGCAGCCGGCCTACTCGCCCTACCCGCTCGCGGAGATGACCGTCGCCCTGTGGCTCGGCACCACCGGCCGTCTCGACAGGGTCCCCACCGAGGACGTGCTGCGGTTCGAGAACGAGTTCCTCGACGACCTGCGCCGCAACCACTCGGGGATCCTCGACAACATCCGGGAGTCGCAGAAGTTCGAGGACGACACGGAGTCGACGCTGACCGAGGCCTACGACAAGTTCATCGAGGGCTTCGAGACCTCCGAGGGTGGTGTCCGACCGGGCACCGAGCCCGAGGAGGGCGCGCTCGAGGACGAGGAGCAGGAGCAGATCGTCAAGCAGAAGCGAGGCTGACCCACCCATGGCTGTATCGCTGCGCGAGTACCGCGCGCGGATCAAGTCGACGGAGTCGATGAAGAAGATCACGCGCGCCATGGAGCTCATCGCTGCGTCGCGGATCATCAAGGCCCAGCAGCGGGCCCAGGCGGCCGCGCCGTACGCGCGCGAGCTCACCCGGGCCGTGTCCGCCGTGGCGACGTTCAGCAACGTCGACCACCCGCTGACGAAGGAGGAGGCGGACCCCAAGCGGGCCGCCGTCCTCATCATCACCAGCGACCGCGGGCTGGCCGGCGCCTACTCCTCGAGCGTGCTCAAGGAGGCGGAGAAGCTCAACGAGAAGCTCCGCGAGCAGGGCATGGAGATCGACACCTACATCGCCGGCCGCAAGGGCGAGGCCTACTACAAGTTCCGCCAGCGCCCCATCGTGCAGGCGTGGACCGGCTTCTCCGACCAGCCGTCCTACGAGGTGGCCGCCGAGATCGGTCAGACGCTCATCGACTCGTTCGTGCTCGACCCGGGCGAGCCCGGTGACGTCGACGAGGTGCACGTGGTCTACACGCGCTTCCGCTCGATGCTCACCCAGG
>NZ_JAEMSS010000281.1 GCF_016462705.1 Nocardioides sp. | reverse complement strand
CAGCCACGAAGGCCTCGTCCCATCCGAGGACCTCCACGACCACCGGCCGGCCACCCCACTCGAGCGAGCGGAGCGTGTCCATCACCGCGGCCGACGCCACGTCGTACGCCGCGTGGTCGGCCGGCAGGAACACCGCGTCCGGGATCTTCCTCACGGCCGTGCGCATCGGCATCCCGGACCCGACGCCGAGCTCGCGCGCCTCGTAGGACGCCGTCGCGACCACGCCGCGCTTGGTCGGGTCGCCGTCACCGCCGACGACCACCGGCAGGCCGGCCAGCTCCGGGCGCCGGAGCACCTCGACGGCGGCGATGAACTGGTCGAGGTCGACGTGCAGCACCCAGTGCTCGATCGGGCGTCCGGACGTGTCCACGGTGGACTGACCCGAACCGTCGGGCCCGCTCATCGCGGCGGGGGCGGCAGCGCGTCGGTCGACTCCATCTGGCTCATCCCGGTCAGGAGCAGCAGGTCGACCACCACGGAGCGGAGCTGGATGAGCACCACCTCAGCGTTCATCTCCTCGGCCCGGCCGACCAGTCCGGAGGCCTCCCCGACGGCCAGCAGGGCGTCGCGGGCACCGATGGCGAGCCGGTCGGCCTCCAGCTCCGCGGCCACCATGTCGGTCGCGTCGGCCAGGTCCATGGCCAGCAGCGCGTAGGACTTCGGCACCGGCCGCTGACGGTAGGCCGCCACCGCGGTCTGCCGCACCAGCACCCGGGTGCTGCGCAGCGCCCGGTCCAGCGGCTCCACCAGGTCGGCCATCCGGCGGATGTCCGAGCGGTGCCGGATCCGGAACGGCGACGAGGTCACCACCGCCATGCCCTCCTCGGCCGCCATCTGCAGCTCCCGGATCAGGCCGTCGGTCGCCCGGGCGTCCGCCAGCAGCGCCAGCGCCCGGTCCGGGTGCCCGTCCTGCATGACGGCGGCCGCCGCGCGCAGCAGCGCCGAGATCTTGTGGACCACCAGGGCCGCCTGCTCCCGGGGGCGGCGCAGCGGTGCCGCCGGCACCACGGTCGCCGCGACCAGCGCCACGGCGCCGCCGATCACCGCGTCGCTCACCCGGACCAGCGCCTCGCCGGGGGCCGGGGCCAGAGCGCTGATGATGATCGACTGCACCATCGCCTGGATCACCAGCAGCTGGCCGCCGTCGAGCAGCAGCGCGACGCTCATCGAGAGCGCGACCACCACGATCAGCTGCCACCAGCCCGACCCGATCCCCATCGCCAGCAGGTCCGCGAGGAACACCCCGACCGCCACCCCGAGCGTGACCTCGGCGACCCGCCTCAGCCGCTGGCCGTAGGAGGTGCCGAGACAGACCACGGCGGCGACGGGGGCGAAGAAGGGCGTCTGGTGCCCGAGCAGGTCGGCCGCGATCAGCCAGGCGACGCCCGCGGCGACCGCGCACTGCGCGATGTGGAAGCCCTTGGACCGCACCCGGGCGACCCGCGCACGCGCGGAGGTCCGGCCGCGCGCGAGCGTCCGGTCGAGCGCGCCTGCCTCCATAGCGCTCGATCGTGCCAGAGCGCCCGGTCGGCGCCCGACGTCATGCGGTCCCCGCCTGGTGCGCCCACTCCAGCGCCTGCTGGGTAGCCGCCAGGTCGCGGTACCAGGTCAGCACCTCGGTGCGGCAGCGGACCCGGGCCACCCGGCGGTCGTACTCGCGGCACTCGGCGAGCGCCTCGGAGTCGGTGGGCGGGTAGATCGAGGTGCCGTCGTAGTGCTCGATCTCGAAGCCGTTGGCGGCATCGCCGGTGATCTCGACGATCGTGTCGCCCGGCGGCGCCACCACGCTCGAGGCCGAGCCGGCCGCGGACACCAGCGCGACCGCGGGCACGGTCGAGACGAGGGCGGCGACGAGCAGGGTACGAAGAAGTGTCATGCGGTCTCCCGAGGCTGTCGGCCGGAGCTTCCGGCTCGGGACAGGACGCTAGGAGCGCGGCCCGACGCCCCGCCGAGCGCGACCGGGCACCTGTGGACCACCAGGCCGGGACGTCGGTTGTGGACGCCGAGCGGCCGACCGAGGGTCAGCGGCCAGGGTCAGCGGGCCAGGCTCACCGTGATCGTGGTGTTGCTGCACCCGGCCGCCAGCGACTGGAGCGAGGCCTTCTCGTCCGCGTCCACGGTGAGCCGCCAGCGGTGCTTCACCGCCACCCACTCCTTGACGTAGCGGCAGACCTCGCGGGCCGGCAGCCACTCGCGGGGGTCCTGGTCGCCCTTGGACCGGTTCACCGAGGCGGTCACCGCCACCAGGGAGCGGTGGTCGCCCAGGTCGTTGGCGAACAGCCGGCGGGTGGCCGTCGACCAGGTCCGCGCCCCGGAGTCCCACGCCTCCGCGAGCGGGACCATGTGGTCGATGTCGAGGTCGCCGGCGGCGTACTGCGACACCCCGTCGTAGTAGGAGAACCACCGGCCTCCGGTGAGCGCGCAGCCGCTGCCGACGGTCACGGGGTCGTCGGCCTCGGAGATCAGGACCTCGTTGCGGGTGCTGCACCCGTCGCCGTCCGCGTCGACCCAGTGCGGGAACAGGTCGCGGGAGTAGCCGGTCCGCACCTCGGCGGCCACCGGCAGGTCGGCGACGGCCGTGGTGAGCGAGGCGGAGTACGTCGCCGCGGCGGCGGGCGACGCGCCGGCCAGCTGGGCGAGGAGGGCGACGACCGGAACCAGGCCGGACAGCAGGGTGCGACGGACCATGCGAGCTCCCGAGAGATGAGTGGCTGATGGTGGGTACCTGGAGACTCCCTTGTGGCGGTCGTCACCACAAGGGAGGATCCGACCCCACGGCTTGATACACACAGACAGCGAGGTTCCTGGTGGTCTCACCGATCGACCCGACGTCCGCGGGGTTCCTGCTCGCTGAGAACCGCAACATGCCGATGCACGTCGGCGGCCTCCAGCTGTTCGAGAAGCCCGAGGGTGCGGGCCGCGACTACATCCGCGACATGTTCGAGCAGATGCGCGACGTCGACGAGATCGCGCCCCTGTTCCTCAAGCACCCGCACCGGTCCCTGCGCACCGGGGCCCAGCTGGTCTGGAAGGACGACGACCAGTTCGACATCGAGCACCACGTCCGGCACAGCGCCCTGCCCAAGCCCGGCCGGATCCGCGAGCTGCTCGACCTCTGCTCGCGGCTGCACAGCACCCGCCTCGCCTGGGAGCGGCCCCTGTGGGAGGCGCACGTCATCGAAGGGCTGCGCGACGGCCGGGTCGCGATGTACACCAAGACTCACCACGCCCTCGTGGACGGCGTCTCGGCGATGCGGCTGCTCGCCAGCGTCCTCAGCACCGACCCCGACGAGCGGGACATGCCGGCGCCGTGGGCGCTGGGCAGTGCCCGCCCGCGGAAGAAGTCCGCGGAGCTGAGCCTCTCCGAGGTGCCGATGACCGCGCTGCGCACCGCGCTCGGCATCACCAGCGAGGCCGCCGGGATGCCGGGGGCGCTCATCAAGACGCTGACCAAGAGCCTCAAGAACGAGACCTCGGCGCTCTCGCTCTACGCCCCGCGCACGATCTTCAACCAGCCCATCACCGGTTCCCGCCGGTTCGCCGCCCAGGACTGGCCGATCGAGCGGCTCCGCGGCATCGGCAAGGCCACCGGGACCACCCTCAACGACGTCGTGATCGCGATGTGCTCGGGCGCGTTGCGGACCTACCTGCGCGAGCTCGACGCCCTGCCCGACGCACCGCTGGTCGCGATGGTGCCGGTCGGCCTCAACGCCAAGCAGTCCCAGGTCGCCTC
>NZ_JAEMSS010000280.1 GCF_016462705.1 Nocardioides sp. | reverse complement strand
TGAGGATGACCATCTCGCCGTCCTCGGTCTCGTAGCCCTTGGCGATGTCGGCGTAGGCGACCTCCTCGCCGTCGATCGAGCACACCCGCTGGTACTTGATCCGGCCTCCGTCCTTGGCGTGCACCTGACGGAACGAGACGTCGTGCGACTCGGTCGCGGCGTACAGCTTCACGGGCACGCTGACGAGCCCGAAGGACACCGCGCCCTTCCAGATCGCTCGCATTCGCCGTTCCCTCTCGTCCGTGCCTCGTCTCCGGGTACCCACCCAGGGCCCCGCGTCACCAGCGGCACCAGTGTGACCGGTGGGGCGCGCAGAATCCATCGGTCGCAGTCCAACGGCCGGGGCACCGGGCAGGATGGGCGCGTGCGCCCCATGCTCGCGACCAAGGGCACCCACGTGCCCGTCGACCCCGGCTGGTCGCACGAGGTCAAGTGGGACGGGGTGCGGGTCCTCGCCGACACCACGGCGGGGGGCACCCGGCTGCTGAGCCGCAACGAGAACCCGGTCACCGTCGCCTGGCCGGAGCTCAACCGCAGCCCGCTGGGCGACCGGGACCTGCTGGTGGACGGCGAGGTCATCGCCCTCAACGAGCGGGGCCTCCCGGACTTCCGGGTGCTCCAGGACCGGATGCACGTCCGGAACGCCGCGTCCGCGGCCCGGCTCGCGGAGCGGCTGCCCGCGACCTACATGGTCTTCGACGTCATGCGGCTCGACGGCCGCGACCTCACGTCGATGCCGCTGGGGGAGCGCCGCAAGATCCTGGGCGACCTCGGCCTGGAGCACTCGACGTGGCAGGTGCCCGACGCCTACGACGACGGCCCGATGCTGTTCGAGGCCACGCTCCAGCAGGGCCTCGAGGGCATCGTCAGCAAGCGGCTCACCTCGCGCTACGTCTTCGGCGAGCGCACCAGGAACTGGCTCAAGTTCGCGCACCGGCACCGCCGCTCGAACGTCGTCGGGGGCTGGCGACCGCAGGAGGGCACCACCGACCGGCTGGCCGCGCTGCTCGTGGGCGAGATGACCCCGGAGGGGCTGGTCTACCGGGGCCGGGTGGGCAGCGGCATCGGCGCGACCGCCAGCCGGGCCCTCACGCCGCTGGTCGCGCCGCTGGGCCGCAGCGACAGCCCGTTCGCCGACGAGGTGCCCCGGGTGGACGCGGCCGGGTCGTTCTGGCTGGAGCCCAGGCTGGTGGTGGACGTGGAGACGCACGGTGTGGGGTACACCCGTCTGCGACAGCCGTCGTACTGCGGCGTCCGTCCCGACCTCACCCCCGACCTGCTGATGGAGCAGTCCTGATGCCCGAGAAGACGCGCGTCTCGGTCGACGTCGAGGGGCGCACGCTCAGCCTCAGCAGCCTGGAGAAGGTGCTCTACCCGCGCACCGGGACCACCAAGGGCGAGGTGCTGAACTACTACGCCCGGATCGCGCCGGTGATGCTGCCCCACCTCGCGGACCGCGCGGTCACCAGGATCCGGTGGCCGCACGGCGTCGAGGACATGAGCTTCTTCGAGAAGAACATCCCGGGCGGGACGCCGTCGTGGGTGCGCACGGTGAAGGTGCCGACCACCGGGTCGCGGACCGCCTCCAAGGAGGACGGCACGCTGACCTTCCCGATCGTCGACGACCTCGCGACCCTCACCTGGCTGGTCAACCTCGCCGCGCTGGAGCTGCACGTGCACCAGTGGACGGTCGGGCGCAACGGTCGTCCCCGCAACGCCGACCGGCTGGTCATCGACCTCGACCCGGGGGAGCCCGCCGGGCTGCACGAGTGCTGCCGGGTGGCACTGCTGGTGCGGGAGGCACTGGCTGACAAGGGCCTGGAGGCCAAGCCGGTCACCAGCGGCAGCAAGGGCCTGCACCTCTACGCCGACCTGCCGCGGCGGCTCCCCTCCGACGAGTCGACCGCGCTGGCCAAGGAGGTGGCCGAGGCGCTCCAGAAGGAGCACGGCTCCCTGGTGACCGCGGCGATGACCAAGGCCAAGCGTCCCGGCAAGGTGTTCCTCGACTGGTCCCAGAACTCCGGGTCGAAGACCACGATCTCGCCCTACTCGTTGCGCGGCCGGGAGCGTCCGTGGGTCGCCACGCCGGTCACCTGGGACGAGGTGGAGGCGGGCGCCGAGGACGAGGAGGCACTCGGGCAGTTCCGCTACGACGAGGTGCTCGCGAGGGTGGAGGAGCACGGCGACCTGTTCGCGAGCTGAGCGGCCCTCTCGCCGCCCGTTGCCCGTCCGTTGCGCCTATCCGTTGCCCAGATCCGTTACCCACATATGGGGACGCCGTGGCTCCGGAGTGGCCAGTAAGAGCGCTGCTCAAACCTAGGCTGCTCCCGGACCTCGGGAGGCATCCCGAGGTTCGCTGTGGGTTGGGAGGCCCACGGGGAGAGGGATGCGTGGAGATCATTCCGGTACCGCACCCGGCCCCGACCTTCAGTCGGGGCCGGGTGATCGGCGCCCTCCTGGTGATCGGGCCGGTCATCGTGCTGGTGTTCCTCCCGACCGTGCTCGGCCTGCACCGCTACGTGGTCGCGGACCGGGCCATGGAGGGCAGCGCGGACGGCATCCACCGGGGCTCGGTGGCCCTCACCCGCAAGGTCCCCGCCACGGACCTCACGGTCGGCGACGTGATCGTGTTCCGTCCCCCGGACGCGGCCGGCGGGTCGTCCGGGGACTCGGTCACCCGCCGGATCGTCGCCATCCAGGACGGCGTGGCCCGGACGCGGGGTGACAACAAGGACGGGGACGACCCGTGGCGGCTGGACGTCTCCGCCAGCACCTACCCACGGGTCGAGTTCGTCATCCCATGGATCGGCTACCCCTTCTCCGGCGAGGCGGGCCAGGGAGGCTGGTTCCTGCTCGTCGCGATGACCGCGCTCGCGCTGGTCCTCGCGGTCGTGGCTCCGCGGTGGCGGGTCCGGCAGCGTCAGAGACCCGGGCACCCCGGGCACCGCGCCGGGGTGCGCTGAACCCTCGCGGTCGCCGCCTGAGCTGAGACGGCGGCATCACCGAGTGCGTGTTGTGGGTGGATGGCGCCCGCCGGACGGGCGCGGGGTCCTACTATTCGTCTGTGGCCCAGAGAGTCGTGATCGTCGAGGACGAGGAGGACATCGCCTTCCCGCTCGTCCGCACCCTCGAACGCGAGGGTTATGACGTGCAGTGGCTCGACTCCGGGCAGAAGGCCCTGGACGACCTCCAGGCCACCCGGGCCGACGTGGTCATCCTCGACCTCGGCCTGCCCGACATGGACGGGCTCGAGGTCTGCCGCAAGATGCGCGACCAGGGCTACGACGGCGCCATCATGATCGTCACGGCGCGGGCCGGTGAGCTCGACCGGGTGGTCGGGCTCGACTACGGCGCCGACGACTACATGTCCAAGCCGTTCGGGCTGGCCGAGCTCCAGGCCCGGGTGCGCGCCCTGCTGCGGCGTACCTCCAACCACTCCTCGGCCGACGACGCGGTCCCTCCGGGTGGGCTGCGCATCGACGTGGCGGCCCGGCGGGTGTTCTCCGGCACCGACGAGGTGCCCCTCACCGGCAAGGAGTTCGAGGTCCTGAGCGTGCTGGCCGCCAACCGCGACAAGGTCGTGTCCCGCGACCGGCTGATGGCCGACGTGTGGGACGAGAACTGGTACGGCTCCACCAAGACCCTCGACGTGACCATCGGCCGGCTGCGCCAGAAGCTCGAGAGCGTCGGGGTGACCGAGAAGGTCGTCGCCGTGCGCGGTGTGGGCTTCCGCCTCGAGGGTGCAC
>NZ_JAEMSS010000108.1 GCF_016462705.1 Nocardioides sp. | reverse complement strand
CGCCCTTGGTGCCGGCGGCACCGGCCAGCTTGGTGGCCTCGTTGACCAGCGTGTGGAGCTGCGGGTACTTCTCGAAGTGCGGCGGCTTGAAGTAGTCGGTCCACAGCACCCAGAGGTGGTGCTTGACCAGCTCGGAGCGCTGCTCCTTGATCAGGATCGCGCGGGTCCGGAAGTCCGGGTCGTCGTTGTCGGCGACCTTGGCGATGATCGCCTTGATCGACTCGGCCTCGATCCGGGCCTGGGCGGGGTCGTAGACGCCGCAGGGGAGGTCGCAGTGGGCCGAGACCTCGATCGTGGGGGCCAGCAGTCGAGCGAACATGGGATCTCCTCAAGTCGTGGATGCTTTCGGGGGTCCACGGGGGCGGAGCCCCCGTGCGTTGGGACACTACTCCGCGTGCTCCCTGACCCGCCTGCGGTACCCCATGCCGGACAGGGCACGCGGCGGTGGGGGATGGCGGTCGTCACCGGCGACTCGATGCGTCCCCGGCTGCGACCGGGCGACCGCCTCGTCGTCGACTACCGGCGAAGCCCGCGGGAGGGCGACGTCGTGGTGGCCCGGCTGGCGGACGGGACGGTCGTGGTGAAGCGGGCCGCCGAGCGGCGTACCACGCGCACCGGCGAGCCCGGGTGGTGGCTGCTCTCCGACGACCCCGACGCCGGCGTGGACTCCCGGCACCGCGGCGTCGTACCGGCCGCGGACGTGATCGCAGTGGTCCGGTTCCGGCTCGGGCTACCCCGCATGCCAGACTCTCCGGGTGCCAGAAGGAGCGTCTGACGCAGCCCACCCCCTGGCCGGTGACCCGGTCTTCGACCTGCACGTCGGGGGCAAGATGGAGGTCCGCTCGACGGTCTCGCTGAGCGGCCGCGACGACCTCTCGATGGCCTACACGCCCGGTGTGGCGAGGGTCTGCGAGGCGATCGCCGCCGACCCGGCGATGAGCCGCCACTACACCTGGGTGCCCAACACGGTCGCGGTCGTCACGGACGGCACCGCGGTGCTGGGCCTGGGCGACATCGGGCCCGCTGCCGCGATGCCGGTCATGGAGGGCAAGGCCGTGCTGTTCAAGCAGTTCGGGGGCGTCGACGGCGTGCCCATCTGCCTGGCGACCACGGACACCGAGGAGATCATCGAGACCGTGGCGCGGCTGGCGCCGAGCTTCGGCGGGATCAACCTCGAGGACATCTCGGCGCCGCGCTGCTTCGAGATCGAGGACCGGCTCAAGGCGATGCTCGACATCCCGGTCTTCCACGACGACCAGCACGGGACCGCCGTGGTGGCGCTCGCCGCGCTCACCAACGCGCTCAGGCTCACCGGCAGGACCCCCCAGTCGACGCGGGTGGTCATCTCCGGTGCCGGTGCCGCAGGGGTCGCGGTCGCCAAGATCCTGCTCAACGCCGGGATCAAGGACCTGGCGGTCACCGACCGCAAGGGCGTGCTCCACTCCGCGCGTGGCGACCTGACGCCCGTGAAGCGGGCGCTCGCCGAGGTCACGGCCGACCAGACCGGCCGCACCGGGACGCTGGCCGACGTCCTGGACGGTGCGGACGTCTACCTCGGCGTCTCCGGCGGCACCGTGCCGGAGGCGGACGTCGCCCGGATGGCCCCGGAGGCGATCATCTTCGGCCTGGCCAACCCGGTCCCCGAGGTGCATCCCGACATCGCGCACAAGTACGCGCGGGTCGTCGCCACCGGCCGCTCGGACTTCCCCAACCAGATCAACAACGTGCTGGCGTTCCCCGGCATCTTCCGCGGGGCCTTCGACGTGCACGCCCGCGCCATCACCGAGGGGATGAAGCTGGCCGCCGCGGAGGCGCTGGCCGCTCTCGTGGGGGACGACCTCGCCGAGGACATGGTCATCCCGTCGCCGTTCGACCCGCGGGTGGGGCCGGCTGTGGCGGCGGCCGTCTCGGACGCGGCCCGGCGCGACGGGGTCGCCCGGCTCTAGACCGTTGCCGGGGGCTCGATAACTTGGCGGCATGTTCGCCGTCTACGCCGAGTCCTTCAGCTCCGACGACCCGCTGGCCGGGCTGGTGCTCGGTGAGCGGCCGGAGCCCGACGTCCCCGACGGCTGGACCACCATCACCGTCAAGGCCGCCTCGCTCAACCACCACGACCTGTTCTCCCTGCGTGGTGTCGGGCTGAAGCAGGAGCAGCTGCCGATGATCCTCGGCACCGATGCCGCGGGCCTCGACGAGGACGGCAACGAGGTGGTGGTCCACGGCGTCATCAGCGACCCCGCCTGGACCGGTGACGAGACCCTCGACCCCAGGCGGTCGCTGCTCTCCGAGCGCTACCAGGGTGCGATGGCCGAACGGGTCGCCGTGCCGCGCCGCAACGTGGTGCCCAAGCCCGGTTCCCTGTCCTTCGCCGAGGCCGCGTGCCTGCCGACCGCCTGGCTGACGGCCTACCGGATGCTCTTCACGCGAGGGGAGCTCCGGCCCGGCGAGACCGTGCTGGTCCAGGGCGCCGGGGGAGGGGTCGCCACCGCGGCGATCGTGCTGGCCCGCGCGGCGGGGCTACGGGTGCTGGTCACCAGCCGCGACGAGGCGAAGCGCGCCAAGGCCGTGGAGATCGGCGCGCACGAGGCCTACGAGAGCGGGGCCCGGCTGCCGGAGAAGGCGGACGCGGTCATCGAGACGGTCGGCAGGGCGACGTGGTCCCACTCGGTGCGCTCACTGCGGCCGGGTGGGCGGATCATCACCTCCGGCACCACCTCGGGCCCGAACCTGGACGACGCCGAGCTCACCCGGATATTCTTCCTCCAGCTGTCGGTGATCGGCTCCACCATGGGCACCCGCGACGAGCTCGCCGACCTGGTCACGATGCTCGACTCGACCGGTGTCCGGCCGTTGATCGACCGGGAGCTGCCGATGGACCGGGCCGAGGAAGGGTTCGCGGTGATGGCCGGGGGCGACGTGTTCGGCAAGATCGTGTTCACCCGCTGATGACGGCGCACCTGCTGACCGGGGCGGGCTCGGGCATCGGCCGCGTCGTCGCGGAGCGCCTGATCGAGCGCGGTGACGAGGTGGTGCTGGTCGCGCGGTCCACCTCGCGGGCACACGACCTGCGCGAGGACCACCCCGGTGCGACCGTGCTGGTGGCGGACCTGGCGAGGCCCGACGAGCTGGAGTCGCTCGCGGAGTCGCTGCCCGAGACCCTGGACTCCCTGGTCAACGCGGCGGGCGTCGTCGACCTCGGACCGGTCGGCGACCTGGGTGCCGCGGTGTGGCAGGAGCAGCTCGCCGTCAACCTGGTGGCGCCGGCCGTGCTGACCCGCCTGGCCCTGCCGGCCCTGCGGGCCGCCCGCGGCACGGTCGTCATGGTCAACTCCAGCGCCGGCCTGCAGGCACACCCGCGGTGGTCGGCGTACGCCGCCTCCAAGCACGGGCTGCGGGCGCTGGCCGACTCGCTGCGGGCCGAGGAGCTGGAGCACGGCGTGCGGGTGACCACCGTCTACCCCGGGCGCACGGCCACCCCGATGCAGCGCAAGGTGCACGACCAGGAGGGCAAGGACTACGACCCGGCGGCCTGGATCGACCCGGCCACGGTGGCCGACGCGATCCTGCACGTGCTGGACCTGCCTCGTGACGCCACGGTCACCGACCTGACGATCCGGCCGACCTGACCGGGTCCAGCATGAACACCCGGAGCCGGCGCGTGGAGCCGATCCGCTCGCGGTACTTGGCGTAGCCGATGTAGCGACTGGCGGCCTCGGCCACCACCTGCTCCAGCTCGGCCGCGGTGGCCGGCCGGGCGACCACGTCCACCGCCCGGTCGCGATAGCTGACGACGGCGTGCGGGTCCGCCTCCAGGTTGAGGACCCAGGCGGGCGTCGACTCCTGGCCGAAGTTGGTGCCGAGCAACGCGACCGACTCGCCCATCGGGAAGCCGATCAGGTGCGAGGTGCGTGGCTGTCCGGACCTGCGGCCGGTCGTGGTGAGGTCCAGGACCGCCAGACCGGCGAGCAGCTGAGGGGCACTGGTCCGGCCGCGGCTCAGCCGACCGATGACGTCGTCGAGGTGCCGGAGGGTCCGCGCGAACAGCCAGGCGCCCGGACGGCTGCCGCCGAAGGCCTTGACGGCCCGGCGCAGCGGGTTGTCCGGGCGATGGGCGTAGCCGAGCTCGGTCGCGAGTGCCATGCGCGAGTAGACCACGACGCGGCGACCACGGGCGTCAGGGCCGCGACTCCCAGTTGAGGGCGCCGATCAGCACCATCCGCAGCTGCGTGCGGGCCGTCTCGGTGATCTCCTTCTCGGCGCTCTGCTGGGCTTCGGGCCGCGCCCCGGAGGACAGCAGCTGCTCGGCGGTGGAGACCATCGCGGTCACGATCAGGTTCGAGAGCACCCGGAGGTCCTCGGCGGTCCACTTGTCGGGTCCGGGCAGTCGTGCCAGGTCGGTGGCGAGCTCGCGCTCGCACAGCTCGATCTCGTGACGGATCGCCTCGCGCACCGAGAGCGGTCCGGCGCCGCGCTCACGGGCGATGAAGAGGAAGTGCGACCGGTGCTGGCGCACGTGGCGCAGGAGTGTCTCGACCGACCCGTCGACGATGCCGCTGAAGGTGGTGACGACGCCCGGACGGCGTACGTCGCGCAGCATCGCTCGCAGCGACACGAACGACTCGTCGACGAGCGCGAGGCCCAGCGACTCGATCGACTCGAAGTGCCGGTAGAACGCGGTCGGCACGATGCCGACCTCCTTGGCTACCTGCCGCAGGGACACCGCCGCCAGGCTGCTGTCCTCACAGAGGGCGAGCGCCGCGTCCAGGATCGCCCGACGGGTCCGCTCCTTGCGCTCCACCCGGGTCTCGGGGCGGTTCGTGGTCACGCCGACATCCTACTTGGTGAACATGTGTCCACCCTCACGCGCGACGCGCTTGACCGTCAGGCGGCGCCTCCGTCAGGCTTTCAGTGTACGAACGTACACCGAACTTCCTGTGAGGAGGCGCATGATCATGGGACTCGACCTTCCCGGCACCATCCTCCGCTCGCGTGCGGTGGCGGCGCTGGCGTTCCCCCAGGGGATCGACCGCTACCTCGAGCAGGTCAACCCGATGTGGGCGGCCCACGAGGTCCGCGCCCGGATCGTCGACATCCGCCGCGAGGTCGACGTCCCCGGACATCCGCCGGTCGCCACGATCACGCTCCAGCCGACGTCCACCTGGCGGGGCCACCGGGCCGGCCAGCACGTCCAGCTCGGCGTCGAGGTCGACGGCGCTCGCCGCACGACCAGGGTCTTCACGATCTCCAGCCCCGACAGCCGCCAGGGCGACAGGTTCACGGTGACGATGCGCGCCAACCCCGGTGGGGTGGTCTCCCGCTTCCTCGTCGAGCGTGCCGCGCCCGGCACGATGGTCCACCTCAGCCAGGCCCAGGGTGACTTCGTCCTGCCGGACCGGGTGCCCGAGCACGTGCTGTTCATCTCCGGTGGCTCCGGCATCACCCCGGTCATGTCGATGCTCCGCTCGCTGCAGCGCCGCACCCATCGGGGCCAGGTCACCTTCCTGCACTACGCGCAGAGCCCCGAGCACCAGATCTTCGCCGAGGAGCTCGACGAGGTCCGGCGCTCCGGCCACGGCATCGACGTGCACCTCCTGCACCCCGAGCAGGGCGACCCGAACCTGTCGCCGGCCTACCTGGAGCGTCTCGTCCCCGGCTACCGGGACGTGCCCACCTGGGCGTGCGGGCCGGCGCCGATGATCGAGGCCGTCCGAGCGGCGTACGACGAGTCGCCGGCACTGCGGGTCGAGTACTTCCAGCCCCCACGGACCTCGGGGACCTCCGCCGCCGGCGACGTCGCCTTCACCAAGGCCGGCCTGGAGGCGCCCAACACCGGCGCGCCCCTCCTCGAGCAGGCCGAGGCGCTCGGGCTGTCGCCCGAGTTCGGCTGCCGGATGGGCATCTGCTTCTCGTGCACGGCCCTGAAGAAGGCCGGCACCGTCAAGAACGTCCTCACCGGCGAGGAGTCCTCCTCGGCCGAAGAAGAGATCCGAGTCTGCGTCAGCGCCCCCGTGGGCGACTGCGTCGTCGAGCTCTAGCGAAAGGCTCCATCGTGAACGCAACCACCAAGACCAAGACCATGAAGACCAACAAGACCAACCTGACCGACGAGCAGCTCGAGCGGTTCGGCGAGGAGCTCGACGCCCTTCGACAGCGGGTCCTGGCCGACCTCGGGGAGGAGGACGCGGCGTACATCCGCAACGTCGTCAAGCGGCGCCAGCAGCTCGAGATCGCCGGTCGCGCGCTGTTCTACCTGCCGCCGGCCTGGCCGCTCGCGGTCGCGGCGCTGAGCCTCTCCAAGATCCTCGACAACATGGAGATCGGCCACAACGTCATGCACGGCCAGTACGACTGGATGGGCGACCCGGGGCTGAACTCGCGGATGTACGACTGGGACACGATGTGCCCCGGCGAGCAGTGGAAGTACAGCCACAACTACATCCACCACACCTACACCAACATCCTCGGCAAGGACCGTGACATCGGCTACGGCATCCTCCGGATGGACGAGGACCAGCCGTGGCGCCCGCAGTACCTGGGCAACCCGGTCTACGCGCTCCTGCTGATGCTGTTCTTCGAGTGGGGTGTCGCCCTGCACGACCTCGAGGTCGAGAACATCGTGGCCGGCAAGCGGAAGATGTCGGACAACAAGCCGCTCTACCCCGGCCTGATCCGCAAGATCCGCAACCAGACGATCAAGGACTACCTGCTGTTCCCGGCGCTGACCGGGCCGCTGTTCCCGCTCACGCTGGCGGGCAACGCGACCGCCAACCTGGTGCGCAACGTCTGGGCGTTCAACATCATCTTCTGCGGGCACTTCCCTGCAGGCGTGGCGACGTTCTCCCAGGAGGAGTGCGAGGACGAGACCCGCGGTCACTGGTACTACCGCCAGCTCCTCGGCTCGGCCAACATCACCGGCGGCAGGCTGTTCCACGTGCTGTCCGGGAACCTGTCGCACCAGATCGAGCACCACCTGTTCCCCGACCTGCCGGCCCGGCGCTACCCGGACCTCTCCGTCGAGGTGCAGGAGATCTGCCGACGCTACGGCCTGCAGTACAACACCGGCCGGCTCTCCAAGCAGCTCTTCAGCGTCGCCTCGAAGATCTGCCGGATGGCACTGCCGGACCGGAAGGCCGAGGACGGGGACGCCCCTGTGACCCAGGACGCGTTGGCCGCCTGAGCCCCCGGGGTCAGACTGGTCCCATGACCGACTCCCCGAACCTGCCGCCCTCGGGCGAGCCGGAGCGACTCAGCCAGGCCGAGATCGGCAAGGACAGCATCCAGGCGACCATCGAGGCGGCGGCCGGGACCGCGGGCGAGGTGGCCACGATCGTCACCTCCGCGGTGCGGGACGTGGTCACCGCCCTCGGTGGCCTGGCCACCGAGGTGTTCGAGATCCGGGACGCCGCCAAGAAGGCCCAGGACGACTGACCCCGGCCGCTCAGCGCTGATCGAGGGCGCGGACCAGCTTCTGTGGCGCGCAGCAGCGGTAGGACTCGGTGACCAGCTCGGCGACCTCGGCCCAGTCGGTGTCCGGGTCCAGGACCAGGCCGACGATGGTGCCCGACCACGGCGGCTTGTAGAACGGCAGCGGCGCGTTGGTCAGGGCGAGGAGCTCGTCACCGCACGAGTGGAACGTCAGCACCGTCGTCGGCTCCGTGATCCCGGTGAGGTCGCGGAACGAGGACTCGTAGCCCTCCTGGCCGACCATCACGTGCGCGAAGGTCCTCGTGCGGACCCGCCAGCGCACGCCGGTCCAGGCGTCCTCCTCGTAGGCCTCGGGCAGGGAGAGCGCGACGGCGGCCAGCCGCCGCACGATGGCTGGCCCGGGTTCGATCCGCCGCGGCACGGCGCCGAGTCTGACAGCGAGGGCCGACAGCCGCTCAGCCGAAGGACATCCGGAAGGCCGCCTGCCGGAACGACGCGAGCTGGCGGGCGCCGGCCAGCCAGCCCAGCGGGCCGCCCGGGTTGATGTCCCAGTGCGCCCGGGCCGGCAGCGTCTTGGACGAGCCCTGCAGGGTGGCGACCCGCTCGTCGCCGCCGGTGTCCTCGATCCCGGGCTGCCAGGTGCCGCCCTTGAACGGGATCCGCGGTGCGGCCCGCGAGACGTCGCGGAACGTCGCCGCGGCGATCGGGACGCGTCCCTCACGGGCGGTCCACTCGGTCGTGGACCAGGGTCCGCGGTGCTCCGACTCGAGGGTGAAGTCGCAGAGTCCCTTGGGGATGGCCCACAGCTCGCGGCCACCGGCCACGGAGGCGGGCGAGTCGACCCAGATGTCGGTGATCGACACCCGGCGACCGTGCCGGTCGGTCGAGAGGGGGCGGGCGACCAGCAGCTCGCTGTAGGTCAGCGGGCTGCCCTCCTCGTAGGAGACGAACGCGGCGCCGTAGATGCCGGCCGGGCGGAGGTCGTCGACGGGGTCCGCCACCTTGAACAGGGTCAGCCAGAGCGAGCCCACCATGTGCCACGGTGCGGCCGGGTAGCTGACGCCGGCGGTCGGGGACTCCACCCACTCGATCTGTGCGGTCACGGCGACACAGTAGTGGCGACCCGATCCCGCGACGCTGGCGCCGTCCGGGTGCGGCTCACCGGGTCCGGGCGAAGAAGTCGGTCCCGAGCTCCTCGGTGAGATAGCGATCGTCGTCGGCGACGTTCGCCTCGGCCCGTGCGACCACGGAGGGCGGGATCTCCGCCCGGGCGGACCGGTGGATCGTGGTGCGCAGCCGGGTGTAGCCGGCGTACCGGTCGACTCCCACGTGGTCCTCGACCCGGGCGATCAGGTCCTCCGGCTGCTCGCGCACGTCCCCGAACGGCAGGGCCAGGACCCGGGAGAAGTGTGCCTGCCAACGAGGAAGGCTCGCGCCGTAGCGTCCGCGGGGGGCTCGGCGGGTCATCAGCTCGTAGCGGGCGGCCCACTCCTCCTCGGTCGTCGGGGGCGTCAGCCCGCCCGCGGTGCGCGTGGCCCACATCCGCAGCTGGGACAGCTCGCGGTCCAGTGGCCGCCGGACCACGACCAGCACCGGGACGTCGCCGAGCAGCTCGCGCGCCGACCGCACCCGTTCCTCGTCCATGCCGAGATAGGCCGGCGTGACGTCGCCACCGCGGGTCCCGGAGCGCCGGGGGTCGGTGAACAGCTCCTGGTACCAGTCCAGCGAGACGGCCGGATGACGCTGGATCCGGTCGAGGTAGTCGGCCATGGAGGGCTCGTCCGACTCGCGGCGGGCCCGCTCGGCCAGCACCGCGACCCGGCGCCGTAGCGGCCGCCCGACGCGGTCGAAGAAGTGCGGCTCGCCGATCGGCGGGACCCACACCTGGGGGTGCTCCTGGAGCACCTGGGCGAGCCAGCTGGTCGCCGCCTTCTGGGCGCCCACGCACACGAAGTCCGGCAGGGTCACGGAGCCACCTGCGACGTCACCCGGACAGGCTAGTGGTGCCCCCTGCCATCGTCCTCCGTGCCATAGTCCCCCCGTGGCTGAGCCCGGGCGCGACGACGTCCTCACCCCCGGCGAACGCGACCTCCCCACCGACCGCCGGCTGCTGCTGGCCGCGGAACGGCTGTTCGCGGCGCACGGCGTCGGTGCGGTGTCCCTGCGGACCGTCATCTCGGCGGCGGGTGCCAACGTCGCGTCGGTGCACTACCACTTCGGGTCCAAGGAGGAGCTCCTCGCCGCCCTGCTCCGGGACCGCACCGATGCGCTGCACCGGCGCAGGATGGCCCTGATGGACGCCGTGCTCGCGGGCGGCGACCCGACCTGCCGGGACATCGCCGACGGCCTGGCGAGACCTCTCCTGGAGCTGGTGGAGCAGGGTGCCGCCGACTGGGTACGCGTCGTCGGGCAGATCCTCACCACCAGGTCCCTCGGACCGCAGCTCGGCGCGGTCTTCGAGGGCCAGTGGCGCGACTGGGACCGGATCTACGGGCTGGCCCGACCGGAGCTCACGGCGAGCACCCGCGCGTTCCGTCTGGCCCAGGCCCTGGACACCTCCATCGGCGTGCTCGGTGCCGCCGAGGGCTACGCCGACTGGCTGGGGCAGTCGGGTCCCGGGGGCGTGGCGGTCGTCTACGGAGAGCTGGTGGACGCCGTCGTGGGGATGCTGGAGGCGGAGAGCACCCGTAGGAGCGACACGGCGCATTCAAACACTTGATTCAATCGTCTGTTTGAACCTAGGGTCGCGGTCGTGCTCCGAGCCGTCTGCGTCCTTCTGCTCCTCCTGGCCACTGGCGGTGCCTCCGGTTCCGGGCCGGCCGCCGGCCCGGACCGCCTCGAGGACGCGGCCTGTCCCGCGGCCCCTGACCTGGCGCCGTGCAACCCGTTCCTGGCGTCCACCGCCCAGGCGGCGACGCACGGCAACAGCTACCGGCAGTCGACCTACCTGGCCGCCACCGACCCGGACGGACGGCTCCGGGCGGAGCACCTGGAGCTGGACGGGGCGGTGCCCATCTGGGCGCACGTGGGGGCGCCGTACGCCGACGGGACGACACCGCTCTGGCTCAACGTCGCGGGCACCGAGCAGGTGGTCAAGCTCGACGCGGACACCCTGGAGGTCCTCGCCGAGACGCCTCCGCGGGTGCCCCGGCAGGGGATGGGCGTCGCCTACTACGAGCTGAACCGCGACAACCAGGTGATCCGTCTCCACGGGTCGGTCGTCGAGGCCTGGGGTGACGTCGACCCGGGTGACCCGCACTCGGGGATCGCCAGGCTCGCGGCGTTCCCCGTTCCCCCGGCATACCTGTGCCAGGACGAGGACCTCGTGGGGCTCGCGCACACCTACGACGGCGGCATCGTGGTCGGTACGTCGCTCGGCAACCTGCTCGTGCTGCCCGCGGACCCCCAGGACTGGGACGCCGGGCCCCTCGCCCGTGGCTCGGTGAACGGGGACCAGTGCGCGGCGCCGGACGACACCGGGCTCGAGCTGATGAGCAACACCATCGCCGTCGACGAGACCGGGGGCATCTACGTGGTCAGCGACCGCGCGCAGTACCGGTTCGACGTGACCGGCTCGGTCGTCGAGCAGACGTGGCGGGTCGGGTACGAGAGCACGTCGGTCGGTGCCTTCACCGGCGGCAGCGGGTCCACGCCGACGTTGATGGGTGGTCCAGGACAGCAGGACCGGTTCGTGGTCATCACCGACGCCAGCCGGTTCATGCGGCTCAACGTCTACTGGCGCGACGAGGTCCCGTCGGGCTGGGTGCCGCCGCGCGGCGACGACCCTCGGCTGGCGTGCTCGGTGCGGGTGGACTTCGGCCAACCGGACCGGCCGGGCACCAAGACCGACCAGAGCGTCGTCGTGGACGGCTATGCCAGCTACGTCGTCGACAACACGGTGCGTGGCCTGCCGCAGCTGGAGAGCCTCCCGTCGACCTCACGGGTGGTGTTCACCGAGCTCGCGGGCAGCATCCCTCGGCACGCGCCGCGAGGAGCGGCCCGCATCGACTGGGACCCGGAGAGCCGGACGTGCCGGACGGTCTGGGTGAACCCGACCGTGAGCTTCCCCACCGGGATCCCCATGGTGTCGCGTGGCTCGGGCCTGCTCCTCGACAACAGCCTCGGCCGCGTGGACGGGCGCGCGGTGTTCGGGGTGCGGGCCCTCGACGCGCGGACCGGGGAGAACCGCTGGTTCGTGCCGGGGGCACACCAGGGCTGCGGCGACGAGCTCGAGCCGCTGCTCGACCTCGTGGGGGCGCGTGCGCCCGACGCGCCGTTCCCCGTGGTGACCGACAACATCTGCGAGAACGCCAACTTCGCCGGGATGACCATGGACGGTCAGGGGCGCATCTACACCGGCACCACGTACGGCCTCAGCAGGTTCGCCCCGGACGAGGGTGCCGGGGGAGCCGGCCGATGAGCCTGCGCAGCCGCGTCCTCGTCCCGGCCGGTGGTCTGGCCGTCCTCGGGGCGGTCCTCCTGCCGACCCAGGTGGCACCACGGCTCGAGACGCTGCCGGCCGATCCCGACGTCACCACGACGTTGCTGGCCGCCGATGCCGAGATCCTCGACGTCGAGACTCAGTCCACCGTGGTGCGCGACCTCACGCTCACCTCCTACACCGACGGCTACCGGGCGACCGGCTCGCCACCCGACGGCGTCGCGCAGTGGCGGACCGAGGCGACCATCGCGTCGGACGACGGCCTCGTCCGCTCGCAGACGTGGGAGGTGGCGGCCTTCGACGAGCGGACCGGCCGGGCGTCGGACTGCTGTGAGGGGTTCCGGGTCACCGCGACCGGGGCCGCGGAGCCGGTGTCCCGATCGGGGCAGGTCCTGAAGTTCCCGTTCCGCACCGAGCCGGTGGACCACGAGGTGTGGGACCCCGCCCTGGGTGCCCCGGTGACGGCGGCGTACGTCGGCGAGGACACGGTCGACGGCGTGCGGGCCTACGAGTTCCGGAGCGTGGTGCCCCCCACCGACGTCGGACCCACGACGGTCCCGGCGTCGATCATGGGCATCGCCAGCGTGCAGGACGTCGAGGTCCGGCAGGTGTACGAGGGGGAGCGGACGGTGTGGGTGGAGCCCAACACCGGAGGGCTGCTCGACGTGCGGCAGCGGGTCCGGCAGACCCTGGTGAGCGACGAGACGGTGGTCGTGGCCCTCGACGCCACCTTCGTGCTCGGTGCCGAGAGCCGGGCCGACGGGGTCGAGCAGCTGCGCCAAGGGATCCATCTGGGCCGGATGCGGGCGACCTACCCGCTCGGCCTGGGCATCGCGGGGCTGCTGCTCGTCGCCGGGGGTGCGGTCCGGCTCAGTCCTCGGGGTCGTCCAGCCGGGCGAGCCAGGTCGCGAACCTCTCGACGGCCGTCTCGAACTCCGGGTGGACGTCGGTGAACTCGCTCAGCCGCTCGGCCAGCCAGGCGAGGGAGACCTCCTCCTCGCCCCGGCGGGCCTGTAGCTCCTCGATGCCGCGGTCGGTGAAGTACACGAGCGTCTAGCTGAAGGCCCGCTCGAGCAGGTCCTTCTGCTCCTCGAGGTGGCGCTTCACGGTGCCGACCGAGGGCGACGACGACGCCTGCCGGGTGACCGGCTCGACGGTCGCGTCCAGCTCGGGGGCCACGTTGAGCGCGTAGTGCGGCCACGGCCCCTGGTTGGACGGCTCGTCCTGGACCCAGCGCACCGTGCTCAGCTTCGGGAAGCGCGCGATCTCGGCCTTGATCTCGTCGAGCGGGCGCGGGTAGAGCTGCTCGACGCGGGCGATGGCGAACCGCTCCTTGTTCTCCCGCTTCGCCCGTTCGACCATCAGGTCCCAGGTGACCCGGCCCGAGCACAGCAGGAACGTGTCGACCTTCTCCGGGTCGGCCTCGGCGTCGCCGATGAACGGCCGGAAGGTGCCGCTGGTGAAGTCGCCGGGCGAGGAGGCCGCCTCCTTGCGCTTGAGCATCGACTTCGGGGTGAACACGATCAACGGCCGGTGCTCCTCGCCGAGCGAGTGGCGGCGCAGCAGGTGGAAGTACGACGCCGGCGTGGACGGCTGGGCGACCACGAACGCGTCGTCGGCGCACAGGGTCATGAACCGCTCGATCCGTGCGGACGAGTGGTCCGGTCCCTGGCCCTCGTAGCCGTGCGGGAGCAGGAGCACGACGCCGGACTCCTGACGCCACTTGGTCTTGCCCGAGGTGATGAACTCGTCGATCACCGTCTGGGCGCCGTTGACGAAGTCGCCGAACTGGGCCTCCCACATGACCAGGGCCTCGGGGCGGGCCACGGAGTAGCCGTACTCGAAGCCCAGCGCGGCGTACTCGGACAGCAGTGAGTCGTAGACGTGGAAGCGCGCCTGGTCCTCGGTGAGGTTGGCCAGCGGCGTCCACTCGTCGGCGTTGACCCGGTCGATGATCGTCGCGAAGCGGGAGGCGAACGTCCCCCGTCGGGAGTCCTGGCCGGCCAGCCGGACCGGACGCCCGTCCATCAGCAGCGCCCCGATCGCCAGGATCTCGCCGGTGCCCCAGTCGATCGGCCCGTCGGCGATGGCCTGGGCGCGCCGCTGGAGCTGCGGCATCACCTTCGGGTGCACGGTGAAGCCGGCGGGCGGGGTCACGTAGGCGTCCGCGATCCGCTTCAGCACCTCGGGCACCACGGCGGTCGCGGTCTCGCCGGCCGGCTTGTCCGGGTAGTCGGGGACGGTGGTCCACTCCGAGGGCTGGCTGGTCGCCTCGCGCACCTCGGTGAAGACCCGTTCCAGCTGCTGCTGGTAGTCGCGGAGGACCTGCTCGGCCTCCTCGAGCGTGATGTCCCCGCGGCCGATCAGCGACTCGGTGTAGAGCTTGCGCACCGAGCGCTTCTGCTCGATCAGGTCGTACATCAGCGGCTGGGTGTACGACGGGTCGTCGCCCTCGTTGTGACCGCGGCGGCGGTAGCAGACGAGGTCGATGACGACGTCCTTGTTGAACGCCTGGCGGTACTCGAACGCGAGCCG
>NZ_JAEMSS010000279.1 GCF_016462705.1 Nocardioides sp. | reverse complement strand
GGTCTCTGTCTGCGGGGTGGGCGCCGCGGCGGCGTGGTCGTCGTTGAGCACGGCGGTGATGACCCCGACGAGGCCGTCGACGTCGACGTCTCCCTCGGCGCCGGCGGCCTCGATCGTCGCGAGCAGCTCGCGCACCGTGTCCACCATGGCCAGCAGGACGTCGGTCGTGGCCGGGGTCAGCTGCATCTGGCCGTCCCGCAGGCGGGCCAGCAGGTTCTCGCCCACGTGCGTGAGGGACTCCAGCTTGGTGAAGGCGAGGAAGCCGCAGGTCCCCTTGATGGTGTGGATGGTCCGGAAGATGCTCGCGAGCAGCTCACGGGAACCCGGCTGCTGCTCGAGCGCGACGAGGTCGCGGTCGAGCTGGTCGAGGTTCTCGTGGCTCTCGATCAGGAACTCCTGGACGATGTCGTCCAGACCATCGGCTTCCATGCCCGGTCCTTCTCTCGCCCGCACGGTGGGGGACCAGCAGGGAGCGCTCGTGGTGTCGACAGGCCCGCGGCGGGTCGCCGGGGTGCACCCGTCAGATCGGCACCTCGGCCGACGATGTGAGCCAAACCGGTGACACGTTTGGTCAGCGGAGGACCAGCGCCACCGACCCGGCGCAGGCCGCGGCCCAGAGCACGCTGGTGAAGGTCCCGATGATGAAGCGCTCCGCGGCGCCCGTGCCGGCTCGCGTCTGCAGCTCCGCGTAGCGGCCCAGGCCTTTGATCGCGAGCACGATCGCCACGCCTTCGGGTGTGCCGCTCGCCAGGCTGGCGAAGACCGCGGCGCGTTCGAGCCCGCCGATCCAGGCACCGCCGCGCAGCACGTCGCCCGCGGACTCGATGGGAGTCGGGTCCGTCCCCTCCGGTCCTTCGGCGGCGTCGACCGCCTCGAACACCCGGGTGGTGAGGGGACCGCCGCCGACGACGGCGGCGAGACCGGCCAGCACCACGACCGCCGTCATGGTGGCGCGGCCGCTCGTGGCGAGCTCCTCGGAGACCGCCGCGAGGAGGGCGGCGCCGGCGAGGAGGGCCAGGGCGATCGGCGGCCAGATCGTCCGTCCGAACCGCGCCCAGCCGGCGACGGACGCCACGAGCGTCGCCGCCAGCAGGACGATGACCGTCTGGGTGACGGACTCGGGGTTCATGCCCCGTCTCCTGCCAGCAGCTCGGCCAGGAGGTCGGCGGCCAGCTCACGCGCGCGGCGGCCCTCGACGATCCCAGCGGCCTGCGCACGCTGGCTCACCGCGGACTGCGTGATGCCGAGGCGCTCGGCGACCTGGTCGTAGCGCAGGCCGTCGTCGGCCAGGTCGGCGACCTCCCAGCCGCGCGGCGTACGCCGGGACAGGATCGAGGCCCACAACCAGATCGTGGTCTCCAGCCAGCGCACTCGCGGGCGGTCGCCCTCCACGCGCAGGTGCCACGGACTGGACTTGGCCGCGGTCACGGCGGCGCGCGCGTGCACGTACGCCGCTCCGCGTCCGGCCCGGGTGCTGCGCGGCAGGGGGTCGTCGACCTCGCCGACACCGAGCCCGATGTTCCACGCGTTCTCCCGGAGCAGGCGCTCGAGCACCGCGGCGGCGGTGAGGGGGTCGTCGACGACTCCCTGGAACTCGTCGCCGGCGGTGCGCTCGAACGGCCTCAGCAGGCGCAGGGCGTCGAGGCCGTCCAGCCCGGAGAGGGTCGCGGGGACCCGGTCGGTGGCCCCGGCCTTGGTGGAGCCCCGCTGGTCCACGGTGAGCACGGCGACGCGCATCCGCTCAGGCTACATGAGGGAATTGCCTGAAGTCAGCAGACTTAAGGATATAACCTTCACCGTTTGCCGATGATGGCGACCACGGCGGGTGCCACGTTCTCAGCGACGGAGACCCGGAAACCGCCCGCCGCCAGGGCCGCCGACGCCTTCTCCCTGATCTCCGGGACCTGCTCGGGCCGGCTGGCGTCGTAGAAGAGGTTGACGACGCCCCCCGGCAGGACCCGCTCGTGCAGGAGAGCCACCTCGTCCTGGCACTCGCGCACCCAGAACAGGTTGACGTTGAAGGCGAAGACCTTGTGCAGCCGCTTGACGGGCACCCGCAGGGTCGCGAGGTCGATCTGGCGGACGGTGAGCCGGCCGGCGTCGACGAAGCGCTTGCAGCGCCGGCGGGTGCGGTCGACCCCCGACTCGGAGCGGTCGATGGCGAACAGCTTGCCGGTCTCCAGCCGCTGGCAGATCAGCTCTGCGGCGGCTCCGGGCCCACAGCCGATCTCCAGGACGTGGTCGCCCGGCTGAACGTCCATGAAGTCCACCGCCCACCGGATCCGGGCTGGGATCGACTGCACTGCCATGGTCCAACCTTGGCACAAGGCGGCAGCACTAGGTTGTGCACATGGTGCGACGGGTCGGGGTGCTGGGTGCCCGGGGCAAGGTCGGTTCCGAGGTGTGCCGGGCCGTCGAGTCCGCCGACGACCTCGAGCTGGTGGCCGAGATCGACGTCGACGACCCGCTCGACGCTCTCGTCTCGGCCGGCGCCGACGCGGTGGTGGACTTCACCCACCCGGACGTGGTCATGGACAACCTGCGTTTCTGCGTCGAGCACGGCATCCACGCCGTCGTCGGCACGACCGGGTTCGACGAGGCTCGGTTGGACACGCTTGCCGAGTGGCTGGTCGCCGCGCCGGAGGTCGGCGTGCTGGTCGCCCCGAACTTCTCGATCGGGGCGGTGCTGATGATGCGCTTCGCGGCGGCCGCGGCACCCTTCTACGAGTCGGTCGAGATCGTCGAGCTGCACCACCCGGACAAGGCGGACGCACCCTCGGGGACCGCGCGGCGGACGGCGCAGCTCGTGGCCGCCGCCCGCCGGGCCGCGGGGAGCCCGCCCATGCCCGATGCCACGAGCACCGGTCTCGAGGGGGCGCGGGGGGCGGACGTCGACGGCGTCCGGGTGCACGGGCTCCGGGTCCGAGGCCTCGTCGCGCACCAGGAGGTGATCCTCGGCGGGCCGGGGGAGACCCTCACGATCCGCCACGACTCGCTCGACCGGGCCTCGTTCACGCCGGGCGTGCTGACCGGCCTGCGGGCCATCGGCGGCCGGCCGGGGCTCACGGTCGGGCTCGAGCAGCTCCTCGACCTGGACTGACGACGCCCGGCGCGGCCCTGGCGGCTCCTCAGCAGCTCTGGGGGCAGCTTCTGCAGGTTCCTGCAACGCACAAACCTGCGACGCCTCCGGCTACCCACCAGTACGCGCTGCTTGCCAAGGTCACCTCACGGATCGCCCGACTCGGGGCGTGCGACACGAAGAGGTATGACCACATGCGAAGGACCATCACTCGGTCGTGGGGGCTCGGCACCGCCGCGCTGCTGGCGGCCACCGCGCTGGGCGCCCAGACCGGCAGCGCCAGCGGGACCACCGGTCCGAGCGGCAGCTCGGACCGGGCGAGCGGAGCCGTCGGCTCCGTCAGCCGCGCGGTCGACGGCACCGACCGGGCCGCCCGCGCCGCCATCAGCGGGCTCGCCGCCCACCCGCGGGACGCGCGGCACACCCAGGGCCAGCGGTTCGCGGCCCGGGACGCCGTGGTCGACCGCTCCGGCGCCACCCACGTCCGCCTGGACCGCACCTACCGCGGCCTCCCGGTCGTCGGGGGCGACCTGGTGGTCCACCAGGGGGCCGACGGGGGCTGGCTCGGGGTGAGCCAGACCCTGCGCAAGCCGCTCCGGCTCTCGACCGCGCCCAGGCTCGCCGCACCGAGGGCCACCAAGAAGGCCCTCGCCCGCTCCGCCGCCACGCGCGGCATCGCCAGGCTCCGCGCCGCGGGGAAGCC
>NZ_JAEMSS010000278.1 GCF_016462705.1 Nocardioides sp. | reverse complement strand
AGCCCAACCCCCCCAGCACCGCCCACAACTCCACAGGGACTCGCAGGACGAGGTCTCGGCCCGCTCCCCACAGCTCAGCCGAGCGGCCGTGTCATCTGGGGCACCTTCCCCGGTTCCAGACGACGCAGCGCGGCGGAGCGGCCTGAGACCTGGCCCTACGAGTCCCGACGTCTTCCCCACACCGCTCGTCCGAAGGGTCGAACCCATGAGCACCATCCATCCGGCACCCCGCCGGGTCCGCCACCAGGCCCGGGAGGCGGTGGCCGTCATGGCCTTCTCGGCCGTCACCTCGGTCTGCCTGGCCGCGGCCCTGCTGGTCCTGACCCACCTTCCCCTGGGCTGACCGTGGCCGGCCCCCGCCACGTCCCGGTGCTCCTCGACCGGGTCGTCGCACTGTTGTCCCCGTGCCTGCAGGAGCCGGGCTCGGTGCTGGTCGACGCCACCCTCGGCCTCGGCGGGCACACCGAGGCGGTCCTCACCCGCTGCGAGCTGGCCCGGGTCGTCGGTATCGACCGGGACCCGGCCGCCCTCGAGCTGGCCCGCACCCGGCTGGCGCCCTACGGCGAGCGCTTCACCGGGGTGCACGCGGTCTACGACGAGCTCCCGGACGTGCTCGACGACCTCGGCCTGGCGGCGGTCGACGCCGTCTTCTTCGACCTCGGTGTCTCCTCGATGCAGCTCGACGTCCGCGAGCGCGGGTTCGCCTACGCGGAGGACGCCCCGCTGGACATGCGGATGGACGGCACCAGCGGTCCCACCGCGGCCGACGTGCTCAACACCTACTCGGTGGCCGACCTGACCCGGGTGCTGCGCGACTACGGGGAGGAGCGGTTCGCCCGCAAGATCGCGGCCGCCGTGGTGCGGCAGCGCGAGCAGGCGCCGTTCACCACGTCGGCCCGGCTCGTCGAGCTGCTGTACGCCGAGATCCCGGCGCCGGCCCGGCGAACCGGTGGCCACCCCGCCAAGCGGACCTTCCAGGCGCTGCGGATGGAGGTCAACGACGAGCTCGCGGTGCTGCGCCGCGCGATCCCGGCCGCGATCGACGCGATCGCGGTCGGCGGCCGGGTGGTGGTCGAGTCCTACCACTCGCTCGAGGACCGGCTGGTCAAGCACGCGTTCGCCGAGGCCACCCGCTCCACCGTGCCCGAGGACCTGCCGTTCCTCCCCGAGGGGAGCGCCCCTGCGCTGCGGCTGGTGACCAGGGGCGCCGAGCGGGCCGACGAGTCGGAGATCGCCCAGAACCCGCGGGCCGCCTCGGTGCGACTCCGTGCCCTCGAACGCGTCAGTCCCACCACCCACCTTCCCCGGGGAGCATGATGAGCACGTCCGCCGCCACGGCACTGAGCAGAGCCCGTGCCCCTTTCGAGGCCGCTGTCCAACGGGCCCGGCTGACCGTGGTCCCGCACCGCAGGCGGGTGCGCGCGCCGCGGCTGCCGTTCGTGACGTTGGTCAGCGTGGTCCTGCTCGGCGGCATCGTCGGGCTGCTGTGCTTCAACACCCAGATGCAGCAGGCCTCGTTCGCCGCGACGACGCTCGAGGAGCGTGCGGCCAGCCTCAGCGCCCGCGAGCAGACCCTGCACAGCGAGCTCCAGGCGCTGCGTGACCCGCAGCACCTCGCGGTGCTGGCCGCCCAGGCTGGGATGGTCGCGCCGCTGGACGCGTGCACCCTCGTGCTGGGGGCCGAGGCCCTGCAGGGGACCTGCTCGCCGGCCACCCGGGACAACACCCCGAACCCGCTCTCACCGGCGCCGCCCAAGCCGGCCGTGCTCGACCCGCCGCCCCAGATCGTGACGGTGGCGGCGCCTCCCGGGAGCAAGCCGGCGCAGGGCGACCGGGCCAGGAACCGGAACCAGCAGGCCCGCGACACGGGTCGCGGCTGACCCGAATCGACGCCCGAGACGGCGACGATGACTCCCACTGACCCATCCACCTGACTCATCCACCTGACTCCCCGGACCCAGCCACCGATGCCTACCCAGCCGAGACGAGGACCCACAGTGCGGCGACGCCGGAGCACCCGCGGAGTGCCGCAGTCCCGGCTCCGGGTCGGGTTCGTCCTGATCGCGATGGTGCTGTCGGTCTTCGGTGCCCGGCTCGTGCAGCTCCAAGGGGTCGACCCCGGTTCGTACGCCGCGATGGCGGCCGCCGAGGGCACGGTCGAGGTGGTGCTCCCCGCTGAGCGCGGTGACATCCTCGACCGCAACGGAGAGCCGCTCGCCGACTCCGTCGACGGGCTCATGGTCGTGGCCGACCCGGCCCAGACCGCCGACGACGCTCCGGCGATCGCCCGGTTCCTCGCCGAGCGGCTGTCGGTCGACTACATCGACACCCTGGCCCGGCTCCGGGGCGCGGACAAGGAGAGCCGGTTCGAGTACATCGCCCGGCGGGTGCCCTCGACGCTCGCCAACGACGTGCTCGAGGAGGCGGAGGCCCGCGACATCGAGGGCCTCTCGACCCGGCGCGACCCCGTGCGCACCTACCCCGCGCACGACGTGGCCGCCAACCTGATCGGGTTCATGGGCACCGACGAGGCGTTCGGCGGCCTGGAGCAGGTCTTCGACAAGCACCTCTCGGGCACGGACGGCTCGGCCCGCTACGAGGTCGGCGGCGGCAACAAGATCCCCCTCGGCAGCCACGAGACCACGGACGCGGTCGACGGTGCCGACCTGACCACGACCATCGACCGGGACCTGCAGTGGTTCACGCAGCGGGTCCTCCGCGACGCGGTGCGCAAGGCGGGCGGTGAGTCCGGCGTCGCCCTCATCCTGGACTCGAGGACCGGCGAGGTGCTGGCCGACGCGGACTACCCGACGTTCGACGCGGCCAACCCGGCGGACTACGAGACCGAGGACCGCGGCGCCCGGTCCATCAACCTGGCCTACGAGCCTGGCTCGGTGCAGAAGGTCCTCACCCTGGCCTCCCTCATCGACGCGGGGCGGATGACCGCGCGCACGGAGTTCACGGTGCCCGGCCGCCTGGACCGGCAGGACCGGCCGATCCGGGACTACTTCGAGCACGGCACGCTGCGGCTGACCCTGGCCGGGATCCTCGCGAAGTCCTCCAACATCGGCACGGTGCTGGCCGCCGACCGGTTCAAGCCCGGGGAGATGCGCTCCTACCTCGAGGCGTTCGGGCTGGGCCGGCGCACCGACGTCGGTCTCGAGTCGGAGTCGCCGGGGATCCTGCCCGACCCGGCGCTGTGGACCGAGCAGGCCGAGGACCGGATCGCCTTCGGGCAGTCCCTGTCGGTGACGCCCATCCAGATGGCTGCCGCGGTCAACACCATCGCCAACGACGGCGTGCGGGTCGCGCCCAGCCTGATCAAGGGCACCGCGGTGCGTGACGACGGTGTCGAGATCGGCACCGGCGTGGCCGCCACGCGCCGGGTCGTCAGCTCGTACGCGGCGCACCAGACCACGCTGATGATGGAGCGGGTCGTCGACCCCGAGGACGGCGTCGCCCCGAAGGCCCAGGTGCCCGGCTACCGGGTCGCCGGCAAGACCGGCACCGCACAGCGGGTCGGTGCCGAGTGCGGCTGCTACGACGGCACGTTCACCGTCTCGTTCGGAGGCTTCGCCCCCGCGGAGGACCCGCGGTTCACGATCTACGTCGCCATCCACGACCCGGACACCGGCGGCGGTGGCTCGGTCGCTGGGCCGGTGTTCTCCCAGCTGATGGGGTTCACCCTGCACCGGTACGGCGTCGCGGCGTCCGGCAAGAAGGGCAAGGCGCTGCCGGTCACCTGGTGAGCGGTCCGGACTTGACCAACCCCGGTTCAGCGAGGCCGATCCCGGGGCTGGGCGTGGTGCCCGCGCGCGTAGCAGGCCGGGTCTCCGCGTCAAGGACGCTCGC
>NZ_JAEMSS010000006.1 GCF_016462705.1 Nocardioides sp. | reverse complement strand
TCGTACGCGATTGGAGTCAGATGACGTCCGCATCACCCGCCCTGCTCGCCCGGGCCCTGCACAAGACCTACGGCGACGTGCACGCCCTCGACGGGTTCGACCTCGAGGTCGCACCCGGGACCATCCACGCCCTCCTCGGCCCCAACGGCGCCGGCAAGACGACCGCCGTCCGCACCTTCGCGACGCTCACCCGCTGCGAGCGGGGCGAGGTCCGGGTCGCCGGCCACGACGTACGCCGGGAGGCGACGGCCGTGCTCCGCGCGATCGGCCTGGTCGGCCAGGCCACCGCCCTCGACGAGGTGCTGCACGGCCACGAGAACCTCGTCCTCCTCGGTCGGCTGCACGGGCTGTCGAAGGCCGAGGCAGCCGCCCGCGGCGACGAGCTCCTGGCGACGTTCGCCCTGGCCGACGCCCGCGACCGCAAGGTGTCGACCTACTCCGGTGGCATGCGGCGCCGCCTCGACATCGCCGCCAGCCTGATCCTCCGGCCCCGGCTGCTGTTCCTGGACGAGCCGACAACCGGACTCGACCCGCGAGGACGAGCCGAGGTGTGGCAGGCGGTCCGGCAGGCCGTCGGCCTCGGCACCACGGTGCTGATGACGACCCAGTACCTCGACGAGGCCGACCAGCTGGCCGACCGGATCACCGTGATGGGGGCGGGCCGGGTCATCGCCGAGGGGACGTCGGCGGAGCTCAAGAGCCGCCTGGGCGGCGACCGGGTGATCGTGACGCCGGGCGCGGACGTCGACCCGGGGGCGCTCGCGGCGCTGCTGCACGGCTCGGTGGACGCGGAGACCCGGGCGGTGTCCGTCGAGGCCGGCCAGGCGGGTGGCACCGCCGCCCTGCTCGGCGTCGTCCGCACCATCGACTCCGCCGGGATCGCGGTCGACGACGTGCTGCTGCGCCGGCCCACCCTCGACGAGGTCTTCCTGCACCTGACCGAAGGAGCCCACCGATGATCGCCACCCTGCGCCAGGGCTGGATCGTGACCCTGCGCGACCTGAAGCACTGGGTCCGCGAGCCGTGGACGCCGATCTTCGGGATCGCGTTCTCCCTGATGCTGCTGCTCGTCTTCGGCTACCTCTTCGGCGGCGCGATCGACCTGCCCGGTGGCGGCGACTACCTGCCCTACCTGCTGCCCGGCATGTTCGCGCTCTCCATGATGTTCGGCGTCGAGACGACGATGGCCGCGGTCGCGGAGGACGCCAAGCGCGGCATCACCGACCGCTTCCGGTCGATGCCGATCAGCGGTGTGGCGGTGCCATTGGGCCGGGCGGGTGCGGACCTCACCAACTCGGCGGCGCAGCTCGCGGTCCTCGTGGTCGGCGGTCTGCTCGTGGGTTGGCGGGTCGACCAGGGCGTGGGCCGCGCCCTGCTCGCCGTCGCTCTGCTGCTGTGGCTGAGGTTCGCGGTGCTCTGGATCGGGATCTTCCTGGGCGTCGTGCTCCGGGGCGAGGGTGGCCAGGTGGCGGTCCAGGTCCTGGTCTGGCCGCTCGGCTTCCTGTCCAACCTGTTCGTCGCGCCCGAGACGATGCCGGACTGGCTGGGCTTCCTCGCGCAGTGGAACCCGGTGTCCGCCACCGCGGCCGCCGCTCGCGAGCTGTTCGGCAACCCCACCGGCATCACCGCCGGCGTCCTCGCCGAGCACGCCGTGCTGGTGGCCTTCGTCTGGCCGCTCGTCCTGACCGCGGTGTTCCTGCCGTTGTCGGCCCGCGCGTACCGCAACCTGTCGCGCTGAGCGACCGCCAGTCCGATGTCCGTTTCCCGCCGGAGACCTGGGCCCGATTCCCGCCAGCGCCGGGGCCTTCGGCGGGATGGACTGTCTCCGTGAGCGCAGAGAACACCGACACGACGATGACAACCACGAGGGTCGCCCTGGTGACCGGGGCCAGCCGCGGGATCGGGCGGGCCACCGCCCACCGGCTCGCCCGGGACTGCGGCCACGTGATCCTGGCCGCCCGCGACGTGACCCAGGTCCGGGAGGCTGCCGACCGGATCAACCGGGAGGGCCGCTCAGCCTCGGCGCTGCGGTTGGACGTCACCGACGACGCCAGCGTGAGAGCGGCCGCCGACCACGTCGCGGCCAGGTTCGGGCACCTCGACGTCCTGGTCAACAACGCAGGCGTGCTCCCGGAGGCCACCCACCCCGACCCGGCCGAGGTCGTCGACGTCGGCATGTTCCGGCAGACGTTCGACACCAACCTCTTCGGCGCCGTCGCCGTGCTCGAGGCCTTCCTGCCGCTGCTCCGCACCAGCCGCGCCGGCCGGATCGTCAACGTCACCTCGACGATGGGGTCGCTGACCGACCAGACCGACCCGGGATCGCCCTACTACGGCACGGTCGTCCCGGCGTACCAGTCGTCCAAGGCCGCGCTGAACAACGTGACGATCGCGCTCGCCAAGTCGCTCACCGGCACGTCGCTCAAGGTCACCTCGGTGTGCCCGGGGTTCGTCCAGACGGACCTGACGCCGACCAGCCGGGAGC
This sequence comes from Nocardioides sp., assembly GCF_016462705.1. Taxonomy (GTDB): domain Bacteria; phylum Actinomycetota; class Actinomycetes; order Propionibacteriales; family Nocardioidaceae; genus Nocardioides. The sequence continues at coordinate 48,789 of NZ_JAEMSS010000006.1, read as the reverse complement.
AGGCGCCACTGACCGCCGAGCAGGCTGCGGAGGTGGTCCACCGCGCCGCCACGCTTCCCGCGGACGCCCCTTCGGGGACGTTCGTCGACGCCCAGGGCACGGTGCCCTGGTAGCCGCCCGGGGAGCGCTACGCCTTCGTGACCGTCACCTGGGGCTCGCCGTCGGGGCCCGGCCGCACGTCGTACGACGTCGCCAGGGTCTCGGAGGTGATGAGCGGCTCGTGCGTGCGCGCGGCCGCCTGCACGGCGTCCGAGCCGGCGATGGTCAGCGCGATCCGGTCGGAGACCTCCAGGCCCGCGTCCCGGCGGGCCTGCTGGACGGACCGGACCAGGTCGCGGGCCAGGCCCTCCTCGGCGAGCTCCGGGGTGACCTCGGTGTCGAGCACCACGAAGCCACCGCCGGGCAGCATGCCGGTCGCGATGCCCGCGTCCTCGGAGCCCACGACGGTCTCGAGGGTGTACTCGCCCTCCTCGAGGGCGAACCCGCCCGCGATGACGGTGCCGTCGTCGGCCACCGACCAGTCACCGGACTTGGAGCCCTTGATGGCGTGCTGGACGTCCTTGCCCAGGCGCGGGCCGGCCGCGCGCGCGTTGACGTTGAGCCGCTGCGAGACGCCGTACGCCGCCGCGTCGGCCGAGTCGGCCGCCAGCAGGCGCACCGCCTTGACGTTGACCTCGTCCGCGACGATCCCGGTGAAGGCCCGGAGCGAGTCCGGGTCGTCGACGACGACCGTGAGCGAGCCCAGCGGCAGGCGGTTGCGCAGGCCGCCGGCCTTGCGCAGCGCCGAGGTGGCCGAGCAGACGTCCTGGACCTGGTCCATGGCGGCGACCAGGGTGGCGTCGGCCGGCAGCTCCTCGGCCGACGGCCAGTCGGTGAGGTGCACGGACCTCCCTCCGGTCAGCCCCCGCCAGACCTCCTCGGTCGTCAGCGGCAGCAGCGGCGCGGTGACCCGGCAGACGGTCTCGAGCACCGTGTAGAGGGTGTCGAGGGCCTGCTGGTCGCCCTCCCAGAACCGGTCGCGCGAGCGCCGGATGTACCAGTTGCTCAGCACGTCGACGAAGTCCCGCGTGGAGTCGCAGGCGTCCGCGATCGCGTAGTCGTCCATCTGTGCGGTCACCCGCTCGACGTACTGGCGGCACTTGGCCAGCAGGTAGCGGTCGAGCGGGTCCGTCGACGCCGTCGACGGGGACCCCTCCTTGCCCGCGGCGTTGGCGTAGAGCTGGAAGAAGTACCAGCTGTTCCACAGCGGGAGCATCACGGTCCGCACCGCGTCCCGGATGCCCTGGTCGGCGACGACCAGGGTGCCGCCGCGCAGGATCGGCGAGGCCATCAGGAACCAGCGCATCGCGTCCGCGCCGTCTCGGTCGAAGACCTCGCTGACGTCCGGGTAGTTGCGCAGCGACTTCGACATCTTGTTGCCGTCGGAGCCGAGCACGTAGCCGTGGCTGATGCAGTTCTGGAACGCCGGACGGTCGAAGACCCCGGTGGCCAGGACGTGCAGCGTGTAGAACCAGCCCCGGTTCTGACCCGAGTACTCGACGATGAAGTCGGCCGGGAAGTGGTGCTCGAACCACTCCTCGTTCTGGAACGGCACGTGCACCTGGGCGAAGCTCATCGAGCCGGAGTCGAACCAGACGTCGAGGACGTCGGTGACGCGGCGCATCGTCGACCGCTCCCCCTCGGGACGCGGGTCGTCGGGGTTGGGCCGGGTGAGGTCGTCCACGTAGGGCCGGTGCAGGTCCGGCTCGCCCGCCCGGTTGCGTGGCAGCCGGCCGAAGTCCCGCTCGATCTCCTCGAAGGAGCCGTAGACGTCGATGCGCGGGTAGGCGTCGTCGTCGCTCTTCCACACCGGGACGGGCGATCCCCAGAACCGGTTGCGGGTGATCGACCAGTCCCGGGCGTTCTCCAGCCACTTGCCGAAGGAGCCGTCGCGGTTGTGCTCGGGCACCCAGTTGATCTGCTGGTTGAGCTCGAGCATCCGCTCCTTGAACGCCGTGACCTGCACGAACCACGACGACACGCCCTTGTAGATCAGGGGCTCGCGGCAGCGCCAGCAGTGCGGGTAGCTGTGGTCGTAGGTCTCGCGGCGCAGCAGCACCGTGCCGGGGGTGACCGAGCCGCTCTGCTCCCCCCGGGTGGCGGCCTTGAGGTCGTCGATGATGTGCAGGTTGGCGTCGAAGACCTGCATGCCTGCGTAGTCGGTGACCGGGTCGGTGAACCGTCCGTCCTTGCCGACCGGCATCACCGCCTCGATGCCCTCACGGTCGGTCACCTCCTTGTCGACCTCACCGAACGCGCCGGCGCTGTGCACCAGCCCGGTGCCGTCGGTGGTGGTGACGGCCTCGTCGGCCGGGACGACCCGGAACGCGTTCTCGTGACCGGCGTAGTAGGTGAACGGCGGCGCGTAGGTGAGGCCGAGCAGGTCGGCACCCGTCCCCCGCCAGACGACCTCCGGCTCGCCCTGTCCGTCGGGGGCCAGCTCCCGGGCGTACGCGGGCAGCCGGGCCTCCGCGAGCACCAGCCGGTGGCCGTCGTGCTGGACCGCCACGTAGTCGATCTCGGTGCCGACCATGACCGCGAGGTTGCTCGGCAGCGTCCACGGCGTGGTCGTCCAGGTCAGCAGCAGGGCGTCGCGGAGCGGGCCGTCGGAGGTGATCCGGAAGCCCACGGTGACCGCCGGGTCCTGGCGCATCTTGTAGACGTCCTCGTCCATGCGCAGCTCGTGGTTGGACAGCGGCGTCTCGTCGTTCCAGCAGTAGGGCAGCACCCGGAAGCCCTCGTAGACCCAGCCCTTGTCGTAGAGCTGCTTGAAGGCCCACATGACCGACTCCATGTAGTCGGGCTCGTAGGTGCGGTAGTCGTTGTCGAAGTCGACCCAACGGGCCTGGCGGGTGACGTACTCGCGCCACTCGGCGGTGTACTTCATCACCGAGGCGCGGCAGGCCTCGTTGAACTTCTCGATGCCGAGCTCGAGGATCTCGTCGGTCGTCTTGATGCCGTTGAGGCGCATCGCCTCGAGCTCGGCCGGCAGCCCATGGGTGTCCCAGCCGAACCGGCGCTCGACCCGGCGTCCGCGCATGGTCTGGTAGCGCGGCACGACGTCCTTGACGTAGCCGGTCAGCAGGTGCCCGTAGTGCGGCAGTCCGTTGGCGAACGGCGGTCCGTCGTAGAAGACGAACTCGTTGGCGCCGTGCTCCCCCGCCTCCCGCTGGTCGACGCTCGCCTGGAAGGTGCCGTCCTTCTCCCAGAACTCCAGCACCCGCTCCTCGAGCTCGGGGAAGCGCGGGCTGGACGGGACGGGACCGTCGCCGGACTTGGGGTAGCTCATCGGTGTCTCTCTGTCGTCGTCTCGTGTGACACGAGGACGACAGGGCTGCCGCGGTACCACCTCGCTTGCCCCGCCGGAGCGGGACCGCTTCGTTCACGGCTGTGACGGGCCTACCCGTCCGGTTCTAGTGACCCCGGTGCTGCTGGGGCGTTCTTCCGGAGGCTCGCCGCTGATGACGGCTCGAGCGCCTGTGCCACCAGCGTACGGGTGGCGCCACCTCCGTGCCGAATCGAATTGCCGTCAGCGCATCAGGTCGACGGCGACGCTGGCGGTCCAGTAGCTGTCGGGCCGGGTGCCCGGGCGCACCCGGGTGAGCGTCCCGACCGCGCCGCTGGTGACGTCCCAGACGAGGAGGCCGCGGGTCTCGTCGTAGAAGAACAACGAGTCGTCGTCCAGCCACCCGCGCGGGAACCCAACGCCGGCACGCAGCCGGGCCACGGGTGCCGAGGTGTGGTTGTCGACGACGACCACTCCCGGACGTCGGCACGCTCGCCATGAGCAACGTCGGAAGCCCACCACGCGCCATGTGTGTGAGACGCCGCATCTGGCCGGTCGGTTGTGTGGGCACCCTTCAGGTGCGCAGGATCTGCCGCAGGTCGACCGACACCGGACGGCCCGCCACCACGGCGGTCACCTCTGGGTGCTCGTCATCCAGCACGACGAGCGTGAACCAGCCGTTCGCCTCGTTACGCATCACCTCGAGGGTGCGTTGCTCCGGGTCGAGGATCCAGTAGTGGCCGATCCCGAAGTGGGCGTACTCGGCGGACTTGACGAGCACGTCCTCGGACTTGGTCGACCGCGACAGAACCTCGGCCACCATGAGCGGGGGTTCGGACACCCAATCGTCGGCGGGTGCGGTGTCGACGACCATGAGGTCCGGCAGGCGCACGAGGTCCTCGGACATACGTAGCTGAACCTCGGTCACGACGTGCAAGTCCGGGAGCGCATCAAGAAGGACGGCTCCCAACCGGAGAGCGCTCCTGCCGTGGTCGAAGCTCGGCGGCGCGTTCATGATGACCGCGACGCCGTTGACCCACTCCGCGCGAGGCCGCTCCGGGAGCTTGAGGTACTGCTCCCAGGACATCGGCACCCGCTCGAGCGGGTCGTCGTGCCGGACCACCACTGGGCCGTCCTCCTCGGGATGACGTGACACATCGACGCTCCCTCCAGTGTGGACCCGGGTCGAAGGCCACGCCAGGTTCTGCCCGCTGGCCGACAACTCGCTTGCCACGTCCACAGCGCCCCGGTTGGCTCGAGGAATGAGTGACATGTGGACCGAGGACGGCCAGGACCCCCGCACCTACGACAACCCGCAGGGCGAGAAGGAGACGTACGTCGAGTACCTGCGCAACTACCGGCTGACGCTCGGCCTGAAGTGCGACGGCCTGACCCCCGAGCAGCTGGCGACCCGGAGCGTCCCGCCGAGCACGATGAGCCTGCTCGGCCTGGTCCGGCACATGGCCGCGGTCGAGCACAGCTGGTTCCAGCGGGTCGCGCAGGCCACCGGGGAGGACCGGCTCTACCGCACGGAGGAGGACCGTGACCTCGACTTCAACGGCTCCGTCGGCACCCGGGAGTGCGTGGACGACGCGTTCGCGACCTGGCGGCGGGAGATCGCCAAGGCCGAGGAGTGGCTCGACTCCGTGCCCGAGTCCGACTACGGCCGCGAGGTCCCGATCCCGGGGCGCGATTCCGAGGTCGTCAGCATCCGGGACATGGTCGTGCACATGATCGAGGAGTACGCGCGGCACTGCGGCCACGCGGACCTGCTGCGGGAGTGCATCGACGGGAGGACCGGCCAGTAGCCGGTGTCCCGCGGCTCAGCTCATCGAGTCGAGCGGCGTGGGCTCCGGAGCCTCGACCTGGTCGCTGCCGCCCTGGGGGCCGCAGTGCGGGCACCACGGCTGCAGGCGGCGGTGGGTCACCCCGCTCTGCATCAGGTAGACCAGGCTGGCCAGGGACGCGAGCCAGAGCAGCATGGCCGGCGCCCGGAGCGGAGGTGGCGCGACGAGCGGGAGCAGGCAGGCCACGAGGATCACCACGAGGTACCAGGTCGCGGTCCGGCGCTCGGCCAGCAGGTGCGCCGTCGCCAGCCGCCGACGGTAGGTCTCGGCCTCGAGCGCCGGGTTGAGGGGGAAGTCGGCGACACAGCGCTCGCACAGCGCGCGGTCGTGCTTGCGCATCTCGACCAGGGTCACGACCATCAGTGCGATCACCGCGAGCGAGACCAGCGTCTTGCCACCGGGTGGGTAGGACACCGGCAGCACCGCCAGCAGCGCCATCGTGCCGAGGACCCCCGCGAAGATCCTGGGGCCGGAGTGCCCCCATCGGCTGGCCTGGGCAGGCTCGTGCGCCCAGTCGTCACCAAAGATCTGTGCCATGCCCTCGCCCCCCAGCGCGGCTCGTGAAGAGGCCAGCCAACCACAGGAGGCGCGCGCGCAGAAGACCGGTTCGCCGAAAACCGGGACACAGGCGGGCGCGCTGTGCTAGAAGCCCATCCCTCGCTGCCCGCCGTCCGGGGTCTCGCCGTAGAGTCAGGCTCCGTGACTGACGCACCGACCGCAGCCTGGGGACACGGGATCGCGACCCTCGACGAGCGCGGCTCCGTGCTGGACATCTGGTTCCCGGCGCCCGCGCTCGGCGCTCCGGACGGCACCGTCGTGCCGGACGAGCTCACAGCCCTGGCCGGCACCGACGACGTACGCCGGGTGACCCGTGAGGTGCGCACCGTCGAGGTCCCCGACCTGCAGCAGCCGCCCGCGAGCACGGACGACGCCTGGCTGCGCCTGCACCTGCTCAGCCACCGGCTGGTCGCACCGCGGACCATCGCGATGGACGGCATCTTCGGGGTGCTCACCAACGTCGTGTGGACCAACGCCGGGCCGTGCGCCGTGGAGGGGTTCGAGTCGACCCGGGCGCGACTGCAGGCAGCCGGACGCCTGGTGACCGTCTACGGCGTGGACAAGTTCCCCCGGATGGTGGACTACGTCCTGCCGACGGGGGTGCGGATCGCCGACGCGGACCGGGTCCGGCTCGGGGCGCACCTGGCCGAGGGCACGACGGTGATGCACGAGGGGTTCGTGAACTACAACGCCGGCACGCTCGGCGCCTCCATGGTCGAGGGCCGGATCTCGGCAGGTGTGGTCGTCGGCGACGGCTCCGACGTCGGCGGCGGCGCGTCGATCATGGGCACCCTCTCCGGCGGCGGCAGCGAGGTCATCTCGGTCGGCAGGCGCTGCCTGATCGGCGCCAACGCCGGGATCGGCATCTCGCTGGGGGACGACTGCGTGGTCGAGGCCGGCTGCTACGTCACCGCGGGCACCAAGGTCACGGTCACCGGTGCCGACGGCACCCCGACGGTGGTCAAGGCGGTCACCCTCTCCGGCGCGGACCACGTCCTCTTCCGGCGCAACTCGGTGACCGGCACGGTCGAGGCGGTCCCGTGGCAGAGCGACGGCGTCGCTCTCAACGAGGCCCTGCACGCCAACTAGGGCGCGTCCGGCTGACCACCCCCTCCGCACACTGGTGCGGTGAGACGAAGCACGGTGCTGGTGGCGGGCGGGCTGGCTGCCGGCCTGCTCGTGGCCGGTGGCGTCGTGCTCCTGGGCGACGGAGACCTGGTCCCCTTCGCCGCCCCGGACCAGTGCACCGCGACGGTCGACGGCCACACGGTGACCCTGGACCCCGACCAGGCCGAGCACGCCGGCCTCATCACCGCGATCGCGGTCGCCCGTGGCCTGCCCGCGCGGGCCGCGTCGATCGCGCTCGCCACGGCGTACCAGGAGTCCGGTCTGCGCAACCTGGACGGTGGTGACCGGGACTCCCTCGGCCTGTTCCAGCAGCGACCCTCGCAGGGGTGGGGCGAGCCCGAGCAGATCCTCGACCCGACGTACGCCACCAACGCGTTCTACGACGCCCTCATGCGGGTGGACGGCTACCAGGCGATGGAGATCACCGTCGCCGCCCAGGAGGTGCAGCGCTCGGGGTTCCCGACCGCCTACGCCGACCACGAGAAGGACGCGCGGACCCTCGCGTCCGCGCTGACCGGCAACTCCCCGCGGGCGTTCAGCTGCCGGATCGGGGGCGAACCGGAGGGGACGAGCGACGAGCTGGTCGACTCGGGGCTGACCGACCGCGCCGAGCAGGTCCGGCAGGCGGTCGCCGAGCTGTTCGACGACCAGCCACTCGGCGGATTCGCGCCGGGCGGGGTCACGACCGGACACATGGAGGGGTCGGCGCACTACGAGGGCCGTGCCGTCGACGTCTTCGTCCGTCCGGTGAACCCCACCAACCGGGTCCGCGGCTGGGCCATCGCGCACTACCTCGTGAGCCAGGCCGACCAGCTCGACGTCCGGACCGTCATCTTCGACGACCGGATCTGGACAGCCAACCGCTCCGACGAGGGGTGGCGCGACTACGACCCGCCCGCCCGCTCGGGCGACCGGGCGATCCTCGAGCACCGTGACCACGTGCACGTGGACGTGTTCCCGTGAGCCACGTGGACTAGCCCGTTCGGACCATTTTCGCGTCTGGGACAACAAATTGCGGCGCGGGACGTGATTTCGGCCACAAAGTGGGGTCCAATCAAGGGGAGACGACATCGCTCGGCCCCTGGGGAGGGAAACCACATGTGCAGCCACCACCCGGCCTGTCCTGACGCTCAGGACCACGACTGCTACCGCGCCCACGTCGTGGCCGACCACACGGAGCAGGGCTGGTGCCGGCTGTGCAACGGCGTCATCCTCTTCGACGACGGCCACTACCTCACTCCGGACGGACACGACGCGGTCGTCTCGGTGTCGGCCTGACCTCTCCGGGCCTCAGATCCGGAGCCGCTCCGCAGCCGCGGCGACCCGCTCGTCGGAGGCGGTGAGCGCCACCCGCACGTGCTGCGACCCGGCGGCGCCGTAGAACTCGCCCGGGGCCACGAGGATCCCGCGGTCGGCGAGCCAGGCCACCGTGTCCCAGCACGGCTCGTCCCTGGTCGCCCAGAGGTAGAGCGAGGCCTCCGAGTGGTCGACCCGGAAGCCGGCGCCGGTCACCGCCGCGTGCAGCACCTCCCGGCGCGCGAGGTAGGTCGCGTGCTGGGCGCGGGCGTGCTCGCCGTCCCGCAGGGCCGCTGCCATCGCGACCTGCTGCGGGGTCGGCATCATCAGGCCGAGGTTCTTGCGCACGGCCAGGAGCTCGCCCACCAGCGCGGCGTCCCCGGCGACGAACCCGCAGCGGTAGCCGGCCAGGTTGGACCGCTTCGACAGCGAGTGGACCGCGAGGATCCCCTCCGCCGAGCCGCCGCACACGTCCGGGTGCAGCACCGACACCGGTCGCTGCTCGGGGTCCCATGCGCACTCGAGGTAGCACTCGTCGGAGGCCAGGACGACCCCACGCTCCCGGCACCAGTCCACGACCTTGCGCAGGTGCTCGACCGGGAGCACCCGGCCGGTCGGGTTGGACGGCGAGTTGAGCCAGACCAGCGCCGGCGTCTGGGGTCCGAGCCGGGTGAGCCCGTCCGTCGCGACCGCCCGAGCCCCCGCGAGCGCCGCGCCCACGGCGTACGTCGGGTAGGCGAGCTCCGGGAAGACGACGGTGTCACCCGGCCCGACGCCGAGGTGCAGGGCGAGCGAGCCGACCAGCTCCTTGGTGCCGATGACGGGGAGGACCTGGTCCAGGCCGAGCCCGGTGACCCCGTGCCCCGCCAGCCAGTCCAGGCAGGCCTGGCGGGTGTCCTCGCGGCCGACCGTGAGCGGGTATCCGGGCGCGTTCGCGGCCTCACGCAGGGCGCGCTGGGCGACCTCGGGGGTCGGGTCGACCGGGGTGCCGACGGAGAGGTCGACGATGCCGTCCGGGTGGCTGCGGGCCCGAGCAGCGTGCTCGGTCAGCCGGTCCCAGGGGAAGTCACCCAGCCGGGCGGAGACCCGGTTGTCTGGCTTGCCGTCGATGCCGGACTACTCGTCGTGCTCTTGGGGCGGCAGCGCCGCCACGAGCGGGTGGTCCTTGTCGATCTCACCCATCTTCGCCGCGCCGCCGGGCGAGCCGAGGTCGTCGAAGAAGTGGACGTTGGCGTCGTAGTAGTCCTTCCACTGCTCCGGGGTGTCGTCCTCGTAGAAGATCGCCTCCACCGGGCAGACCGGCTCGCACGCACCGCAGTCGACGCACTCGTCGGGGTGGATGTAGAGCATCCGCTTGCCCTCGTAGATGCAGTCGACCGGACACTCGTCGACGCACGCGCGGTCCTTGAGGTCGACGCACGGCTGGGCGATGACGTAAGTCATCTGGTCCTCCTGGAGAGACGAAGATGTCGAGCGCGGAGCGGGCCCCGAGAGCGGACCCAGCCTAGTATCCCGGCGTGTCCGGCGAGCAGGTAGCCCAGGGGTTGGGCCCGCATGTCGTCGGCGTGCGGATCGTGGTGCGCCGGGTCCTGCCCGGGGAGCGGGGGCCGACGGGCGGCCCCGCGATGACCGACCTGCTCGGTACCTGTCTCTCCTGGGGCGACGGCGTGTGTGTCGTGCAGCCCGACTCCGCACCAGGGCTGGAGCCGGTGCGCGTCCCGATCGCCGACATCGTGTCCGGCAAACCGGTCCCCCCGCGACCCTCGCTACGGCTCCGGGTCGAACCCCAGGCCGCACAGGTGCGCGCCCTGGCGCTCTGGCCAGGCCTGGAGACCGAGGCGCTCGGCTCCTGGCTGCTGCGCCGGTCCGCGGAGTCGACCGCGCGCCGGGCCAACTCGGTCCTGGCCATGGCTCCGTCCGGTGTCCCCGGCGACTACGAGTCCGTGGTCGCGTTCTACGAGGGCCACGGTCAGCGGCCGATCGCGGCGGTCCTGCCCGGCTCCGCCGAGGACGACCTGTTCCGCTCGCACGGCTGGGTGCTGGAGAGCCACGACGCGGACACGGTCTTCGAGATCGTCTCCGTCGCCCAGGCCAGGCGGTCCCTCCCGCGGGCCGTGCCGGCCGGGGTCGACGTCTCTCTCGAGGGTGACGACCGCCTGGTCACGGCGTCCGTGCGGACGCCCGAGGGCCGCCTCGTGGCGTCCGGCGTCGCGGCGTACGACGAGGACTGGGTCGGCTTCCGCGGCATCGAGGTCGACCCCGCCGAGCGCGGACGTGGTCTCGGACTGCTGGTCATGGCCGAGCTGCTCGAGTGGGGCGCGGAGCGCGGTGCCACGACGGCGTACCTCCAGGTGCTGGGCGACAACACCCGCGCCTTCTCGCTCTACGACGGGCTCGGGTTCGTCCCGCACCACCGGTACCGCTATCTGGCGGCGCCCTAGCCGTCCGGGTACCAGCGCACGCACAGGGCGTCGAAGGTGAGGGGCGCGGTTGCCGCTCCTGACGCCGCGCACGCCCGCGCCACCAGGCCGGCCCCGACCTCGACGACCTGCGAGGCACCCGGCGGCACCAGCCAGTCGACCGCCGCGTCGGGATAGCTCGGACGCCAGGCGTCGTACTCCTCGGCCCAGCCTCCGAAGGAGGTCGCGCGCGCGGCTTCCATGCCGGCGATCGTGCCAGTTAGTCGACGGGCGGCCGCCAGACCCACGTCTCGGCGAGGAGCCGCCCGTCGCCGCCCTCCCAGACCTGGCCGCCGAAGACCACCAGTGCCTGCCCGGCTGCAGCGACCGACTCGTCGTAGACCTCCCCGCCACGGGGAGGGACCTCGAGCCACGTGTCGTCGCGGGCGTCGAGGACCCAGCCATCGGCGTACTCGTAGGTCGCACCCTGCGCCGTGACCAGACCTGCCATGTCGCCACGCCACTCCGGGTCGTCGGGACCGGCGGGGAACGGGCCCCAGGTGCCGCTCCGCAGGTCGAGCACGCCCCCGCCGTCCTCGCTGAAGTGCGGGTTGAGGAAGGCCCGGTCCCCGGCCGGCCACACCTGGTAGCCGGGCCCGGGCGCCGACGGGAGACCGGTCCACGAGCCGGTCCCGAAGTCGTACGCCGCCGCCACCTTCGTCGACGACTCCTCGTCCGGCTCGAGCGCGGGCGAGCCGAAGACCAGGAGCCGGTCACCGTCCGGGACGGCGAACCGGTCGTACGTCCTCGGCAACGGCGCGTCCGGCAACGGGTCCCAGGTGGCCGTCTCCTCGTCGAAGAGCGCTTCGGCCTCGCGGCCGTTCTCGTAGGTGCCCGACAACGCGACCAGGCCGTGGTCCGTCGCCACGAGCGAGCTGCCGATCCCTCGGGGCATCCTTCCGAGCTCGGTCCAGGTGTCGCCGGTCGTGTCGTACCGCAGGAGCTCGGGACGGCCGTAGCAGTCGGCGACACCGGCACACGTGGTCACGACGTAGATGTCACCGTCGAGCACCGCCGTCGAGGAGTAGGCCAGCCCGTGGGGCGCGTCCGACATCGGCTCCCACTCCCCCGTCTCCAGGTCCAGGACGGCGCCGTCGGCGAAGGGGGGCTCGGTCGGGCCGGCGCAGTCGGCGTTGGGTGGGCACAGGAACTCCCACCCGCCGAAGACGTAGGCCCGGGTGCCGACGCCCACCACGCTCGCCCCGGTCCGGCCGGCCAGTGGCGCGTCCTCCAGCCGCTGCCAGCCCTCGCCGAGGTCGCCGCCCGGGGTCGCCGGAGCGGGGTCCGCCGGGGGCGGGTCGTCACCGCACCCGGCAGCCGCGACGAGCAGGAGGGCGGTCGCGACACCTAGGCGCACGAGGGTCCGACGGCCACCAGCGCCGTCGGGATCCCGGGTCACGGCTTGCAGATCACCGTGTCCGAGGGGATGTAGCGCGTGAAGAGGTTCTCGGTCTCGAGGAGGGTGGGGTCGCCGACCCGGCGGATGTAGCGCTTGACGTCGATGTCGAAGCCGCCGTAGCCCTGGTTGGGCACGCAGTCGGGGCCCGACATGGTCTGGGTCCCGGGCGAGGTGAAGTTGTAGCGGTCGCCCGTGGAGCTGGTGATGTCCCAGTACTTCGTGGAGTACATGGTCACGGTCACCGTGCCCTGCGAGCGCCCGGCGCTGGGGATGACCACGGCGTCGATGAGGATGCCGTAGGGCGTGTTGTTGGCGAACCGCAGGTCGACCGCACCCCAGGCGACGGTCGCCTCGCGGCCCACCGGGTAGCGGTCGATGTAGACCGAGTGCGCCTTGTGCTCGACGTCCTCGAGGCCGGCGAAGTAGGCGGCGTTGAACGTCGTGGTGGCCATCTGGGAGACGCCGCCGCCGAGGTCCTCCTTGAAGATGCCGTTCTGGATGACGAAGCCCGTGGTGAACCCGTTCGCCTCGGTCCGCTCCCCGACCGTGTCGTTGAGCGAGAACGTCTCCCCCGGCTTGAGGACGGTGCCGGTGATCAGCTCCGCGGCCCGGCCGATGTTGATGTCGCGGTACTCGGCCGGCGGGTAGTAGGTGGTGAAGGTGGAGACCTGCTCCTTGATCTTCAGCGCCTTGGCGTCCTTGGTCGTGAACTCCGGCTCGGCGACGGTGGCCTCGACCTCCGCGGAACGGGACCCCTCGGGCTGCTGCACCAGGTCGAGGAACAGGTCGGTGACGGCCTCCGGCTCGTAGCTCACGCCGGGCTTGGCCGGGATGACCTTGGGCTTGCCGTTGACCAGGGCGACGGTCGCGTCGACCGGGGCCTCGCTCGTGATCCCCGCGTCGACCAGGGCGGTGATCGCCTTCTTCTTCAGGGCCGGCACCAGCGTGCCGTCGACCGGCTTGAGCCGCAGCGCCGGCGCGTAGTCACGCGGCGACAGCTCGACGGGTGACCCGCCGAAGACGAGGGTCACCGGGCCTGACAGTGCCGGGTTGGCGAAGGTGTCCATCGCCTGCTGGACGTCGGCGGAGTCGATGCCGGGCGCGATGTCGTCGAGCCGCAGGGTCACCGCGGCCTGCTCCACGTCGGCGAGCCAGGCCTCCCGGAAGAGGTCGGCGGCGCCCTCCTTGTCCAGGGCCTGGCCGACCTGGGGCTCGGTCACCACGGCTCGGCCGGTGTCGAAGGAGATGGCGCCGTTCTTGGCCTTCGTGCCATAGGCCGCGTCGAGGTCGTCGAGGACCCGCTCGAGCTTGCCCTCGTCCAGCCGGACGACCGGGTCGAGGTCCTCGCCGCCGGTGTAGTAGTCCCACAGCCGCTGCGGGTCCCAGGTCCGCTGACCGCCGGCCTCACTGACCGACGCGACGTAGTCGACGCTCAGCCCCAGCTCGGCGGGAGCGAGCTCCCGGCTCTCGCTGCCGACCGCGACCAGCACCGGCTCGGCGACCCGGTCGGCCAGCCCGTCCTCGAGCGCCTGGGCCGCCGCCTGCGGGGTCTTGCCGCCGATCGCGACACCGGCCACCGTCGTGCCGCGCGGGACCTTGTCGCCGGCCACGGCGTACGCCGCCACGTAGCCCCCGGCCAGGAGCACGGCGAGCAGCAGCACGACGAACAGCACGAGGCGCCCGCCCTCGCGCTCCTTCTTGGGCTTGCCCGGCTGTGCGGACCCGTCAGGTACGGGCAACAGCTCGCCCGTCGACTCTCCCGCAACCCCGGTCACGGGCTCATCCTAGGTAGCCGCCCCGGGCGCGGCAGCGTCGCGACCGCGATGAGGACCGCCAGGATGCCCACGGCGAGCAGGACGTAGCCGCGCACGTTGCCGGGCACCAGGTAGTCGCCCTCCGGTCGGGGCGTGATGGCCAGGCCCAGCACGGCGGCGAACCCCAGGGAGAACGGCAGGCGGGACCACCAGCCACCAGGCAGCGTCAGCACGGTGGCCGCGACCGCGACCGCAGCCAGGGTGAGGCCCCACCACCGCTGGTGCACCGCGACGGCGGCCACACCGGTGACCGCGCCGGCGGCGAGCAGCAGCACCGCCGTCAGGACGCGCACCGGGCCGGTGCTCAGGCCGGGAGGCCGGCGAAGAGGTCGGTCTCGAGGCCGTCGGGGCCGAGCTCACCCAGCCGGCCCTTCGCGATCCGGTAGAACTCGATCCCCCAGGCGGTGCTGCCCACGTTGTTGGACAGGGCGAAGAACGGCCCGTCGGTCTGGATCTGCGTGGGGTAGGCGCGCATGGCGGCCATCTTGTGCTCGACGAAGTCCTGGGCGTCGACGGCACAGGCGAGGTTCTCGTCCGCAGTGATGAAGGGCGGGAGTGGCCCGTCGGGGTCCATCCCCTCGAACGACGTCGTGTCCCCCGACTCGCGCAGCAGGCGCAGCCCCTCCCGCATCCGGCTCTCCGACATGGCACCCCAGTAGATCTTGGCGATGTCCCACGGCTCGCCGAGGTCGCCGCGGTAGGACGGGACCGCGGCAAGCTGGGCGGCGTACATGGCGACCCGGTGCGCCTGGATGTGGTCGGGGTGCCCGTAGCCGCCGAACTGGTCGTAGGTGACCAGGACCTGCGGCCGCACCTCGCGGATGATCGCGACGAGGTGGTCGGCCGCCTCGGTCAGGTCCGCGTGCCAGAACGCGTTGTCGTGCACCTCGTCGGCGGCGACCGCGTGACCGTCCTCGTGCCACTTCATCCCCGAGTCCCGGTAGTGCTGGAAGCCGCCGAGCCACCGGTGGTCGGTGACGCCCAGCTCCTTGAGCGCATCGGCGATCTCGCCGCGGCGGTGCTCTCCGAGGCCGTCCTCCTGGTCGGCCGCCAGGTGCTGGAGCTCGGGGACGAGGATCTCGCCCATCTCCCCGGCGGTGCAGGTCACCAGCGTCACGCCGCGGCCCTCGGCGGCGTACTTGGCCATCGTGGCGCCCTGACCGATCGACTCGTCGTCCGGATGGGCGTGCACCAGCAGCAGGCGCTGCGCGGGGGTCTCGGTCACGTGCTCGATCGTAGGGTGGAGGCCGTGACCGAGGTGCCGGGGATCCACCTCGTCCGCACCGACGAGAACGTCGACGAGATCGAGGCCCTCGCCGCTCGCACCGGCGGACGGGCCGGCCTGCCGACCGTGCTCCAGGACCTCGACCGCCGGGCCCGGCGGTCGCTCCTGGCGCGAGGGCTCGGCCGGGCGGTGCACCGGGCCTACGCCTGGGACGCCGCCGACCGCCGGGACCCGAGGTGGTGGCCCCAGGGGATCTCGACCTCGGCGGACGCCTCCGAGACCGAGGACGTCGAGGGCCGGCGGCTGGTGGTGGTCTCCTGGTACGCCAAGGACGGCCAAGGGGTCCGGGTCACGTTCCTGGACCTCGACAGCCGCCGGTACCGGCACGTCCTGCTCGTCGTCCCCACGCTGTCCGGCGGCGTCCTCGGGCTGGAGCCACTGAAGGTGCACGCGGGTGGGCTCGTGTGGTGCGGGCCCTACCTGCACATCGCCGCGACCGCGCGAGGCGTGATCACCTGCCGGCTCGACGACATCCTCCGGCTGCCCGACAGTGCGTCGCCGACGGACCGGCTCGGCGTCGAGGACGCTCACGTCGCGTCGTTCGGCTACCGGTACGTGCTGCCGGTCCGGTTCTCCTACCGCGCCGTGACCGGCGAGGGTGTCGAGCGGCTCCGCTACTCGTTCCTGTCGCTGGACCGCAGGACCGACCCTCCGCAGCTCGTCGCGGGCGAGTACGGCAACAGCCGGCAGACCCGCCGGCTGGCCCGCTTCCCGCTCGACCCGGAGACCCTGTTCCTGGCGTCCGGTGAGGACGGGGTCAGCCGACCGCTCGTCCTCGACGACGAGGGGGCGGTTCGCACCCAGGGCGCGGCGATCGTCGGCGAGACCTGGTACCTGACGGCCTCGACCGGTCCGTGGGTGCCGGGGTCGGTCCACGTCGGACGTCCGGGCGCCTGGCGGCGGCACCGCTGGGCGACGCCCATGGGGCCCGAGGACGTCGCCTGGTGGCCCTCCAGCGACCTGCTCTGGTCGGTGACCGAGCACCCCCGGCGACGCTGGGTCTACGCGATGAGGCGGTCGTGGTTCCGGTGAGGTCCCGCGCTACCGGTAGACCCGCACGTAGTCCACGACGAACTCCTGGGGGAAGACGGTGTCCGCACCGACCGGGCCGCCGTACACACCGCCGATCGCCAGGTTGAGGATCAGGTAGAACTCGTCGTCCAGCACCCAGTCGCCGAGCTCCTCGACCTCGGTCCGGGTCACGCGGCCGTACTCCTCGCCGTCCAGGGACCAGACGATGGCGTCCTCGTCCCACTCCATCGCGTAGACGTGGAAGTCCTCGCTCAAGGGGGCCGGGAGGTCCGTCGAGGCCTGGAGGAAGACCCGCTCCCCCTGCTCGTCGGGGAAGTGGACGGTGCCGATGAGGTTGGTGATGTCGGCGCCGATCACCTCCATCACGTCCAGCTCCCCGGACTCGGGCCACCCGACCTCCGGGTAGTCCTCGCCGACCGCCCAGAACGCCGGCCAGGTGCCCACCCCGTCGGGCACCTTGGCGCGGATCTCGAACCCACCGTGCTTCCAGACGTGCTTGTCGATGGTGTTGAGGCGCGCCGAGGTGTAGTCGTTCTGCGACCCGTCGGTGCAGTAGTGGCCGGGGTCCCGGTGCGCGGTGATCACCAGGTGCCCGTTGCCGTCGGTGGCCGCGTTGTCGGGTACGTCGGTGTAGCACTGCAGCTCGCCGTTGCCGGAGGTCTGGCCGATCGTCTCCAGGTTCCACTTGCGCCCGTCGGGCAGCTCTCCGGCCCGGCCGTCGAACTCGTCGGACCACACCAGCCGTGGCTCGTCGCTGCCCGCCCCGAACGAGCCGATCCCGGCGACCATGACGACGCCGAGTGCGAGCGCGCCGAGCACGACTCGCACTGGCCGCACGCCCCTCCGCCTGCGGGCCCCCCCGGACCACATCTGCCCATTGAAGCCCGGACGACCAAGTTTCGGCAGGGGTCGCCAGGGTGAACCGCCCCCAGGGTCGGCTTGGTGTTCGGACTAGTGACCGGGGCAGATCAGGTCAGGGGCGCCGGGCGGCCTGGCGGCGGCTCTTGTCGACGATCCGGGAGAGGGTCTGGCCGAGCGCCGAGCCGAGGTCCGCGACGGCACCGTCCAGCGCCGCCTTGGCGTCGGGCGCGTCGTGCGTGACGGTCACCGGGGGCAGCCCGGACGGATGCGCCTCGGCGCGGCAGCGGACGTGCGGTCCGCTCTTCCGGCCGGCGCTCTGGTCGGTCAGGTGCAGGTCGACGCGGATGATCCTCGGGCCGAACTTCGCCAGCGCCGCGGCGGCGTTCGACGCGATGCGGGCCTCGAGCTCGGCGTCGATCACGAGGTTGCGGTCGGTGTGGACGTGGACCTTCATCGTCAGCCTCTCTTCTGGACTGCGCCGAGGGGGCGCGTGTCCACCTCAGCACGCAGTCGACGCCGCTCCCAGCGACGAAGGTCCCGGCCTCCGGGCCCAAAGACCGTCTAGCCTGACCAGGTGGCCTCCCGGACCCGCGCCGCGACGTACGCACGTCGGCGCAAGCGCCGGATGGCCGCGGTCGACCACGACCTGACCGAGGCGCAGTGGTTCGCGCTGATGGAGGCCTGGGGGGGCTGCGCCTACTGCGGCGGCGACGGCGCGGCGCTGCAGAAGGACTGCATGCTGCCGATCTCGCGCGGCGGCCGCTACACGCTCGCCAACGTGGTGCCTGCCTGCGGGCCGTGCAACGCCAGCAAGTGCAACACCGAGGTGACCACGTGGCTGCGCCGCAAGAAGCGCGACGACGGGGCGTTCCTGGTGCGCCAGCTCGAGATCGTCAGGACGGTGACAGGCTGAGCACGTCCCACGGCGCCTCGTCACGCCGGGCGAACACGCCCGGCGTGACGCCGTGCGCTCGCCGGAAGGCCCGGTTGAAGGCGGCTTCGGACCGATAGCCCACCCGGTCGGCCACCCGCGCGAGCGGCAGCCGCTCCTCCCGGACGAGCCGGGCGGCCAGCGCCATCCGCCAGGACGTCACGTAGGTCATCGGCGGCTCGCCCATGAGCTCGGAGAAGCGCGCGGCGAAGCCCGAACGGGACACCCCGGCCACCCGGGCCAGCGACTCGAGGCTCCAGTCGTCACCGGGCGCGCCGTGGAACGCCGCCAGGGCCCGGCCCAGCTGCGGGTCGCGCAGTCCGGCCACCCACCCCCGGTCGGGCGTGCTCGACGCCAGCCAGGCGCGGATCGCCTGGATGACGAGCACGTCGGCGAGCCGGGCGGTGACCACGTCGCTGCCCGGGCGCGGGTTGCGGGACTCGTCGGCGATCAGGCCGAAGGAGGCTCGCATCCAGGCCGCGTCGTCGGGGGCGGCGACCAGGATCGGCGGCAGCGACTCGACGAGACGGGTGACCCCGAGGCCGGAGAAGCGCACGGCGCCGCAGAGCAGCTCGGTGACCTCTCCGGGGCCGTCCAGCCGGATGCGCTCGTAGCGCTCCCCCAGCTCCTCGCGCGGCAGGTCGAACAACGGTGTCGCGACGCTGCCCGCGGCGTCGAGGACGGAATGCCCTGCGCCGTGCGGCACCAGCATGACGTCGCCGGGCCGGAGCTCGGCCAGCTGGCCGGCGACCTCGATCACCGCGGCCCCCCGGGTGACCAGGTGGAAGATCATGGTCCCGGGCATCGGCGGGATCCCGATGCCCCACGGCGCAGCCATCTCCGATGCCGCGTAGAACACGCCGCTCATGCCGAAGTCGTCCAGCGTCTCGGACAGGACGTCATGGGTCACAGCGCCCACTGTGCCTCAGTCTGGACGATTGAGCAACATCCTCGGTTGAACGGGCATTGATCGTCCAGCACTTCGGAGCGACGCTGACGGTACCTCCGGGAAACGGCCCGGAGCGACCGAAGGAGACAGACATGAGGGTTCTGGTGGTGGGTGCGAGCCGGGGAACGGGCGCGGAGCTGGTGAGCGAGCTCGCGCAGCGGGGTCACGTGGTGACGGCGTTCGCGCGCAGCGCGGACGGGGACGTCGACGGAGTGAGCTACGTCGCGGGCGACGTGCTCGACGCCGACGCGGTGACGAAGGCGGTCGCCGGGCAGGACGCCGTGGTCGTGACCCTGGGCATCCCGGACAACCCGTTCCGGGTGCGGCTGACCCGTCGAGCCAGCTCCCGGCTGGACGTGCGTTCGGCCGGGACGGCCAACGTGGTGCGGGCGATGACGGAGACCGGCGTACGCCGGTTGCTCGTGCAGTCGACGTACGGCATCGGCGACACCTACCGCCGGATGCCGCTGGCGCTGAAGGCGTTCTTCTCCCTCGCGATCCGTCCGCAGGTGACCGACCACGAGGTGCAGGAGGCGACCGTGCGGGCGAGCGACCTCGACTGGACGATCATCCGCCCCGTCGTGCTGCACGACGAGGAGCGGCCGGTCCCCGCGACGGTCCGGACCGACGACACCGTGCCGGCCTGGAAGGTGTCGCGGCGGCAGGTGGCCAGGGCGATGGCGGACGCCCTCTCGCGGGAGGAGTGGGTCGGACGGACGCTCAGCGTCTCGGAGTGACCGCTGGACTCAGACGTTGAACCTGAACTCCACGACGTCCCCGTCGGCCATCACGTAGTCCTTGCCCTCCATGCGGACCTTGCCGGCCTCCTTGGCCTTCTGCATGGACCCGAGCGCGACCAGCTCGTCGAAGGAGACGACCTCGGCCTTGATGAAGCCGCGCTGGAAGTCGGTGTGGATGACGCCGGCGGCCTCGGGGGCGGTGGCGCCCTTCTTGATCGTCCAGGCCCGCGTCTCCTTGGGGCCCGCGGTCAGGTAGGTCTGCAGGCCGAGGGTGTCGAACCCGACCCGGGCGAGCACGTCGAGGCCGGGCTCCTCCACGCCCATCTCGGCGAGCATCGCGCGGGCCTCGTCGTCGTCGCCGAGCTCGACGAGCTCGGACTCGAACTTCGCGTCGAGGAAGATCGCCTCGGCGGGAGCGACCAGGGCCTGCATCCGGGCCTTGAGGTCCTCGTCGGCGAGCTCGTCGGCGTCGCAGTTGAACACGTAGATGAACGGCTTCGCCGTGAGCAGGGACAGCTCCCGGATCAGCGAGCGGTCGATGTCGGTGGCGATGACCGGCGTACCACCGTCCAGCGCCGCCTGCGCGGCCTTGGCCGCGTCGACCGTCGAAGCCAGGGACTTGTTGCCCTTGGCCTCCTTCTCCAGCCGCGGGATGGCCTTCTCCAGGGTCTGCAGGTCGGCCAGGATCAGCTCGGTCTGGATCGTCTCGATGTCGCTGGCGGGGTTGACCTCACCGTCGACGTGGGTGACGTCCTCGTCGCGGAAGACCCGGGTGACCTGGCAGATCGCCGAGGACTCCCGGATGTGGGAGAGGAACTTGTTGCCCAGGCCCTCGCCCTCGGAGGCCCCGCGGACGATGCCGGCGATGTCCACGAACTCGACGGTCGCGGGCAGGATCTTGGCCGACCCGAACAGCTCGGCGAGCCGGGGCAGCCGCTCGTCGGGGACGCCCACGACGCCGACGTTGGGCTCGATCGTGGCGAACGGGTAGTTGGCCGCGAGCACGTCGTTCTTGGTGAGGGCGTTGAAGAGCGTCGACTTGCCCGCGTTGGGAAGTCCGACGATGCCGATGGTGAGAGCCACGTCGGGCGAGTCTAGGGCCGACCCTTAGGGTCGGCCGCATGCCCGACCACCCCACCTACGAGCAGCTCGCCGGCCTGCCGGCGTACTCCGTCCAGCCGGTCCCCATCGCGTTCGAGGACAACAACGGGCAGCTCAACGTCCGCCACTACCTCGGCATCGGCAGCGAGGGCCTCGACGAGTCGCTCGTCGACCTCGGCATCGCGCACAACTGGCCGATCAAGGAGGGACTGGCGTGCCTGGCCGCGCAGCACGTCGTGACCTACCTCCACGAGCTGCACACCGGAGACCGGATGTCGGTCCGGGTCCGGCTGCTGGGGCGCTCGGAGCGGGCGCTGCACGCGCTCGTCTTCGTGCTCGACGACACGCACCAGCGCGTGGCCACCGTGTTCGAGGAGATCGGGCTGTGCGTCCGGCTCGACCCACGCGGCACCGAGCCCTGGCCGCGGGAGGTCGCCGAGGCCATCGATGCCCGGGTCGCCGAGCACGCGGCGCTCGACTGGCCCGCGGTCACCTCGGGCACCCTGACCCTGCGCTGAGCCGGGTTCGGCGGACCCGACGCGCCTAGAACGACCTCGTCAGGAACGCCTCCAGCGACCCTGGTGCCCGGCCCGTCACGCGCTGGACCGCGTCGGTCACCGTCGCGAAGCTCCCGGCGTGCACACGCTCGAACGTCAGTGCCGTCAGTTCACGGATGAAGCCCTCGGTGCCGGTGAGCTCGTCCTCGATGGTGGTCTCCCGGTGCACGACCGGGCGTCCGGTCGCACGTGCCAGCAGCTCGGCCGTGCGCGGCAGCGTCAGTGCCTCCGGTCCGGTCAGCTCGTAGACCTGCCCAGCGTGCTGCTCGTCCAACAGGGCCCGCTCGGCGACGGCAGCGATGTCCCGGGCGTCGATCCAGGCGACGGTCGCCCCTCCGCTCGAGAACGGCAGCATCCCCGTCTCGGCGACCGTGCCCCCGTAGAAGCGCGGGTCGGTGAAGACCTGCATGAACCAGCTCGGCCGCAGGACGGTCCACGGCCTCCCGCTCTCCCGCACCGCGCGCTCGGCGCGGATCGCCCACCCGTCAGGCCCGACGTAGTCCGCGTCCTGCTCCGACAGCAGGACGAGACGGGTCGTGGGCGCGACCCGCGTGACCAGCGCGCCGATGAGCTCCGGCGCGTCGGCCCGGTCCGGGCGGACGACGTAGACCGCATCGAGCCCTGCGATGGCCGCGTCCCACCCGGCCGGGTCGTCCCAGGAGAAGGCCGTGGGCCTCACCCCGGCCGTGCTCACCCTGGACGGGTCGCTGCTGCCGCCGAGCACCTCCACGTCCGGACGTGCGGCAAGCAGCTCGGCCAGCGCGACACCCGTCTTGCCGCGCACCCCGGTCACCAGCACACGAGTCATACCGCCATGCAACCACCCAGCAACGACAGGAGCGGCCCCGCGACTGACCAGGTCGCGGGGCCGCCCTTCCCCAGGTAGCGGGTCTGTGTGGTCCCGCCCGTTCGCTCAGTCGAGGACGGCGGTCACCGCGCCTGCGGCGACGGTGCGGTTGCCCTCGCGGACCGCGAAGCCCAGGCCGGGCTCCATCGCCACCGCCTTGCCGAGCTCGACGGTCACCTCCACCGAGTCGCCCGGGAAGACGAGCTCGACCTCACCGAGGTCGAGCGCACCCGACACGTCGGTGGTGCGGAAGTAGAACTGCGGCTGGTAGTCCGAGGCGAACGGCGTGTGCCGGCCGCCCTCCGCGGCGGTGAGCGCATGCAGGTTCGCGGTGAACCTGGCGTGCGGCGTGACCGAGCCGGGCACGACCAGCACCTGGCCGCGTCGTACCTCGTCACGGCGTACGCCGCGCAGCAGCACCGCCGCGTTGTCACCGGCCTGGACCGCGTCCAGCGTCTTGCCGAACGACTCCATCCCGATGGCCACCGAGGCGACCGTGTCGCCGAGGCCGACCACCTCGACCGGCTCACCGACCGCGAGCACGCCGCGCTCCACCGCTCCCGTCACGACCGTGCCGCGACCACTGATGGTGAGCACGTTCTCGATCGGCATCAGGAACGGGTCGCCGAACGCGCGGTCGGGCAGCGGCACGTAGTCGTCGACCGCGGCGAGCAGGTCGAGCACCGACTGCGTCCAGCGCGGATCGCCCTCGAGGGCACCCAGCGCGGAGACCGGGACGACCGGGACCTCGTCGCCGGGGAAGCCGTACTCGGACAACAGCTCCCGCACCTCGAGCTCGACCAGGTCGAGCAGCTCGTCGTCCTCGACCGTGTCCGCCTTGTTCATGGCGACCACGAGGTAGGGCACGCCGACCCGCTTCGCGAGCAGCACGTGCTCGCGGGTCTGCGGCATCGCGCCGTCCTGCGCGGAGACCACGAGGATTGCGGCGTCGACCTGCGCCGCGCCGGTGATCATGTTCTTCACGTAGTCGGCGTGACCGGGCATGTCGACGTGGGCGTAGTGGCGGGTCGCCGTCTCGTACTCCACGTGCGAGATGTTGATGGTGATCCCGCGCTGGACCTCCTCGGGCGCGCGGTCGATGCCGTCGAACGCCACGAACTCGTTGGCGGCCGGGTCGGCGTCGGCGAGCACCTTGGTGATCGCGGCGGTCAGGGTCGTCTTCCCGTGGTCGACGTGACCCATGGTCCCGATGTTGAGGTGGGGCTTGGTGCGGACGAACTGGCGCTTGGCCATGGCTGTGCTTCTGCTCTCTGTGAGTGCCTGCTGGGCGGCGTACGGGCGCACACCGCTGGACGGACCGCTACGAGGTCTGACGACCCTCCCCCGAAGCGGTCCGGGGACTCACGAGGAAGGGTCAGGTTCGCGCGTCGAGAACCCGCGCGACAGCGGCTGACGGGCCCAGGAACAGGCAGGGCCCGGCCAGCAGCGACGAGGTCGCGAGGGGAGCAGCGAACATGCGGATCATGGTGACGGCCCAACACCGAGCGAGGCCAATGGATTCCTTCGTAGCCACGCGTCCGCGCGTGCGTGGCTGTCCACGTCAGGAGCGGGTGAGACATAGGGTTGGGCCGGTGACTCGTCCCAGGGCAGGGGCTGCCGCTGCTCTTGCTCTCGCGACCGGCTTGCTCGTCGTGCCGGCCACTCCGGACCCGGCTGTCGCGGCCGCGGCCGCCACGTGCGGAGGCGAGCCGGCCACGATGGTCCTGGGCGACGGGGACGACGAGGTGACAGGCACGGCCGGTGACGACGTCGTCGTGCTCGGGGGTGGCAACGACTCCTACGACGATCCCGGCGGGAACGACGTGGTGTGCGCCGGTGACGGTGAGGCCTTCATCAGGCCTGGCGACGGCGACGACCGCGTCTACGGGGGAACCGGACGCACCTACATGATCGATGACGCCGGCACCGACTACTACGACGGTGAGCAGTCGGAGGCCTCCCTGACCTTCGACGGACGCGGCGTCGACATCCGCGTGGCCGAAGGTCACGAACGGGGGAACGGGGACGACGCCTTCGCCCGGATCGCCTCCTACAGCGGTACCGCCGGCGCGGACCGGTTCGTCGGTTCGGATGCGCCCGAGACGTTCCAGAGGGTGCAAGGCAACGACGTCGTCCGGCTCGGCGGCGGCGACGACCTCGTCCAGGTCTTCAGCAACCGGGGCAAGGTGTTCGGCGGAGCCGGCGACGACTACGTCGACGTCGCTCGGCTCGGCCGCAAGGGCGTGATCAGCACCGGCCCCGGCTCGGACCTCGTGATGTTCGGCGAGCCGAGCAAGGCCCGGGTCCGGTTGGGGACCGGGGCCGACGTCTTCGAGGGCAACGACGGGTGGGCCAGGGTCGATGGCGGTCCAGGGCCCGACGCGTTGTGGCTGGACTCCGCCACGCGGGGCGTGCTCGTCGACGCCGGCGCCGGCACGGCTCGGTACCGCGGCCGCGCGCTGTTCCACTTCAGCCACTTCGAGGGCTGGTCCGGCACGGGTTTCGACGACGTCCTGCGCGGCTCCCCCCGCGCCGACAGCATCGACGGACAGTCCGGCGACGACGTCATGATCGGCCTGGGCGGCAACGACCGACTCATCGGGTGGGACGGGCACGACACCGCGGACGGCGGGCCCGGGGTGGACCGGTGTCACGCAGAGCTCGCGGCCAGCTGCGAGGAGATGGTGCCCCGGCAGGTCCCACCCGCGCCGGATGCACTTCGCGGTCCCGGCGTCGGGTGGCTGTGACGCGGGTCAGCCGATCTGCACGTCCGGTGCGCCTGACACCGTCCAGGCGTCGTCCACCCGCTCGACCGGCCAGGTGACCCTGAGCGGAAAGGTCGGGCCGCCTGTCTGCAGCGTCCCGGAGACCGTGACCGACCCGGAGTGACGACCCACGTCGACGTCTGTGGCCTGCAGGCCTTGGGGGCCGAGCCGGCCGACGCCGGCGATGGCCCGGCTCGCCACCTCCTCGCACCTCTGCACCGAGGCGTCGGCGGCGTCCGGCGCCGAGACCTCGCGCATCGCCGTGCACAGGGTGGGGTCGCCGCCCCCGGCGCGCACGAGGACGTCGGTCGCTCGGACGGCCACCCGGCTGGCACTGTGCTCGTCGACGGGACGGTCGTACACCCGCCACCCGAGATATCCCATCAACCCGAGCACGACGACGGCGAGCACCACGAGTGGCACGGCCGACGTGGTCTCCCTGTCGGTCATGGACTCACGCTACGTTCGCGCCTGGTGGGCGTGGGGCGGTTTCGGGCGACTTCGCCCGGGTCCGGTCGCGTCAGCGACGACGCAAGGTCAGCCAGAGACTGATCGCGACGTAGTACGCCAGGTAGGCCAGCGACAGGCCGGTGAGCACGACCGGCACGTCCGGCAGCTGCGAGGTGATCGCTCCGAACAGCACCAGGAACGCCGTCGCCAGTGCCATGTTGGTGTACCAGAGCGTCTCGGTGCGCGAGGGGTAGACGTACTTGACCGGCACGAAGATCAGGACGGTCAGCGCGAGCAGCACCGCCGTGGTCGCGACCGGGCCGAGCTCGAAGACGATGACGTAGAACGCGACGACGTTCCAGTAGCTCGGGAAGCCCAGGAAGAAGTGGTCCTCGGTCTTCGCGTCGCTGCGGCAGAACTGGTAGCAGGAGGCGACCAGCGGGATGGCGGCGACGACACCGCCCCACGCGTCGTCCGGCAGGTAGCCGGTCTCCCAGAGCAGCACCATGGGCGCGAAGGCGTAGGTGAGGTAGTCGACGATGTTGTCCAGCAGTGCGCCGTCGAGCTGCGGGACGACCTCCTTGACCCGGAACCGACGCGCGAGCATCCCGTCGGTGCCGTCGACCACCATCGCGGCCAGGAACAGCCACAGGACCGTGCGGACCTCGCCCTGGTAGGCGAAGTGCACCATCAGCAGCGCGAAGACGGTGCCGGTCGCCGTGAAGGCGTGCACCGACCACGCCGCGACCCGCTCCATGCAGTGAGGCTAGGGGGTGGGGGTCAGCCGAGGTCCACGACGACCGGCGCGTGGTCGGACGGCGAGCCCGTGCCCTGCGCAGGGTCGCGCTCGTCGCGGTCGATGAACGCGCCCGTCACCCGGCCGGCGAAGGACGGCGATCCGAGCACGAAGTCGATGCGAAGGCCGCGGTTGCGCTCGAAGCGCTGGCGGTAGTAGTCCCAGTAGGTGTACACCCCGGGTCCCGGGCAGTGCGGACGTACGACGTCGGCGTAACCGTCGTCGAGGAACGCCTGGAACGCCGCCCGCTCGGGCGGGGTGACGTGGGTGGAGCTGCGGAACTGCTGGGGGTCGAAGACGTCGTCGTCGGTCGGGCAGACGTTCCAGTCGCCGACCAGAGCGGTCTCGGAGCCCAGCCAGGGCCGAGCCGCCTCGCGCAGCCGAGCCAGCCAGTCGAGCTTGTAGACGTAGTGCGGGTCGTCGGGCTTGCGGCCGTTGGGGACGTAGAGCGACCAGATGCGGACGCCGCCGCAGGTCGCGGCGATCGCCCGGGACTCCGGCTCGGCCGGCTCGCCCCAGCCGGGCTGGCCCGGGAAGGTCACCTCCACGTCCTCGAGCCCGACCCGGCTGATGATCGCGACGCCGTTCCACTGGTTGGTGCCGGCCGAGGCGATCTCGTAGCCCAGCGACTGCAGCCCCATGAGCGGGAGCTGGTCCTCACGGGCCTTGGTCTCCTGCACCGCGAGCACGTCGACGTCGTGCCGCTCCAAGAAGCGCTCGACCCGGTCGATCCGGGACCGCAGCGAGTTGACGTTCCAGGTCGCGATCCGCACCCGCCCAACCTACGGCGCGGCTCCGACGAGCCACCCGCGGCCCGACCTACGGTGAGCAACGTGAGCCACGCTCGCACCCTGTGGGAAGAGGGACACGAACCCGGCTACCAGATCGTGGCGCTCGGGCTCGCCGTCGCGCTCTCGGTCGCCGCCCTCGACCTCGCCCGCGCCGACCGCGTGACGGGACTCTTCGACGTGGCCTTCGTCCTGGTCTGCGTCGCCCTCGCCCTGCTCGTGCGGCCCGAGGACTTCTTCACCGTCGGCGTGCTCCCGCCGCTGATCATGGCCGGCGTGTTCGTGCTGGTCGCCGTCGCCAAGCCGGCGGCGATCGCCCAGCCCGACGACGGCCTGGTCCAGGCCGTGGTGTCGGGGCTCTCGACGCACGCCGTCGCGCTCGGGGTCGGCTACGGGCTGTGCCTGGCCTGTCTCGCCGTACGTCGCAGCTACGCGGCTCAGAGCTCCGGCTAGGTCTCGAACCGGGACGGGTCCCCGGCACCGACCCGCACCACCTCGGGCGCACCCTCCGACCAGTCCACGACCGTGGTGGGCTGGGCCGGCGTCTCGCCGGCCTCGACCACGATGTCGACCACGTGGTCGAGCTCCTCCTTGATCTCCCAGCCCATCGTCCGGGGCTCGGTCTCCCCCGGCAGGATCAAGGTGCTGCTCAGCAGCGGCTCACCGAGCAGGTCGACCAGGGCCTGCACCAGCGGGTGGTCGGGGATCCGGACCCCCACCGTGCGCTTCTTGGGGTGCAGCAGCCGTTTCGGCACCTCCGGGAGGGCCGGGAGGATGAACGTGTAGGGACCCGGTGTGGCGGCGCGGATGGCCCGGAACGCCGCGTTGTCGACCCGCACCAGGTGGCCGAGCTGCGAGAAGTCCTTGCACACCAGCGTGAAGTGGTGCCGCTCGTCGAGGCCGCGGATGCGCAGGATCCGGTCCCGGCCGTCCCGGTTGCCGATCCGGGAGCCGAGGGCGTAGCCGGAGTCGGTCGGGTAGGCGATGAGGGCGTCGTCGTTGAGCGCGTCCACCACCTGCTGCAGCAACCGCTGCTGAGGGTTGTCGGGATGGATGTCCAGATACCGCGCCACGACTCCTGAGACTACGTGCCGAACTTGCGTCACACTGTTCCCTGCACTTCCCTGCACTTGCGTCACACCCGTCACGTCAGGAGCCACCCCGTGCGACGACCCCTCCGTCTCACAGCTGCCTTCGCCCTCGCGGCCGGCTGCGTCGTCCTCGGCACCGCCCCGGCGGCGGCGAAGGACACGACCGTCCCCGGCAGCATGTCGACGGCAGCGGTCAACACGACCCGGTTCGACGTTCCCGTGCCCGCCGGTGTCGTGCCGCGGGCGATCACCGGCGTGCTGACCATGCCGGAGGTGGTCAACAACGGGGTGGTGACCTTCCGGGTCAACGGCCGGGTCGCCCGCACCGTCGACTCCACGCTGTACACCAAGGTGCGGATCCCGGTCACCGCCGCCGACGTCGTCGCGGACGGCACGATCGGCCTCACCATGTCCTCGCAGGGTCCGGCGATCGCCGGCGTCTGCCGGCCCGCGGCGGGCGAGGCGTCGCTGCGCAAGATCGCGCTCACCTACTCCGGCGAGGAGCAGGCCCCGACCAGCCTGGCCGGCTTCTTCCCGGCGTCCAGCAACCGCATCGACGTCCTGATCGCCGCGGACGCGGACGACGACCTCCTCGAGGCCGGCATCGCCGCCGTGGCCGCCCTGCGCAGCCGCTACCCCGAGGGGACCGAGATCGAGCTCGGGACGCTCGCGGACGCGCCGACGACCGCGGTGGCGACCCAGCGCGTCGTGGTGCTGACCGTCGGCCGCCCGGGAGAGGTCACCACCGACGTCGCGGTCACCCCGGAGGTCGGCGTGCCCGTCCTCACCATCGCCGCTACCGGCGAGGACCTGGGAGCCGCCGCCAGGGGCCTCGCCCTGACCACGGGTGGCGACACGCTGCAGCTCGTCAACGACCCCGAGGCCGAGGGCATCAGCGGTGAGCTGGGCGTCCGCGAGCCGGAGCTCGAGCGCACCCTGGCCGACGTCGGCGCCGGCGAGGTGGCCCTGTCCGGCTACGGGCTCACCTCCCAGGTCGTGGAGATCCCGCAGGACGCCTTCTCCTCGCCCGTCTCGGAGCTCGACGTGCACCTCCAGGGCGCGCACAGCGCGGTGAGCGACCCCGACCGGGCCCGGCTGGACGTCCGGATGAACGGCGAGCTGGTGGGCTCCAAGACCCTCGACGACTCCGGCGTGCTGGAGATGGACTTCCTCATCCCTGCCGGCAAGCTGCGCTCGGTCAACGAGCTGCAGCTGGTGCTCAGCGCCGTGACACCCGACGGGCTCCCCTGCGCCGCGCCCGGCTCGCCGCCGATCGAGGTGGACCTGGACACCGAGGGGTCCACGCTGACGGCGACCGCCGGCACCGGCGACACCGGCGGCTTCCAGCTGTGGCCCCAGGTGCTCCAGGGCAGCCTGCCCGTGGCGGTCCGCACCGAGGGGCCGCAGCGGTTCGCGGCGGCCCAGGAGCTCGCCCGGGTCGTGGGGTCGCTGCAGGCGGCCGCGTCGTTCCCCCTGGACGTCCAGCTCGTCCCGGCGGACGCGTTCATCGCCGACGACCGGTCCGGCGTACTGATCGGCGCGACCACAGCCGACGCGACCAGCCTCGAGGCGCCGCTCCGGCTCTCGTCGATCAGGCTGCTGAACCAGGCCGACTCGTCCTTCGAGGTCACCTCGCAGGAGCCGTACGCCGTGATGGAGGCCATCGGCCCCCGGGACTCGGCCGACCGGCAGGTCCTGATGATCGGCGGCTGGTCGCCCACCGGCCAGACGGCACCGCGGACGCTGACCACCAAGCTCATCGACTTCCTGGTGAGCAACGGGTGGTCCACCCTCACCGGCGACCTGCTGCTCACCGACGCCTCCGCGCCGCCGTTCACCGTCGACAGCACCACCTTGGAGCAGGAGGGGGCGGCCGCGGGCGGCGAGGACGAGGAGCGTTCGTACGCCAGGTGGTTCGTCGCCGGCGTCGCCCTGCTGCTGCTCATCCTGGCGGTCCAGGTGGTCATCTCGATCAGGCGTGACCGCAAGGTCGCCCACTCCGACACCGACGACGAGGCTCCGCACCCGGTGCCGGCCGGCCCGGCGTACCTGGAGGACCTGGAGTTCCGGGAGCAGAACCTGGCGCCGGAACCACCGGTGGCACCTGCTCCGGTGCGGACCCCGCCGAAGGCCCAGCCGAAGGCCCAGCCGAAGGCCCAGGCGAAGGCCCAGGCGAAGAAGGCGACGAAGGCGACGAAGAAGACTCCCCCCGCCAAGCCGCCGACGGAGACTTCCGGGTCGAAGGCTCCAGCTGCCGAGCCTCCCGTGTCCCGGACCCCTGCTCCGAAGGCTCCCGCGCAGGCGGCCCCCCTCAAGGTGACCAAGCGGCCTCGCAACCAGAAGAAGAAGGGTCGCTAGGCGAGGACGGCTACCGCGCCGCGGCAGCCTTGAGGTCGCGGCGCAGCTCCTTGGGCAGCGCGAAGATCAGTGACTCCTCGGCGCTGTGCACCGCCTGGGCGTCGGGGTAGCCCCGATCGGCCAGGTAGGCGAGCACCTCGTCGACCAGGGACTCCGGGACGCTCGCACCCGACGTGACCGAGACGGTGCGGACGCCGTCGAGCCAGGTCTCGTCGATCTCGGAGGCGTCGTCGACGCGGTAGGACGCCTTGGCGCCCGCCTCGAGGGCAACCTCGACCAGCCGGACCGAGTTGGACGAGTTGCCGGAGCCGACCACGATCACCAGGTCCGCGCCGCGGGAGATCTCCTTGATCGCCAGCTGGCGGTTCTGGGTGGCGTAGCAGATGTCGTCGCTGGGCGGGTCGAGCAGCAGCGGGAACCGCTCGCGGATCGCGGCCACCGTCTCCAGCGTCTCGTCGACGGACAGGGTCGTCTGGGAGAGCCAGGCCACGCGAGCGGGGTCGCGCACCACGATGCCGGGCACGTCCGCGGGGCTCTCGACGAGCTGGATGTGCTCGGGGGCCTCGCCCGCCGTGCCCTCGACCTCCTCGTGGCCGGCGTGCCCGATCAGCAGGATGTCGTAGTCGTCGGAGGCGAACCGCCTGGCCTCGTGGTGGACCTTGGTCACCAGCGGGCAGGTCGCGTCGATGGTCTTGAGCCCGCGTTCCTCGGCCTGCTGGTGGACGGCGGGAGAGACGCCGTGCGCGGAGAACACCACCGTCTCCCCGGCCGGGACCTCGTCGAGCTCCTCGACGAAGATCGCCCCGCGGGACTCCAGGTCGGCCACCACGTGCTTGTTGTGGACGATCTGCTTGCGGACGTAGACGGGGGCGCCGTAGAGGTCGAGCGCCTTCTCCACGGTGACGACCGCCCGGTCGACGCCGGCGCAGTAGCCGCGCGGCGCCGCCAGCAGCACGGCGCGCTCGGCCTCGTCCGGGGCGAG
Source organism: Nocardioides sp. (assembly GCF_016462705.1). Taxonomy (GTDB): domain Bacteria; phylum Actinomycetota; class Actinomycetes; order Propionibacteriales; family Nocardioidaceae; genus Nocardioides. The sequence continues at coordinate 17,430 of NZ_JAEMSS010000006.1, read as the reverse complement.
CACGCGGGGCATCCCGACGTCGGTGGTCATACGACCATCGTATGGGCGGTCGGTAGGACGCCCTAAAGTCCAGCGCATGCCCCTCGAGACCAGCGCGAGCTCACCGGCACCGGTGCGCCAGATCGCCAACCTGGTCTCCCAGTACGTCGACCGCCTGGGCGCGGTCTGGGTCGAGGGCCAGATCGCCCAGATCAACCGCAGGCCGGGCATCCAGACGGTGTTCATGACGCTGCGCGACTCGGTGGCCGACATCTCGGTGCCCCTGACCGTCCCGCGCGACCGGGTCGACAGCCTCGCGACGCCGCTGGTCGAGGGCGCGAGCGTCGTCGTGCTGGCCAAGCCGTCCTACTACGCCAACCGCGGCTCGTTCTCGCTCGCCGTCCGGGAGATCCGGATGGTCGGGCTCGGCGAGCTGCTGGCCCGGCTCGAGCAGCGTCGGCAGCTGCTGGCGGCCGAGGGGCTGTTCGCCCGCGAGCTCAAGCGCGCCCTGCCGTTCCTCCCGCGCCGGGTCGGGCTGGTGACCGCGCCCGAGTCCGCGGCGGAGCGGGACGTGCTCGACAACGCCCGCCGCCGGTGGCCCAACGTCGCCTTCGAGGTCGCCTACGCCACGATGCAGGGGCAGCGTGCCGCCGGGGAGGTGATGGAGGCCCTGAGCCGGCTCGAGCGCCACCCCGACGTCGACGTCATCGTGGTCACCAGGGGTGGCGGGTCGGTCGAGGACCTGCTGCCGTTCTCCGACGAGGGGCTGATCCGGGCGGTCCACCGGCTCCGCACCCCGGTCGTCTCCGCGATCGGCCACGAGCAGGACCAGCCGCTGCTCGACCTGGTCGCCGACGTCCGCGCGTCGACCCCGACCGACGCGGCCAAGCTCGTCGTCCCCGACGTCGCCGAGGAGCTGCGCCTGGTCGATGCGGCCCGGCATCGGCTGCGGCACACGCTCGGTGGCTGGCTGGCGCGCGAGCAGGCCGGTCTCGACGCCCTGCGCTCGCGACCGGTTCTGGGCGACCCGCGGGTCCTGCTCGACGAGCGTGCCGAGGAGGTGCGCGACCTGGTCGGCCGGGCGCGACGCACGCTCGGCCACCGGCTGGACCGGGCGCAGGACGACGTCGCGCACCAGCGCGCCCGGGCCCGCGCGCTGTCGCCGCTCGCCACCCTCCAACGTGGTTACGCCGTGCTCGAGGACGCCGACGGGCACGTGGTCACGTCGGTCGCGGGCGTCCCGCCCGAAGCGTCGATCAGCGTGCGCGTGGCCGACGGACGCGTCCACGCGGTCACCACCGGCACGACCCGCACCGAGCTGCTCGAGGAGAGCGATGGCTGACAAGACGACCGAGACCGACGGCGAGGGTCTCTCCTACGAGACGGCCCGGGAGGAGCTGGTCGAGACCGTGCGGCGGCTCGAGGCCGGCGGCATCACGCTGGAGGAGTCGCTGGCGCTGTGGGAGCGCGGCGAGCACCTGGCGACGGTCTGCCAGCAGTGGCTCGACGGGGTCCGGAAGCGGCTGGACGCCGCTCAGGGCAACGACGACGAAGACTGACTCCCGCCGCGACTGCGCGAGGCGAGCCAGGTCGCCGTTGCGAGCGAGGGAGCGAGGCGACCGAGGCGAGCGTTGCGCGCGAAGCGCGCGCGCGTCGTGATCGGCCCCGCGGCCGTGGCGACGGCGGAGCCGGCGAGCGCAGCGAGCGTCGTCATGGCCTGGGGCCGAAGCTCACGAGGGTATTCAATCGATCTCGGCGGTCGTGAGCAGCCCGATCAGCTGCTCCTGGTCGTCGCGGCTGGCGGAGCCGTAGACCAGCAGGGTCTCCCCCATCGTGCTGGCCTGTCCGCCGGTGAGCGTCGTGGAGTACGCGAGGTCCCCGCCGGTGTCGGCCCAGGTCTGCCAGGGTCCGGCGGTGAGGCCGCTCTCGACACCGCTCTCGTCGCCGGGCTCGGCGTTCTCGTCGACGTAGCTGGCGACGAGCTCGTCGACATCGGCGTCCTCCTGCCGCAGACCGACGTACCGGCCGTCCGCGGTGAGCATGCCGATCCCCCAGGCCGGACGCTCGCCGGGCACGAAGTCGATGCTGGTGGCGATCCAGCCGTCGGGCAGGTTCTTCGGGTAGACGAGCTCCACCCCGCCCGCCTGCGCGTCCTCGACGGTGCCGAGGTAGTCGACGGCGTCGCGCGTGACCACGGGCTGGTCGCGGAACGCCTCGCGGAACACGACGAACGCCCCGACCGCGAGGACCGTGACGATCAGGGACGCGAGCAAGCCGTTGGTGGTCCGGCTGTAGCGGGACGGCTCCTCGCGCGGGCTCTCGTCCTCGAGTTCACTCACGCGACCCATCCTTTCAGCCCTCGGGGCGAGATCACTGCAGGAGGTGGGGCACTAGGGTTGGGGCATGACCGAGAGCGGATCCCCACCCCCGCCCCTCGCACCCGACCTGGCTGTCGCGGCGGCGTCGCCGGACCGCAACCTCGCTCTCGAGCTGGTACGGGTGACCGAGGCGGCGGCCATGGCCGCGGCCCGCTGGGTGGGCAGGGGCGACAAGAACGGCGCCGACGCGGTCGCGGTCAACGCGATGCGGGTCATGATCTCGACGATCGGGATGAACGGCACCGTCGTGATCGGCGAGGGCGAGAAGGACAACGCCCCGATGCTCTACAACGGCGAGCAGGTCGGCGACGGCACCGGTCCAGAGTGCGACGTCGCGGTCGACCCGATCGACGGCACGACCCTGACCGCCAAGGGGATGAGCAACGCCGTCGCCGTGCTCGCGGTGTCACCGCGCGGCTCGATGTACGACCCCTCGGCCGTCTTCTACATGCGCAAGCTGGTCACCGGCCCCGAGGCCGCCGACGTCGTGGACATCCGCTACCCCGTGGCCGAGAACATCCACCAGGTGGCCAAGGCGAAGGGCACCAAGCCCTCCGACGTGACGGTCGTCCTGCTGGACCGCCCCCGGCACCAGGGACTGGTCGACGAGATCCGGGCCACCGGAGCGCGGATCAAGTTCATCGTCGACGGCGACGTCGCGGGCGCCATCTCGGCAGCTCGGCCCGGGAGCGGCGTCGACCTCCTCCTCGGCATCGGCGGGACCCCCGAGGGGATCATCGCGGCCTGCGCGATGAAGTGCATGGACGGCGTCATCCAGGGCCAGCTGTGGCCGACCGACGACGAGGAGCGGCAGCGCGCCCTGGACGCGGGCCACGACCTGAGCCCCGACGCCGTGCTCACGACCGACCAGCTGGTCACCGGCGACGACTGCTTCTTCGTGGCGACCGGGATCACCGACGGCGACCTCATGCACGGCGTGCGCTACCGGCCCGGAGGCTGCACCACCGACTCGCTGGTCATGCGGTCGCGCAGCGGCACCATCCGGTCGATCCGCTCCGAGCACCAGCTCTCGAAGCTACGCGCTTTCGCCGCTGTCGACTTCGAGAGCTGAGCCTCTCCCCGGCCGGTACGCGGACCCGCGGCCGTCCTGGAGGGCGAGCGCCCGGCTGACCTGGTCGATGACCGCCGGGTCGAGGGCCATCCCGACGTGCGACGCCGTCACCTCGACCGCCCGGGCCTCGGGGTCTACACAGGCCCGCCAGTCGACGATGCCGTCGCGCTTGGAGTAGACGGCGGTGAAGGCCACCTCCGTGGGCATCGGCTCCCGGCTCTCCTCGAAGCTCTGCCGCGCGCAGGCGCCCGCGACGCACTCCGCCGACATCAGCCCGGGGAGTCCCGCCCGGCTCAGCCGCACCAACGCCTCCACGCCGGCCGTCAGGCCGACGTGATGGGCACCGGGGGCCAGCATCGGGCTGCCCATGGTGACGATCCCCGCGACCAGGTCCGGGCGCCGTACGGCGAGTCCGCGAGCGAGCATGCCGCCGAGGCTGTGCCCGACGATGCTGACCCGGGTCCCGCGCCGGATGGCGATCGCCTCGATCCGGGCCTCGAGAGCGGCAGCCGCGTCGAGCGTGCAGCCCACGTTGGCGGCGATGTGCGAGCGGTAGGTCCGGTAGCCGCGCCGGCGCAGGCTCCTCGCCATCGCGGCGAGCGTGTAGTCACCGGCCATGAAGCCCGGCACCAGCAGCACCGGGTCGCCGCCACGGGGCCCTTGACGGACGCTGGCGCGCTGGAGGTACGACGACTCGCGGCCGTGGCGGCGCTCGGCGCGCGCCGCCAGGGCGTACCGGCCGGCCTCGGCCACGACCCGGCCCTCCCGGATCACGGCGCGGACCGCGGGTCTGCGGAAACCGTGGGGCAGGAGGAAGGAACCGAGCGTCGAACCCTCCAGCTGGTCGTCCATACGACCTCCTTCCCCGTCCAGCAGGTTAAGGGGAGGTAACCCGGGAGCGTGGGACATCCATCCCTGCGGTTGACTACGGGTATGGACCAGTCGATCCATGGCTCTCCGGCCACCGTGGCGGTCTCCGACGAGCTGTTCGCCCCGGTGGGCGACGGCATCGAGCTCTGCTACCAGACGTTCGGCGACCCCGACGACGACCCGTTGCTGCTCGTCATGGGCCTGGGCGGCCCCATGAACTGGTGGGACACCGAGCTCTGCACCATGCTCGCCGAGCGCGGCTTCTACGTCGTGCGCTACGACAACCGGGACACCGGTCGCTCCAGCCGGGGCCGGGGGCGGGTGACCCGGGCGATGCTGGTGAGCGCGTTCGCCGGCCGCCGGGTCAAGGTCCCCTACACGCTGGACGCGCTGTCCGACGACGCGTTCGGGCTGCTGGACCACCTCGGGCTCGAGTCCGCCCACGTGGTCGGCGTGTCGATGGGCGGGATGATCGCCCAGACGATGGCCATCGTGCAGCCGGGCCGGGTGCGGTCGCTGACCAGCATCATGTCCACGACCGGCCGCCGCACCGTCGGCTGGCAGCACCCCAGCCTCTTCCCCAACCTGCTGGCGAAGCGAGGCACACGCCAGGACTACCTCGACTCCACGGTGGTCGTCTGGAACCGGATCGGCTCTCCCGGCTACCCGCAGAGCGAGGAGAAGGTGCGCGCCCGGGCCGCCGAGACCTGGGACCGCGGCATCAGCGGCAGCGGCACCCTGCGCCACATGCTGGCGGTCGTCACCCAGCCCAACCGCGGACCCCGGCTCCGGGCGCTGCGGATGCCCACCCTGGTCGTGCACGGGCTCGCCGACAAGATGGTGCACGTCTCCGGCGGGCGCGCCACCGCGGCCGCGATCCCCGGCGCCGAGCTGCTGCTCATCGACGGCATGGGGCACGACCTGCCCCCGGACCTCTTCGACACGTTCGCGAGCGCGATCCGGAGGAACGCGGACCGGGCCTGATGCACGTGTGGGCTGCGTCCCCAGCCAGGCGCAGCGGGGTGCCGCGTGCGCCGAGTCGGCGCTACGGCAGCAGTGGGGCCTTCGGCCCGGGGCCGCAGTACCGCCGACTCGGCGACACCACACTTCGGTCGATCAGTCGATCACTCCGACAGTCGCTCGCCCGTCTCGGTGTCGAACACGTGCACGTTGCCCGGGTCGGTCGTCACGTAGATCGTGTCGCCCTTCGACGCCGTGTCCCGGCCGCTGAGCCGGACGATCACGTTGGACGGTGTGCCCTCGACGTCGCAGGTGCCGTAGACATAGCTGTCCGCGCCGAGCTCCTCGACCACGGTCACCGCCACCGGCAGGCCGCCCTCGTTCGCGGACACGAGCCGCCACGCCTCCGGACGGACGCCGACGGTGATCCGGTGGTGCTGTCCCAGCTGCTGGGACGCCGCGGGGTCGACGGGCACCAGGTAGCCGCCGATCTGCGCCTTCCCGTCCTTGGAGGTCGCCTCCAGCAGGTTCATCTGCGGTGAGCCGATGAACCCGGCGACGAACAGGTTGACGGGCCGGTCGTAGAGGCGCAGCGGGCTGTCGACCTGCTGCAGGACGCCGTCCTTCATGACCGCCACCCGGTCGCCCATCGTCATCGCCTCGATCTGGTCGTGGGTGACGTAGACGGTGGTGACGCCGAGGTCGGCCTGGAGCTTGGCGATGTCGGTGCGGGTCGCCACCCGCATCTTGGCGTCCAGGTTGGAGAGCGGCTCGTCCATGCAGAACACCTGAGGCGACCGGACGATGGCGCGACCCATGGCGACGCGCTGCCGCTGACCCCCGGACAGCGCCTTGGGCTTGCGGTCGAGGTACTCGGTCAGGCCGAGGATCTTGGCCGCGTCGGCGACCCGCTTCTTGCGCTCGCTCTCGGGGACCTTGGCCATCTTGAGCGCGAAGGCCATGTTGTCGGCCACGGACATGTGCGGGTAGAGCGCGTAGTTCTGGAAGACCATCGCGATGTCGCGGTCCTTCGGCGGGAGGTCGGTCACGTCCCGGTCGCCGATGAAGACCTTGCCGGAGTTCACCTCCTCCAGCCCCGCGAGCATCCTGAGCGTGGTCGACTTGCCGCACCCCGAGGGACCGACGAGGACCATGAACTCCCCGTCGCCGATCTCGAGGTCGATGCCGGGCACCGCGGGCTTGTCCGACCCCGGATACCAGCGCTGTGCCTTCTCGAACGTCACTGTGGCCATGTTGATGTGCTCCCTTCACCGGCAGGAACGTGCCGGACGATCCGTTGTGAAGTGACGCGGGTCACCCTACGCATAGGTCCGGCACCGGCGGAACGGGGTGGCGCTGCAAACGTCCGCGACCCGAACACTGTGACCTGCGTTACCAGATCGTGATGCGGGCATTCATTGACCACAGTCCATGTAAACGTTTTCATCGGTCCTGGAAACCTTGCTGAAACCTAGAGAGGACCTGGCATGGCATTACGCAACAGGCGCCGGATGGCCCTGGTCGCCGCGGCAGTGAGCGCGGGACTGGTCCTGGCCGGCTGCGCCGACGACGACGAGGGCGGCGAGGCCGCCGGAGGCACGTGGCCCGGCGAGGACAAGGCCGAGTGCGAAGACCTCGAGCAGCTGGCCGAGTTCGGAGACCTCTCGGGTCGCGAGGTGGGCGTCTACACCTCCATCGTCGCGCCGGAGGACAAGCCGCAGATCGACTCCTACAAGCTGTTCACGACCTGCACCGGCGCCGAGGTCAAGTACGAGGGCTCCAAGGAGTTCGAGGCCCAGCTGCCCGTGCGCGTCCAGGCGGGCAACCCGCCGGACATCGCGTTCGTCCCCCAGCCCGGCCTGCTCAAGACCCTCGTCGCGACCGGCAAGGTGGTCGAGGCTCCCGACACGGTCTCGGACAACGTCGACGAGTTCTTCGGCGAGGACTGGCGTGCCTACGGCAGCGTGGACGACACCCTCTACGCCGCCCCGCTCGGTGCGAACGTGAAGTCGTTCGTCTGGTACTCGCCCACGATGTTCAGCGAGAACGGCTGGACCGTCCCCGAGACCTGGGACGACATGATCGCGCTCTCCGACACGATCGCGGCCGCCGGCATCAAGCCGTGGTGCGCCGGCATCGAGTCCGGTGAGGCGACCGGCTGGCCGGCCACCGACTGGCTCGAGGACGTGCTGCTGCGCACGGCCGGCCCGGACGCCTACGACGACTGGGTCAACCACGAGATCCCGTTCAACGACCCGCAGGTCGTCGAGGGTCTCGACCAGGTCGGCGAGATCCTCAAGAACGACGAGTACGTCAACGGCGGCATCGGCGACGTCAAGTCGATCGCGACGACGGCGTTCCAGGACGGCGGCCTGCCGATCCTGGACGGCAAGTGCGCGATGCACCGGCAGGCCGGCTTCTACGCCGCGAACTGGCCGGAGGGCACCGTCGTGGCCGAGGACGGCGACGCGTTCGCGTTCTACCTGCCGACCGTGAGCGACGAGTTCGGTCGCCCGGTCCTGGGTGGCGGCGAGTTCACCACCGCGTTCTCCGACGCACCCGAGGTCGCGGCGCTGCAGACCTACCTCTCGACCGACGTGTGGGCCAACGAGAAGGCCAAGAACACGCCGGCCGGCGGCTGGGTCAGCGCCAACACGGGTCTCGACGTCGCCAACCTGGTCAGCCCGATCGACCAGCTGTCCGGTGAGATCCTGCAGGACCCCGAGGCGGTCTTCCGCTTCGACGGTTCGGACCAGATGCCGGGCGAGGTGGGCGCCAACTCCTTCTGGAAGGGGATGACCGCCTGGATCACCGGCGAGGACAGCGAGACCGTCCTCAGCCAGATCGAGGACTCCTGGCCCTCCTCCTGATCGCAGCCTGACCCGGGCCCCGGCCGGTCGTCGACCGGCCGGGGCCCCTCGGGATCCATGTCCCGGCGTGCCACCGCCTGCCACCATCTGTCAGCGTCCGATGGGAGTGCCACATGTCCACGGGTGAGAAGTTCGTCCAGCTCCTGATCTGCATCGCCGTCTTCTTCGGGGTCGTCGCCCTGATCCTGCTGCTCACCTCGCGGTTCCGGTCGCGCAACGGCGAGCGGCTCCAGTTCGTCGCCTTCGTGCTGCCCGCCATCGCGCTGATCGCGCTCGGGCTGCTCTACCCGGCGATCAACACGATCTACCAGTCCTTCCGCGACAACACGAGCAGCGGGTTCGTCGGCTTCGACAACTACCAGACCGTGTTCACCAACTCCGAGCAGATCAAGGTGCTCCGCAACACCGCGCTGTGGGTGGCTCTCGTCCCGATCGTGTCCACGTTCGTCGGCCTGGTCTACGCGGTCCTGGTCGACCGGTCCAGGTTCGAGAAGTTCGCCAAGGGCCTGATCTTCCTGCCGATGGCGATCTCGCTGGTGGGCGCGTCGATCATCTGGAAGTTCGTCTACGACTACCGCGACGCGGAGAACTCCCAGATCGGGCTGGCCAACCAGGTCCTCAAGTCCCTGGGGTTCGACACCTACCAGTTCCTGCTCACCGAGCCGTGGAACAACCTGTTCCTGATCGTGATCATGATCTGGGTCCAGGCCGGCTTCGCGATGACGATCCTCTCGGCCTCCATCAAGGCGATCCCCGAGGACATCGTCGAGGCCGCCAAGCTGGACGGGGTCGGCGGGCTGCGGATGTTCCGCTACATCACGGTGCCGAGCATCAGACCGTCGCTGATCGTCGTGGTGACCACCATCAGCATCACCACGCTGAAGGTCTTCGACATCGTCCGCACCGCGACGGGCGGCAACTTCGACACGAGCGTCCTGGCCTACGAGTTCTACGTGCAGAGCTTCCGCTCCAACAACGCGGGACTCGGTGCTGCCCTGGCCGTGCTCATCTTCGTGCTCGTGATGCCCATCGTCATCTACAACGTCCGTCAGATGCGAAAGCTGGAGGCCCGATGACCGCCGCCACAGACCTCCCGGTCGAGCACGTCGTCGCCAAGCAGACGGCGTCCTCGCAGGCCCGGCAGAAGCTCAGCTCGCCGTGGGCGTCGCTGTTCGCGGTGGTCATCGCCGTCCTCTGGACGGTGCCCACGGCGGGCCTGCTCATCTCGTCGTTCCGGCCCGAGGACGACGTCAAGAGCAACGGGTGGTGGAACATCTTCACCGACCCCAGCTTCACGTGGGACAACTACGACCAGGTGCTCAACGGCACCGACACCGACCTGGCGACCTACTTCGTCAACTCGATCGTGATCACCATCCCGTCGGTGATCATCCCGATCTGCCTGGCGGTGCTGGCGGCCTACGCGTTCGCCTGGATCAAGTTCCCCGGGCGGGACTTCCTGTTCGTGGCTGTCTTCGCGCTCCAGATCGTGCCGATCCAGGTGACGATGATCCCGCTGCTGAAGCTCTACGTGCAGCCGCCGTTCAACCTGCAGCCGCTCGCCGGCGGCGACGCACCGGGCGGTGGGTTCTACACGATCTGGCTGTCGCACTCGATCTTCGCCCTGCCCCTGGCGATCTACCTGCTGCACAACTTCATGTCCCAGATCCCGGGGGAGCTGATCGAGTCCGCCCGCGTGGACGGGGCCGGACACGTGCAGATCTTCTCCAGGATCATGCTGCCGCTGATGACGCCCGCCATCGCGGCGTTCGGCATCTTCCAGTTCCTGTGGGTGTGGAACGACCTGCTCGTGGCCCTGGTCTTCGGTGGCGGCAGCCTCGACGTGTCACCGCTGACGGTCCGGCTGGCGGAGCTGTCGGGCACTCGCGGCCAGGACTGGCACCTGCTGTCGGCCGGCGCCTTCGTCTCCTTGGTCGTCCCGCTGGTCGTCTTCCTGTCCCTGCAGCGCTACTTCGTCCGTGGGCTGCTGGCCGGAAGCGTCAAGGGCTAGGACCGTGCTGCGCGGGACCTACCGGGCGGCGAGATGATCGACGAGCCAGCGGTAGGAAGCCTTCGGGGTACGCGTCTGGTCCTCGGCATCGACATGGACGACGCCGAAGGTCTTGGTGTAGCCCTCGGCCCACTCGAAGTTGTCCAGCAGCGTCCAGACGACGTAGGCGCGGACGTCGGCACCGGCGGCCCGCGCCCGGTCGGTCGCGGCGATGTGGTCACGGAGGTAGCCGATCCGGTCCTGGTCGTCGACGGTCCCGTCGACGGTGCGGTCGTCGGGGTAGGCGGCACCGTTCTCGGTCACGAGGAGCGGCAGCCCGGTACGCCGGTGGGTGTCGACCAACAGCTCCTCCAGACCGTTCGCGTCGACCTCCCACCCGATGTCGGTGCGCGGCTCGCGGACCACGAACGAGACGGCGCCGGCCCCCGGATAGGCGTCGAGCTCGGGGTGGCGCGCGACCGAGGGATCCGCCAACGTCGTGTGGAACGGCGTGTAGTAGTTGATCCCCAGCCAGTCGGCCGACCCGCGGATCATCTCGAGGTCACCGTCGCGGACGAGCTGTGGGTCGGCGAGCTCGGGGGCGACCGCCAGGAGCCCGTCGTCGTAGGCGCCGTCGACCAAGGGGCCCAGCCAGACCCGGTTGCGGATCGCGTCGATGCCGTCGGTCACCTCCTCCGCCTCCGGCGTCTCCGGCCAGAACGGCGCCAGGTTGAGCACGATGCCCAGGTCCTCGACCCCGGCCTCGTGCAGTCGGCCGGCCGCGAGGCCGTGGCCGAGCAGGAGGTGGTGGGCGGCGCGGTGCCCGGCGCCACCTTCCTTGCGGCCGGGGGCGTGCACACCCGCGGCGTAGCCGAGGTAGGCCGCGCACCACGGCTCGTTGTGCGTGGACCACACCTGGACGCGGTCGCCGAGCCGTTCGTGGACGACCATGGCGTAGTCGGCGAACGCCTCGGCCGTGTCCCGGTTGAGCCAGCCGTCGCGATCCTCGAGCGCCTGTGGCAGGTCCCAGTGGTAGAGGGTCGCCATGGGCGACAGCCCCCGGGCCAGGCTGGCGTCGACGAGCCGGTCGTAGTAGTCGAGTCCGCGGGGCTCCACTTGGCCGGCGCCCTCGGGGAGGACGCGCGGCCAGGCGATCGAGAAGCGGTACCAGTCCACCCCGAGCCCCGACACCAGGTCCAGGTCCTCGTCGAACCGGTGGTACGAGTCGCAGGCCACCGACCCGTCCTTGCCGTCGCGGACCGTCCCCGGCCTAGCGGCGAAGGTGTCCCAGATCGAGGGGCCGCGGCCGTCCTCCTGAGTCGCCCCTTCGATCTGGTAGGCCGCGGTCGCGACCCCGAAGGCGAGTGTGGACGGACCGGGAAGATGACGTGGCATACGGATCACCGTAGTGAGTGCCGACGATGACCGGGATCAAGGACGTCGCCCGCGAGGTCGAGATGTCCACGGCCACCGTCTCGCGCGCCCTCCGTGGGCTCCCCGGCGTCACCGAGGAGACACGTGCCATCGTCCTGGAGGCCGCGCTCCGACTGGGCTACGCGCCCTCCCCCACCGCCGTACGGCTGGCCAGCGGCCAGACCCGGACCGTCGCCGTCGTCGTCCCCTACGTGACCAGGTGGTTCTTCTCCTCGGTCGTCCACGGCGCCGAGGAGGTGTTGAGCGGCCGCGACTACGACCTGCTCCTCTACAACCTCGCCGGGTCGACCGCGGCCAGGCACCGGGTCTTCGACACGGACCTGCTCACCAAGCGCGTGGACGCCGTGCTGGTGCTGAGCCTGCGGCCGACCACCGATGAGCTGGCCCGCCTCGACCGGTTGGCCCGGCCGGTGACCTTCGTCGGTGCGGACGTGCCCGGCTGGGCGACCGTCCGGATCGACGACCGGGCCGCGGCCCGGTCCGCGATCCAGCACCTGATCGACCTCGGCCACCAGCGGGTCGCCTACGTCGGCGGGGCGACCGAGGGTGTCCTGGACTTCTCCGCCCCGGCCGACCGGCTGTCCGGCTTCCGCGACACGTTGCTGGATGCCGGGCTGACTCCCGACCCCACCCTCGAGCGCGACGGCAGCTTCACGATCGCCGGCGGCACGGCTGCGGGACGGTCACTGCTCGACCGGCCCGACCGCCCGACGGCGGTGTTCGCGGCCTCCGACGAGATGGCGTTCGGGGTGTTGCGCGCCGCCCGCGACCTCGGGCTGCGCGTTCCGGAGGATCTCTCCGTCGTCGGCGTCGACGACCACGAGCTGGCCGACTTCTTCGACCTCACGACGGTGGCCCAACCGGTCCAGGAGCAGGGCCGGGTGGCCGCCCAGCAGGTGCTGGCGGCCCTGGGCGCGAAGGCCTCGGGAGAGAACTGGCAGCCGCGGCAGGTCATCCTCGAGACCCGGCTCGTCGGCCGGGGCACCACGGGGCCGCCGCCGGGTCGCCGGGCGTAGAACCGTGGTCAGGCGGTGGCGGGCTGCTTCGCGGCGTTGGCGGGGATCTCGCCGGCGTCGTCCAGGTCGACCGTGAGGTTCTCCCCCGTGGACGGGTCGAAGAGGTGCATCTTGGACGTGTCCACCCAGATCTCGGCCTCGTCACCCTCGGCGATCTTGGTGGTGCCGGACAGGCCGATGACGAGCTGGGTGCGCAGCGTCTCGCCGTCCAGGTCACGCTCGAGCTGCTCGAGCTGCTCGCGCACCTCGGGCGGCGCCTCGAAGGGGATGTAGGCGTAGGCCTCGTTGCCCAGCCACTCGACGACGTCGACGGTCGCCGTGAACGTCGAGCCCGTACGGGACGAGCTCGTGTCGACCACGGAGGCGTCCTCGAAGGCCTCGGGCCGGATGCCGGCGATCAGCAGGCCCTTCCCCGCCGCCTTCTCCGCCTTGTCCGCCGGGATCTCGACCTTGCCGAACGGCAGCTCCACGGTCGTGCCCTCCACCGTCGCGGGCAGGAAGTTCATGGGCGGCGAGCCGATGAACCCGGCGACGAAGAGGTTGCCGGGGTTGTTGTAGAGCTCGCGCGGCGTGGCGAGCTGCTGGAGCAGGCCTCGCTTGAGCACTGCGACCCGGTCGCCCAGGGTCATCGCCTCGGTCTGGTCGTGGGTGACGTAGACCGTCGTGATCCCCAGCTTCTTCTGCAGCCGCGCGATCTCGCTGCGCATCTGGCCACGGAGCTTGGCGTCCAGGTTGGACAGCGGCTCGTCGAAGAGGAAGGCATCGGCGTCGCGCACGATCGCCCGGCCCATCGCGACCCGCTGACGCTGGCCACCCGAGAGGTTGCCCGGCTTGCGCTCGAGGTGCTCGTCGAGCTCGAGGGTCTTGGACGCCTCGCGGACCTTCTCGTCGACCGTCTTGTCGTCGACCTTGGCCAGCCGGAGCGGGAACGCGATGTTCTCGTAGACGCTCAGGTGCGGGTAGAGGGCGTAGTTCTGGAAGACCATCGCCAGGTTGCGGTCTCGCGGCGCGAGGTCGTTGACGACCTTGCCGCCGATGATCATCTCCCCCTCGGTGATGTCCTCCAGCCCGACGATCATCCGCAGCAGGGTCGACTTCCCGCACCCCGACGGACCGACGAGGATCACGAACTCGCCGTCCGCGACGTGGATGCTGACGTCGTTGACAGCCGGGAAGCCGTCCCCGTACTTCTTGACGATGTTCTTCATCTCGATGGCAGCCATGGGTCAACCCTTCACTGCGCCGGAGGTCAGCCCGGCAACGATCTTGCGCTGGAAAATCAGGACGATGATGATGATCGGGATCGTGGACACGACCGCTCCCGCGGCCAGGAGCGAGGCGGGCCGGTTGAACGGGTCGGAGCCGACGAAGAACGACAGCGCGGCTGGGATCGGACGGGCGCGCTCGGTCGAGGTCAGCGAGATGCCGAAGACGAAGTCGTTCCAGGCGAAGAAGAACGTGAGGATCGCCGCGGTGAACACCCCTGGCGCCGCCAGCGGGACGATCACCTTGCGGAACGCCTGCCACGAGGTCGCTCCGTCGACCTGCGCCGCCTGCTCCATCTCCCAGGGGATCTCCCGGAAGAACGCCGACAGCGTCCAGATCGCCAGCGGCAGCGTGAAGGACATGTACGGGATGATCAGTCCCGGCCAGGTGTCGTAGAGCCCGAACGCCCGCCACATGTCGAACAGCGGGCCCACCAGCGAGACGACCGGGAACATCGCGATGGCCAGCGCCGTGGTCAGCACGAACCGCTTGCCCTGGAACTCGAGCCGCGCGATCGCGTAGGCCGCCAGGGTGGCGATGACGACCGAGAGCAGCGTGGCGATGAGGCTGATTCCGATGGAGTTGAAGATGGCCCTGCGGAACTGCTCGTTGTCCAGGACGTCCTGGTAGTTCTGCCACCCGGCGCTGTCACCGGACGCCGGGAAGAACCCCGGGCTGCCGTTGGTGATAGCCGTCTGCGACTTGAACGACAACGAGATGATCCACACCACCGGCAGCAGGCACCACACGAGGATGAGCGCGCACCCGATGAGTGTCCCGACCTTGCGCATGTCAGCCCTCCTGCCGTGCCGAGGCCAGGTCGACCTTGAACAACTTGACGATCAGCCACGCGATGACCAGCACCGACAGGAACAGCAGCACCGAGAGCGCTGAGCCGATCCCCAGCTGGAACTGCTCGATGGTCTGGCGGTAGGTCAGGAACGAGATCGACTCGGTGTTCACGGCGCCGGCCGTCATCACGAAGATGTTGTCGAAGATCCGGTAGGCGTCCAGCGCCCTGAACAGCACCGCGACCATGATGGCCGCCCGCATGTTCGGCAGGACCACCTTCCAGAGGCGTTGCCACCAGGTCGCGCCGTCCACCTTGGCCGCCTCGATCATGTCCTCGGACACCTGCGCCAGGCCGGCGAGGAGCAGCAGGGACATGAACGGCGTCGTCTTCCAGATCTCCGAGACCATGATCGCGATCACCGCCGGGGTGGTGTCCCCGAACCAGTTGAAGTCGGTGTCGAGGAACGGCAGCCAGCCGTTGACGAAGCCGTTCTGGAAGCTGAAGGCGAACTGCCACGCGAAGCCGGAGACCACGGTGATGATCCCGTAGGGGATCAGGATCGAGGTCCGGATCACCCCGCGGGCGAAGATCACGCGGTGCATCACCATCGCGAACACGAACCCGATCACCAGCTCCACACCCACCGTGACCAGCATGTAGAGCACCGTCACACCGGTCGTCTTCCAGAACAGCGGGTCGGTCAGCGCCGTCGCGTAGTTGCTCAGACCGACGAACTCCCGGTCCTCGGGTGCGGTCAGCGAGTAGTTGAAGAGCGACAGGTAGAGCGCGCGCAGCATGGGGAACGCCGTCACCACGAGCATGAGCACGATGGCCGGAGCCACCAGCTTCTGGCCCAGACGGGTCTCCGCCTTCGCCCGGTCGCTGACCTCGGGCTTCTGCTGCCGCTCGGTCCGTGGTGCCACCACCGTCGTCGTCACAGCAGTGCCTTCCCGTCGAGAACTTCGCGGAGGAACGCCGCCGACTCCTCGGGCGTCTGGTCCGGATCGACCGACGTCGGGGCGTGCCACACGCTCTGGATGGCCGCCGAGATGGTGGCGTAGTAGGCGCTCTTGGGCCGCGGGCCGCCGCTGTCCACGCTCTGGCTGAACAGGTCCAGCAGGTCGGCCGGATAGGCCTCCGCCAGCTCGGGCGACTCGTAGGCCGAGGTGCGCGACGGCATCAGCCCCTCGTTGACGGCCAGGTCGACCTGGGCCTCCGCCGACGTCACGCACGCGGCCGCCTCGAGCGCGAAGTCGGGGTGCTTGGAGTAGGCGCCCACGCCGATGTCGATCCCGCCGATCGGCGGCTTCGACTCCTCGCCCTCGACGGTGGCCGGGTAGCGGGCCCACCCGAGATCGGCGAACTCCTCCTCGGTGATGTCACCGGACTCGATGAGGCCCTTGTAGTTCTGGTAGACGAAGGTCCAGTTGACCATGAACTCTCCGGGCCCTCCGAACATCTGGCCCAGGCTGGTGCCTTCGTTGGAGGTGGTGAGGTCCGCCTGCGCGGCCTCCGACCCGGCCAGCTTCTCGATCACGGCGGCCGCCTCGCGACCGGCGTCGGAGTCGATCTCGATCTTGGCGTCCTTGCCGGCCTCGTTGTCGGAGATGACCTGGCCGCCGGCCCCCTGGATCAGCGCGTTGATCCACACGACGTAGGCCTCGTACTTGTTCGCCTGGACCCCGACGGTGCCACCGTTGTCAGCCGCGGCATCGATGACCTGCTCCCAGGTCACCGGCTGCGTCATGTCGAGCCCGGCCGCCTCCGCGAGGGACTTGCGGAACCAGAGCACCTGGGTGTTGGCCCACTGCGGGAAGGCGTAGACCCCGTCGTCCCAGGTGACGGTCTCGGCGGCGCCCTCGAGGACGTCGTCGTCGGTCGCCGCGCTGGCCGCCTCGTCCGGCAGTCGCTCCAGCCAGTCGGCGTTGGCGAACTCCGCGACGAAGACGGGGTCGAGGCTCATGAGGTCCGTGGAGGAGTCCTCGGCGGCGAGCCGGCGGGCGAGCTGGGTGCGCTGGTCGGTCGCGCCTGACGGCAACAGCTGGATCTCGATGTCGTAGTCGTCGGTGCTGCACGACTCGGCGAGCGCCGTGAGCGTGTCCACCCCATCGGGGTTGACGTACCAGTTGAGGGTGGGCTTGCCGGACTCGTCCGAGCAGGCGGTCAGGCCCGTGGCGCCCACCACCAGGGCGGCAGCCAGGGCCCCGGCTCGGCGAGCTGTGGTCCTAGCGTGCGGCTTCGTCATGGGCGCCCCTCCCGATAGGTGCTGCCCATCACATCTAGTCGTTGCCGACTGGTTCTGTCCACCCCTGCCCCCCGGACTCCCGCTCGGCGCGTTTGGATCGATTGACGATCCGTTACCCGCTTCTGGGCCGACTCAGCGGTGCAGCTGCCGACTAGCCGTGCTTGCGCTCCACGTTGACGCCGCCCATGATCGCGACGCCGCGGATCCGGACCGTGGGAGAGTCGGCCGTCAGCTGCGGGTCCACGAGGCCCGACGGGCCGGAGTAGCCGCCCATGATCCCCGTCCCCTCCATCCGCACGTTGACGTGCGGAGGCACGATCACCTGGGCGCCGCCCATGACCGCGTTGATCGTGATGACGCACTCCTGCGCCGCGAACCTGGCCTGCCGCAGGTCGAGCTCGGCGCCGCCCCAGAACGCGACGACGGTCATCCGCTCCGGCACGACCCACATCCCGCGGCGCTCGAAGCCGCTCATGACCGCGAGGTGGGTCTCCTTGTCAGGACCTGGCACGACCAGCGGCGACGCGGACGGCCTGGCGACGGGGACCGGGCGGGGG
>NZ_JAEMSS010000277.1 GCF_016462705.1 Nocardioides sp. | reverse complement strand
CACCGAGGTGCCAGATCCGGACCGACCAGTCGCCACCTCGGGGTGACGAGGTGGCAACTCGGTGGTCAGGAAGTGGCGACTCGGCTTAGTAGGAGGGCTGGCTGGGGTCGACCTGGTTGACCCAGGCCACCACGCCGCCGCCGACGTGGACGGCGTCGGAGTAACCGGCGTTCTTGACGATGGCCAGCGTCTCCGCGGAGCGCACGCCGGACTTGCAGTGCATGACGACCTGCTTGCCGGAGTCGACGCCGGGGAGCTTCTCCAGGGCGGTGCCGTTGAGGAAGTCGCCCTTGGGGATGAGGACCGAGCCGGGGATCTTGTTGATCTCGTACTCGTTGGGCTCGCGGACGTCGACGAGGACGAAGTCGCGGGCGCCCTCCTCACGCTCCTTGAGCATGTGCTCGAGCTGGATCACCGAGATGGTCGAGCCGGCCGCGGCGTCGGCGGCCTCGTCGGAGATCGCGCCGCAGAAGGCGTCGTAGTCGATCAGCTGGGTGACCGTCGGGTTGTCGCCGCACAGCGCGCAGCTGGGGTCCTTGCGGACCTTGAGCTTGCGCCACTCCAGCTCGAGGGCGTCGTAGATGACGAGCTTGCCGACCGCGGGGTCACCGATGCCGGTGAGCACCTTGATCGCCTCGTTGACCTGGATCGAGCCGATGCTGGCGCACAGCACGCCGAGCACGCCGCCCTCGGCGCAGCTCGGGACCATGCCCGGCGGCGGGGGCTCGGGGTAGAGGCACCGGTAGCAGGGCGCACCGATGCTCTCGCCGTTCTCGTCGGTGGCGTGCGGCCAGAAGACCGACGCCTGGCCGTCGAACCGGTAGATCGAGCCCCACACGTAGGGGATCTTCAGGAAGTACGCCGCGTCGTTGACCATGTAGCGGGTCGCGAAGTTGTCGGTGCCGTCGACGATCAGGTCGTAGCCCTCGAAGACCTGGAGCACGTTGTCGTTGTCGAGACGCTCCTCGTGGAGGATCACGTCGACGTAGGGGTTGATCTCGGCGATCGACTCCTTGGCCGACAGCCCCTTGGGCTTGTCGATGTCGCTGACGCCGTGGATGACCTGCCGCTGCAGGTTGGACTCGTCGACGGTGTCGAACTCGGCGATGCCGA
This sequence comes from Nocardioides sp., assembly GCF_016462705.1. Taxonomy (GTDB): domain Bacteria; phylum Actinomycetota; class Actinomycetes; order Propionibacteriales; family Nocardioidaceae; genus Nocardioides. The sequence continues at coordinate 2,746 of NZ_JAEMSS010000277.1, read as the reverse complement.
GCGTGCCGACACCGGCCGCGGCCAGGTAGAGCAGCGCCGGGCTGCCGAGGCCGCCGGCCCCGATCACGAGGACCTTGGCGTTCTTGAGCCGCTTCTGACCGGACATGCCGACGTCCGGGATGATCAGGTGACGGCTGTAGCGCCGTACCTCGTCGATGGTGAGCTCCTCAGCGGGCTCCACGAGCGGGGCGAAGGACATCGGTGCGGCATCTCCTGGTCTTGGCTGGGCTCTCGGCTGGGGTCCTGGGGGGTCGTCACGAAGGACGTCAGGCAACTTCGGGGCAACGCCCCTGCTACCCACGATGTTCCCACTACCTATGGGTAGGGTTCGGCAGGTGACCGCAGGGCAGTACTCCGTCGACTCGGGGACCGACGAGGCACGCCCTCGGGGCGGCCGCCTGCCCCGCCGCGAGCGCCGCGCGCAGCTGCTGGACTCCGCCCTCGAGGTGTTCGTCGCGCAGGGCTACCACGCCGCGGCCATGGACGACATCGCCGAGCGGGCCGGCGTCTCCAAGCCGGTCCTCTACCAGCACTTCCCGGGCAAGCTCGACCTCTACCTCGCCTTGCTCGACGCGTCCTGCGACACGATCATCGCCAACACCCGGGCCGCGCTCGAGGCGACGCAGGACAACAAGAAGCGGGTCGAGGCGACGATGACCGTCTTCTACGACTACGTCGCCAGCGACACCGGCGCCTTCAAGCTCGTCTTCGAGTCCGACCTGACCAACGAGCCGGCCGTCCGCGAGCACGTCGAGCGGGTCACCTCCGAGACCGCCGCGCTCGTGGCGCGGGTCATCCACGAGGACACCGGCCTCCCCGACGAGGCCGCCCGGCTGCTGGCGGTGTCGCTGGTGGGAATGGCCCAGGTGAGCGCGCGGTTCTGGCTCACCGAGGCCGGGGGCATCAGCCGCGGTGACGCAGCCGCCCTGGTGGCAGGCTTGGCATGGCGGGGCATCGCCGGCTACCCCCTGTCCGACGAGCCCGGCTCGTAGCCCTGACCCAGCCCCAGATCCACCCCTGACCCAGTCCTGAACAGAAGGAGCACCTCCGTGGAGGTCAAGATCGGCATCCAGCACGCCCCGCGCGAGCTGGTCGTGGACACCAGCGAGACGGCGGAGGCCGTCGAGAAGATGGTCTCCGACGCGGTCGGCTCCGAGGGCGTCCTGGCCCTCACCGACAGCAAGGGACGCAAGATCATCGTCCCCGCCTCGCGCATCGCCTACGTCGAGATCGGTGGCGCGCTCGCCGGTCAGGTCGGCTTCCGGAGCTGAGCAGGAAGCCGGGCAGCAAGCCGGCAGGAGGTAGGCGATGGTCGGCACGATCCTGGTGGCGCTGATCGGCGGCACGGTCATCGGCTTCCTGGGCAAGTCCCTGGCGCCCGGTGACCGGCAGGTCCCCCTCTGGCTGACGATCCTGTGCGGGATCGGCGGGGTGTTCCTGGGCAACTGGCTCTACGTCGACGTCCTCGACTTCCAGGAGAACACCGCCCGGATCGACTGGTGGCGGCACGCCTGGCAGGTCGCGGTCGCCGCGATCCTGGTGGTGGTCGTGACCTCCGGCGCGGGCCGGAAGGGCAACCGGACCTAGCTCCTAGGCCGACAACCCCAGCTCCGCCATCCGCTCCGCGTGCCGGTCGGTGAGCCGGGTGAACATCCGGCCGATCGCGGCCAGGTCGAGGCCCGGGCGGTCGACGCCGCCGGCGAGCAGGGCACTCAGGGCGTCCCGGTCCGCGGCCACCCGCTGGGCCTGGGTGAGCGCCTCCCCCATCAGCCGGCGCCCCCACAGCGCGAGCCGGCCGCCGAGCCGGTGGTCGGCGGCGATCGCGGCGCGGACCCGGTCGACGACGAACGCCGACGACGCGGCGTCGTCGACCGAGGCGACGACCAGGTCGCGGGTGTCCGGGTCGAGGTAGGCGGCGATCTCGCGGTAGAAGTCGTCGGCCAGCCCGTCCCCCACGAACGCCTTGACCAGGCTCTCGTACCAGTCCGACGGGGCCGTGTGCTCGTGGAAGAGGTCGAGCGCCTCGCGGAACGGCGCCATCGCCGCGAAGGGGTCGGCACCGAGGGCCCGGATCCGGTCGTGGAGCGGGCCGACCCGGCTGAACTGCACGGTCGCCATGCCGGCGATCTCGACCTTGTCCTCCAGCGTCGGCGCGAGCTTGCCGTCCTCGGCGAGCCTCTCGAACGCCGAGATCTCGCCGTACGCGATCGCTCCGAGCAGGTCGACCACCGCGTCCCGGTAGACCGGATCCTCGAACACGACGGGCAGCTCGCCGGGCACAGATGCGGTCACGCCCACAACCTACCGATAGACTCGGTCACGAGGCTGCGCGCTCCGCGCGGCCCGGTATGTGCGCGGCAGCCGCGCCGGGTGAACCGGTGTGAGTCAGCCGCTTTGCGAACTCACACCGACACCACCCGTCGACCTCAGCGGCCGGCGACATACGAAAGCGACAAGACCCTGACCACCACATTCCGTGAGCTCGGCGTCCTCCCCGACATCTGCGACGCCCTCGAGCGCGCCGGCATCGTGACCCCGTTCGCCATCCAGGAGATGACCCTCTCGGTCGCCCTGCTCGGCACCGACCTGATCGGCCAGGCCCGCACGGGCACCGGCAAGACCCTGGCCTTCGGCATCCCCGTCCTCCAGCGCAGCGTGACGCCCAAGGACCCGGCGTACGCCGACATGCCCCAGGGCAAGCCGCAGGCGCTCATCGTCGCCCCGACCCGCGAGCTCGCGCTCCAGG
>NZ_JAEMSS010000107.1 GCF_016462705.1 Nocardioides sp. | reverse complement strand
GCGTCCTCGACGAGATCGAGGCGATCGGCAACCGGGAGGCCGGCCTCTACGGCGTCCCCACCGGCTTCGCCGACCTGGACGAGCTGACCAACGGTCTGCACGCGGGCCAGATGATCATCGTCGCGGCCCGGCCCGGTGCCGGGAAGTCGACGTTCGCCCTGGACCTGTGCCGCGCGGCGTCGATCCAGGCCAACATGGCCACCGCGTTCTTCAGCCTGGAGATGACGCGCTCGGAGATCACGATGCGCCTGCTCTCCGCCGAGGCGAAGGTGCCGCTCAACCACATCCGCAACGGCAACATGTCCGACGACGACTGGACCAAGCTGGCCCGCAAGATGGGCGAGGTCTCCAGCGCCCCGATGTTCATCGACGACTCGCCGAACATGACGATGATGGAGATCCGGGCCAAGGCCCGGAGGCTGAAGCAGCGGCACGACCTGAGGCTGATGGTCATCGACTACATGCAGCTGATGACGTCCGGCAAGAAGGTCGAGTCCCGCCAGCTCGAGGTCTCGGAGTTCTCCCGCCAGATCAAGCTCCTCGCCAAGGAGCTCGGGATCCCGATCATCGCGCTCTCCCAGCTCAACCGTGGTCCTGAGCAGCGGTCCGACAAGCGACCTATGTTGAGCGACCTACGCGAATCCGGGTCACTGGAGCAGGACGCCGACATGGTCGTCCTCCTGCACCGCGAGGACATGTACGAGCGCGAGTCGACCCGGCCCGGCGAGGCCGACCTGATCGTGGCCAAGCACCGCAACGGTCCCACCCGCGAGATCACGGTCGCCTTCCAGGGCCACTACTCCCGCTTCGTCGACATGGCGCCCTAGCCGCTCGACCTCCTCAACCGGCGACGACCCGGCCCTCGTCGAGCCGGACCACCCGGTCCGCGACCTCCCAGACCCGGGCGTCGTGGGTGGCGACCAGCAGTGCCGACCCGGTGTGGGCCGCGCGCACCAGCGCCGCCACCACGGCGCTGACATGGTCGTCGTCCTGGTGCCCGGTCGGCTCGTCGAGCACGGCCAGGGTGGGCGCCAGGACGAGCGCGCGGGCGATCGCGGTGCGCTGCTGCTCGCCGAGCGAGGTCTCCAGGACGCCGCGGTGGACGAAGGCCGCCAGGTCGAGCGCCTCGACCAGCTCGCCGTACGCCGCCGCGGGGTCGACCCCCGCGCGGTGGGCCGGGATGCAGACGTTGTCCTCGACCGACAGGCCGGCCAGGAGCCCGTGCTGCTGCGGCACGACTGCGACGACCGACCAGTCCGCGATGTCGACCGCGGGCCGGCCGGCGACGCTGACGGTGCCGCGGTCGGGCGACTCGAAGCCGCCCGCGAGGTGGCACACGGTCGTCTTGCCGGACCCCGACGGTCCGGCGAGCGCCACCAGCTCACCGGGCGCGGCGTCGAGGCTGACGTGGTGGAGCACCTCCACCCGGCCGTCGCCCGCGTCGTAGCCGTGACCGACGTCCCGCACCTCCAGCCCGGTCACGGCCCCACCTCCGGACGCCGCAGCCGGACGCCGTCGCCGTCGGCCTCCACGACCACCCGCCGGTCCGGGAACAGCCCGAGCAGCTCCGGCGGCAGCTGGAGCCGTCCGGTGGCGTCGATGACCGCCGCGGCCGAACGCCGGCCCGAGGTCTCGGTCGACAGCACCCCGTGACGCAGCCGGAGCAGCCGGTCGGCCCGGTGGGTGACCCGGTCGTCGTGGCTGCTGATCACGACGGCGCTCCCGCCCGCGGCGGCGGCGAGCAGGGCGTCCATGACCAGGTCGGCGTTGGCGTGGTCGAGCTCGGCGGTGGGCTCGTCCGCCACGACCAGCGCTGGCCCGCCGACCAGGGCGAGGGCGACGGCGAGACGCTGCTGCTCGCCCCCCGACAGGGTGCCGGGGCGGTGGCCCTCCCGGTGCGACAGCCCGACCGCGGCCAGCGCCTCGAGCGGGTCACCCGCCCCTCGCCAGGCCGCGACCTGGCGCAGCTGGTCGAGGGCGCGCAGGTGGGGGAACACCCCGTCCGACGACCGCTGCGGCACGAACCCGATCCGGCGCCGGCGCAGCCCCCGCAGCTCACCGACCGAGGCGTGCCCCACGTCGCTGCCGAGGATGTGCAGCCGGCCCGCACTCGGCCGGTCGCGGGCGCCCAGCAGGGCGAGCAGGCTGCTCTTGCCGCTGCCGGAGGGCCCGGCCACGACCGTCAGCACCCCGCTGAGCAGCTCGAGCCCGATGCCGCGCAGCGCGTGCGTCTCCCCGGTCGCGGACCTGAAGACCTTGACCAGGTCCTCGCAGCTGACCGCCGCCCCGGCCCCGGGGTCCCGCTCACCCACCAGCACGCAGCACCTCCGCCGCCGGGCGCCGACGGGCCAGCGCGGTCCCGGACAGGAGGGCCAGGAGCACCAGGAGCCCGACCGTCCCGAACAGGGCGAGCACCTCCGGGACGCCGGGTCGGGGCCGGGACACGGGTGGGATGCCGGCGAGCGCGTCGATGCTGCTCGGCGCGAGGACGAGCACTGCGGTGGCCAGGGCCGCCGCCACGATCGCGGTCGCCGCGGCGTAGCCGACCTCCCAGGCGCGGGCCCGGGCGAGCTGGCCCGCGTCGTAGCCCATCCGCCGCAGCACCACGTCGGAGACGGTGTCGCGGGCGGCGAGCCGCAGCACCAGCACGATGCCCGCGCCCAGGGCGAGGACCAGGACCACCCCACCCAGTGCCAGGACGTACGACGCCACCCACGTCGAGGCCACCAGCTCATTGACGATCCGGGCCTGCTCGGAGGTCCGCACCTCGCCGTCAGTCGCCAGTCCGGCCCGCTCGAACGCGGCCCGCAGCGTGGCGGGTGGGTCGTTGCTCCACACCAGCGAGGCGAACGCCCCGGCGTCGGTGGCCGACGCCCCGGGGAGCTGGGGGTCGACGGTCGGCGGCAGCAGCGGGAACAGCATCCGGCGGCTGGCCACGACGGTGACCGTCCCGTTGCTGGCCTCGGAGCCCGGGAAGGCGTCGACGACCCCGATGACCTTGATCGGCACCGAGAACTCCGAGCTGAAGTCCATCGTGGCCTCGTCGCCGACGGCGAGGTCGGTGTCGCCGGCCAGGATGACCGGGATGCCGCGGGTCTCGACGTCGAGCCGGGGCAGCAGCGCCCGGGCCGGATCGAGCTCCCCGGAGGCGCCCCAGTCCGCCACGCCGGCGAAGGTTCGGGTGTCGATCGCCATGAGCGGGCCCTCCCCGAACGTGGGCGGCAGCGACACCCCACGCCCCCAGACGACGGTGGTGCCGTCGACGGGGGGCGTGCTCACGGAGCGCTCGCTGCCCCGGAGGTCGTCGGCGACGGCGTACGTCGTGCGGGCTCCGACCAGCGCGGCGGTCTTGTCCGCCACACCCTGGTCCACGCCACGGCTGACGGTCAGCGTGTAGCCGAACAGCCCCAGGGCCAGGGCGACGACGGCGGTGAGCCCGGTGACCTCGCGGACGACCGGGCCGGTCCGCCGCCCGGCCAGCCACCGGGGGCTGCCCGGCCGGGAAGGCAGACGGAGCCGTCCTCGGAGCCAGCCCGTGCCGCGGGCGACGAGCAGCGCGACGGTGGCGGCGACCAGCAGGGGGAACAGCATGGTGAGGGGCGACCCGCTGCGGTCCTCGGTGTCGAGGGTGACCACGCTGCCGGTCACGACGGCGGTCCCGGCGAGCAGCGCCATCCCCCACGGAAGGGAGCGTCGCCGCCGGCCGAGCCGGGAGAGCTGCCCCAGCCGGTCGGTCGCGAGCGCGGTCGCGGCCGCGGTGCCGGCGACGAGGAGCAGGGCGGCCAGCCCGGCCACGCCGCCGCGCACCAGGTCGTCGGAGGAGATGGTCAGCCCGGCGGCGTCGGGCGGGCCCGCGGTGAGGATGCCGAGACCGGCGAGACCCACCCCCGCCGGGAAGGCCAGCAGGCACACCGGCGCCACCTCCAGGGCCCCGAGGGTCGCCAGCTCGAGGGGGCGGAGGCCGACCCCCGAGCCGAGCAGCTGCTCCCGGCGGCGGTTCAGCCCGACCACCACCCACGCGGCGACCAGGAGGAGCGCGGCGAGCGCCTGGCCACCGATGGCGTAGGGCCGCACCTGGCCGCGCGCGGAGGTCGCCGTGGTGTCGGCGTCCTCGACGAGCTGCGGCAGGCCGGGCGACAGCGACACCTCCGCGGCATCCGGCTCGCCGGACCTGAGCTGGGTGGAGAGCAGGGTGGACTGGTCGTAGGCGTCCTTGCCGAAGGCGGCGATCTCGTCGCTCGCCCGGGACGCCGAGTCCGGGGTGACGTCGGGGTCGAGCCGCAGGTCGGCGGTGAACAGCGGCGCCTCGCCGACCTCGAGGACCAGCCGGTCGAAGGTGGGGCGGGCCGCGATCGCCAGGGGCGTCTCGAGCCCCGGGCGGTCCGGATAGGTCGGCAGGTACCACCGGTCGGCGTCGGGTAGCCCGGCGAGCTGCTCGGGGAGCGACGAACCCGGAGCCGTCTCGTAGGTGCCGAGGAGCACCGTGGGCGCCAGCGTCCGGCTCTCCGACAACATCGCGAACAGCCCGATCCGCACCCGGTCCCCGACCGCGAGGCCAAGTCGATCGGCGACGTCGGCGGCGAGCCAGACGCCGTCGGCTTCGGGGTCCCCGCCGAGGTCGTCGGCCAGCGCCTGGACGGCCCCGTCGCGGTACCAGAGGACCGACACCTCCTGCTGGTCCCCTGCGACGGCGACCGGCTGCACCGAAGGGGTCTGGGCCGTGCCCGCGGCGCCGAGCACCGGCGGCCCATAGGCGGTGAGCGCGTCCAGCCGGTCCAGCACACCGGCGTCCGCCTCGGGGGTCAGGACGGCGTTCCAGGCGACCCGCAGGTCGCCGGACTCGGGGCCGTAGGGGTTGCTCGCGGTGGCGTCGAGCGCGCTCTCGAGCGCGGTCGCGCGGGCGGTGGAGGCGAACAACGGCGGAGCGACCACCGAGGCGACCAGCAGCGTCGCCGCGACCACCATCAGCCCGAACCACCCAGGGGCCCGCAGCAGCCTGGCCGGAGCGGCCCACCAGAGCGCGTGCGCAGCGGCCCCGGTCACCGGTCCACCCTAGGGGCGAGTCGGGCCCCACGCCGATGCCCGGCCGCTCACCGATGGCATCCACGCGGCCGGACCGCGGCCGCCGAGCTCAGCGGAGCCAGTGCCGCGGACGACCGAGTGACGCGGGCAGCACCGTCGCCGGGTCACCGCGCGCCGCGTTGACCTGCGGCTGGGTGAGGAACAGCGTCGTGCTCAGGTCGGTGCCACCGACCTGGGCGTCCCGCAGGTCCGCGCCCAGCAGGTCTGCCAGCCCGAGCCGGGTGCCGCGCAGGTCCGCGCCCACGAGCAGCGCCCCGCGGAGATCCGCACGGGACAGGTCGTGGGCGCGGAGGTCGCGCCCCATCAGGTCGGCCCCGGCGTGGTCGGGACCCGGCCCCCGCCGCTCCCGGCTGACGGCACGCAGGCGTGCTCCCACCCGCTGCCGCCAGCCGTCGACATCGGTGGCCAGGATCTCCGTTGGCGCGGCCTCGACGATCCGGACCAGCTGCCCGGCGAGCGGTTCGGGGTCGCCGGTGAGGGCCAGCAGTGCCAGCATCTCGTGCAGGTGGCGGGTCACCCGGAAGACCGCGAACATCTCGGCGGCGAGATCGGGACGGCCGCGCCAGTCCTGGCCGGAGTAGGTCCGCTGGACGACCTGCTGGCCGGCGCCGAAGCACTCGAAGACGGCGCAGGAGGGGAACCCCCGGCGGGTCAGGTCGTCGTGGATCCCGCACCCGAAGCCCACGACCAGGTGCCGGCAGGGCTCGTCCTGCGCCTTGTCGAGGCCGAAGCCGCCGGCCCGCGAGAACGGCAGCGCCGTGCAGCACAGACCGGCGCACCGGGAGCAGTCGGAGGTGAGCTCCGGCTCGGTGCGCGGGCTGCTGTGGGTGGGCATGCCACCAGTAGACCGGGGGCCGCCGGCGCCCGTCGACCGGCGTCCGTCGACCGGCGTCCGTCGACCGGCGTCCGGCAGCGTGGGCGGATCAGGCTTGACCTTGACGCAGCGTCAACCCCGCACGCTCCTGTCATGAGCAACCCGACCACGGCGATCGAGGTCGCCGGCCTGACGAAGTCGTACGCCGACAACGCCGTGCTCCGGGGCATCGACCTGACCGTGCCCGCCGGCACCGTCTACGCGCTGCTGGGGCCCAACGGCGCCGGCAAGACCACGATGGTCCGCATCCTCTCGACGCTCGTCCGCGCCGACGCCGGCACGGCGACGGTCGGCGGCTTCGACGTCCGACGGGAGCCCGACGGGGTGCGCCGCACGATCGGGGTCACCGGCCAGTTCTCCGCGATCGACGAGCTGCTGACGGGCCGGGAGAACCTGAAGCTGATGGCCGACCTCGCCCACCTGCGGCGCGACGAGGGGCGGGCCCGGGTCGACGAGCTCCTGAGCAGCTTCGACCTGGTCGCCGCGGCCGATCGGCGCGCGGCGACGTACTCCGGCGGGATGAAGCGCCGGCTCGACCTCGCGATGACCCTGGTGAGCCGGCCGCGGCTGATCTTCCTCGACGAGCCGACGGCGGGCCTGGACCCGCGCAGCCGGCGCGACCTGTGGCAGATCGTCCGGCAGCTGCTGGAGGACAGCGTGACCGTCTTCCTCACCACGCAGTACCTCGAGGAGGCCGACCACCTCGCGCACCGGGTCGGGCTGCTCGACGGCGGGAGGCTGGTCGCGGAGGGCACCCCCGCCGAGCTCAAGGCGCAGGCCGGCGGGGAGACCCTCGACGACGTCTTCCTCGCCCTGACCGGGCACGCCGCGACCTCCCTGGACGACGACAGCGACGACGACAGCGACGACGAGAGCGACGACAGCGACGACAGCGACGAGCTGGAGGAGATCCGATGACCACCCTGACGTACGCCGCCCTCGACTCCGCCACGATGCTGGGCCGCAACCTCAAGCACATCCTGCGCTACCCGTCGCTGACCCTGATGCTGATCGGGCAGCCGGTGCTGTTCCTCCTGCTCTTCGTCTACGTCTTCGGCGGCACGATGGGCGCCGGTCTCCCCGGCGGCGCTGCCGAGGTCGGCGGAGCCGAGGGCCGGGCGGACTACCTCGACTACATCGCTCCGGCGATCCTGGTCATGACGGTCGCCTCGGTGGCGCTCAGCACTGCGATCTACATCGCCAAGGACGCGACCGAGGGGATCATCGACCGGTTCCGGACGATGTCGGTCGCCAAGGCCTCGGTGCTCACGGGCCACGTGCTCGCGGCGCTCCTGCAGACCTCGTTCGCGCTCGCGGTGGTCGTGCCGTTCGCGCTGCTGCTCGGCTACCGGCCGGATGCCGGCGTCGTGGGCTGGCTGGGAGCCGTGGGCCTGCTCCTGCTCCTGGCGCTCGCGCTCACCTGGCTGTGTCTCGCCCTCGGCCTGGCGGCCGGCAGTGTGGAGACGGCGAGCAACACCCCGATGTTCCTGGTGCTCCTGCCGTTCCTCTCCAGCGGCTTCGTCCCGACCGACTCGATGCCGTCCGGCCTGGCGTGGGTCGCGGAGAACCAGCCCTTCACCCCGGTGATCGACACCCTCCGGGCGTGCCTGGCCGGTTCGTCACCGGGCGCCGACGGCTGGTGGGCGGTCGGCTGGTGCCTCCTGATCGCCGCGCTGTCCTACGCGTGGGCACGTCGCCTGTTCGTGGCGGCTCGGGCAGGCTGAGCCCGTGCTGACGATCGGGCAGCTGGCGGCGTACGCCGGGGTCACGACCCGGGCGGTGCGGCACTACCACCAGGTCGGCTTGCTGCCGGAGCCGGAGCGGAACCACTCCGGCTACCGCACCTACACCGCTCCGGACGTGGTCCGGCTGATCCGGATCAGGACCCTCGCCGATGCCGGGGTCCCGCTCGCCCGGGTCGAGGAGCTGCTCGCCGCCGACGACGAGGGGTTCTCGACCGCGGTGACCGAGATCGACCGCCGGCTGCGCGCCGAGATCCGGGAGCTCCAGGAGCACCGCCGCCGGATCGCCCAGCTGGCCGCCGGGGACAGCCTGGCGCTGCCGCCGACGGTGACGACCTACCTCGACCGGATGCGGGCACTGGGAGCGCCCGAGGTGATGGTCCAGATGGAGCGCGACGCGTGGATCCTGATCGCCGCCCAGGTCCCCGGCCGGATCGACGAGTTCATGGTCGAGAAGGAGGCCCAGCTCGACGACCCGACGATGCGGCGTTTCCTCAGGGTGATGGGCGAGGCCGTGTCCGGCGACGCTCCCGAGGGCCGGCTCGTGGAGATGGCCGACCTCGTCGTCGAGATGGCCGAGCAGGCGGCGGCCCGCGGCGAGCTCGACGGTCAGGACGACGCCGTGCCGGACCAGTCCTTCGCCGACCTGCTCGACACGGTGGTCCTCACCGCCGGCCCGGAGATGGTGCGGCTCCGGGACCGGCTGCTGGGCCTGATGGAGGAGCGGGGCTGGAGCGGGCTGGTCAGGATGGAGCGGGTCGAGCCGGGCGGAGGGTGACGGCGCACTTTGGTCTCTTCGGTCTCCGCCGACAACCGGACGTGGCCGGACGACGTCTGTCCACCCGTGAGAGCACGTGACCAACGGGGAACGGCGCGGTGAGGCGCTCGGAGCGCGACGCGGAGTTCACCGCGTTCGTCGAGGCCCGCCGCCAGCGGCTCGTGGGCGCGGCGTACCTGTTGTGCGGCGACCCGCACCGGGCCGAGGACCTGACCCAGCAGGCGCTGATGCGTCTCTACCGGGCGTGGCCCCGGGTCGGGACCAGGGGCGGTGAGGACGCCTACGTCCGCCGGGCGCTGGTCAGCGTCAAGATCGACGACTGGCGCTGGCGTGCCCGTCGTCCCGAGACCCCCGTCTCCGAGCACGCCGAGCACGCCGGAGACCCGGGTGCCACGGACGGCGCATCCGCGGAGGACCAGGACGCGCTCCGCACGGCCCTGCTCCAGCTCACCGAGTCGCAGCGGAAGGTCGTGGTCCTGCGCTACTGGCTCGACCTGTCGGTCGAGGAGACCGCGGCCGACCTGCACGTCTCGACGGGGACCGTGAAGAGCCAGTGCGCGCGTGCCCTGGCCCGTCTTCGGGTCCTGCTCGCCCCCGACTTCGTCCCCACTGTCCCAGGAGAACGCCATGACTGACCCGATGACCGACCCGGGATCCGACCTGCAGCTGCGCCGACGGATGACCGCCCTCGTCGATGCCCGGGCGCTGCCGCGCGGTGACGTCGGCGACGACCTCGGCCGAGGACGCCGCAGCCTGGTGCGCCGGCGGCTGGCGGCCGCGGCCGGAGCCGTCGCAGCAGTCTCGGCCGGAGCCCTGACCGCCGCGACGCTGGCCTGGCCCGGCACCTCCGTGCCACCGGTCAGCGAGGATCCCGACCGTGCGCTGTCCGACGAGGCGATCCTCGACGGCTGCCAGCGCCTGGGCCGCGGCATCCTCGCCGACCGCCACTGGGGCGATGGCGTCCGGCTGCTGACGGCGTCCAGCTCGGCGGGCAAGGCCCGGGCGGTGCTGGTCTCCGGCGACGGCGAGCGGTGGGCCGACTGCTGGCTGCGTGGCGACGACGGCACCGGTCCCGGCTGGGTGGCGACCTACCCGATGACGGGAGACCGGCCCGGTGTCCTCTACGAGTTCCGCCCCGGCGAGCACGGGCCGGACGACGGCGTCTACTCGTTCCTCGAGCGCTTCCCCAGCGATGTCGCCAGCGTGACGGTCCGGTTCGACAGCGGGGAGGTCCGGGACGTGCCGGCCGTCGCCGGTTTCGTCGTGCTCCAGGCCGACGGGCTCGAGCCGGGTGTCAACATCGACTGGGTCCGGCTGTACGACGCGGCCGGGGAGCTCGTCGCGGGTCCCGGCATGGGTCCGGGCGACGCCGACCTCCCCCCTGACTACCGCACGCTCGTGCCGCGGGAGCCGATCGCCAGCGTGGGCGTCGACGGTTGGTGACCTGGCGGCGATGCTCCCGGGTCAGTCCGCGGGACCCACGAAGGTCCCGTGCCCGGTCGGCAGTGGCAGGTCGAGCGTGGTCCGGATGCCGGCCTCCGCGGCCAGGACGTCGGGGATGGCGTTCACGATCCGGCCGCACGCGGCCACGATCGCGGCGTGGTTGTGGTCGCCGTGCTCGCTGCTCGGCACCACGTCGACGACGTAGCTCGGCTCGCCGGTGATCTCGATCCGGTAGGACCCGCCGCCCGCGGCCGGCCGGGCCCAGTCGGGGCGGAGGTCGTCGCGGGTCCGGGTGACGTGCTCGACCACGATCGCCGGGTGTCCGGCCACCATGCCGGAGATGGAGAACTTCAGCGCCGCGATCGTCCCCTGCTCGATCCGGCCGGCGGCGATGTCGTAGGACTCCGGTGCGGGCTCGGCCTCCCAGTGCTCGACGATCTCGTCGACCTCGATGCCCAGGCCGGTGGCCATCATCCGGATCGCGGTGCCCCAGGCGAGGCCGAGCACCCCGGGCAGGAAGAGCAGCGGGGTGTCGGTGACCGGCTTGCCGAAGCCCATCAGGTCGAACATGACCTCCGCGCCGTCGTACGTCGCGTAGTCGGCCAGCTCGTAGCACTTGATCTGCTCGATCCGCTGGCAGGTGCTGGCCAGCGCGAGCGGGACCAGGTCGCTGGCGAACCCCGGGTCGACGCCGGTGATGTAGACCGTGGCGTTGCCGGCGCGCGCGGACGCCTCGACCTTCTCGATCACCTTGTCGGGCATGGTCCCCCAGGGGAACTGCAGCGTCCCGGGGGCCGAGCCGACGACGTCGATGCCGGCCTCCAGGAGCTTGCGCACGTCATTGGTGGCCTCCACCGGCCGGGTGTCGCCCATCGCGCAGTAGACGGCGCACTCGGGTGCGGTCGCGATCAGCGTGTCGAGGTCGCCGACCGCTGCGACGCCGGTGACGACGTCGAGGCCGGCCAGCTCGCCGGCGTCCCTGCCCACCTTGTCCGGGGTCGACACGGAGACCGCCACCAGCTCGAACCGGTCGTCGGTGATGAGCTGGCGCAGGGTCAGCATCCCGGCGTTGCCGGTGCCGACCTGCGCGACGCGGATCTTCATGCGATCTCCAGGAATTGGAACGTGTTCTACTTCGTGCGGAACGAAGTTACCCTCTCGGCCATGGGACGTGTCGAGGGCCGTGTTCAGGGGAAGGTCGCGCTGATCAGCGGCGGCGCTCGCAACATCGGCGGGGCCAGCGCGCGGATGCTGGTCGACGAGGGCGCCCAGGTCGTGATCGGCGACCTCCTCGACGAGGAGGGTGCCGCCCTGGCCGACGAGCTGTGCCGAGAGTTCGGGCAGGGTGCTGCCCGCTACGTCCACCTCGACGTGACCAGCGACGAGGACTGGCGAGCCGCGGTCGAGCTGACCGTGCGCGAGCTCGGGAGGCTGGACGTGCTGTTCAACAACGCCGGGATCTTCAACGGCGGCCAGCTCCAGCGCTACAAGACCGAGCAGTGGCAGCAGATGCTCGACGTCAACCTGACCGGGGCGTTCCTCGGCATCCGCGCCGCGGCCGACGCGATGATCGCCTCCGGCGGCGGGTCGATCATCAACACCTCCTCGATCGAGGGCCTCCGCGGCACGCCGTGGGCACACGGCTACGTCGCCTCGAAGTGGGGCCTGCGGGGGCTGACCAAGTCCGTCGCGCTCGAGCTCGCGCCGCACGGCATCCGGGTCAACTCGCTCCACCCCGGCCGGATCAGCACGCCGGCGACCGATGCGATGCCCGCCGACATGATCCCGATCCCGCTCGGCCGCCCCGGCCGGCCCGAGGAGGTCGCGTCGTTCGTGGTCTTCCTGGCCAGCGACGAGTCCTCGTTCGCCACCGGCTCGGAGTTCACGATGGACGGCGGCACGGTGACGGCGATCCCGACCAAGTTCTAGTGTCCTGGCGTGGAGCTGACGTTCTCCGGTGACGTCTGGGAGTGGCGCGGGCCGGCGCCCTACCACTTCGTCTGGGTCCCCGACGACGTCGCCGCGGCCATCGACGACGTGGCCGGGATGGTCAGCTACGGCTGGGGGATGATCCCCGCGGACGTCACCATCGGCGACACCGAGTGGTACACCGCGCTGTGGCCCAAGGACGGCCGCTACGTCGTGCCGCTCAAGGACCGGATCCGGCGGGCCGAGGGCATCGAGCTCGGCATGGTCGTGGACATCTCGCTGTCGATCAAGGTCTGACCTGGGCGCCTCCGGTGCGAGGATGAGGCATGGCGAGGACCCGTCGCGCCCGGCCCGCTGACATCCACGACATCGCGGCCGCCATGCCAGGCGTGAAGCGGGTCGAGGGCGGCCGCGGCGTCTACCAGGTGGGCGGCCGGAGCTTCCTGTTCTTCCGCGGCCCACGTCCCGACGCGGTGGACCCCGACACGGGGGAGCGGCTCACCGACGTCGTGGTCTTCTGGGTCGCCGACGAGGCGGAGAAGCAGGCGATCCTCGCCGACGACTCGTTGCCGTTCTTCACCACGGCGCACTTCGACAGGCACCCCTCGGTCCTCTTGCGCGAGAGCCGGGTCGGCGAGCTCGACCGCGACCAGCTCGCGGAGTTCGTGTACGACGCCTGGCTGGCGCGAGCCGGCAAGCGCGCCGCCCGGGCCTGGCTCGCCGAGCGGGGACTCGTCGAGTAGCCGCACCCACAGGGACCGGCATGGCCCGGACGGGCCAGCCCGTTCGGGTGAGTCCGCCGGGGCGACCCCGTCACCTAGTCTCGGGTGATGCCGCCGCTGGGATCGCCGAGCTACCAGCGACTCCACCGGCTGGCCGAGGTGACCGGTGTCCTGCTCGCGGCCGAGAGCCGCGAGGAGGTCGCCAAGGTCGTCACCGAGCACCTCACCGATGCGGCCGAGGCCGCGATCGGCTCCATCTCGCTGATGCTCGACGACGACACGCTGGCGCTGATCGGGATCCGCGGCGTGACCGAGGGGGTCGCCGCGCAGTGGGCGACCTATCCCGTCTCGGGGCAGAACCCGGCGGCCGAGGCGTGCCGGACCCACGACACCGTGCTTGCCGTCGGCCTCGAGGAGATCCAGCGCCGCTACCCCGATCTGGAGATGGCCAGCGAGGGGGAGCGGACGCTGTTGTGCCTGCCCCTGCTGATCGGTGACGGGCGGTGTGTCGGCGTGCTCAGCCTGTCGTTCGCCGGGCTCCACGAGATCGACCAGGCCGAGATGATCTTCCTGCGCCTCCTCGCCGACACCTGCGCCACCACCATCGACCGGATCGATGCCCAGGCGGCCGCCCGGGACCGGGAGGCGAAGCTGGCGTTCCTCGCGGAGGCGACCGCCGAGCTGATCGGCGACCTCGACTACGAGTCCACGCTGACCGCCGTGGCGGAGGCCGCCGTCCCGTGGTTCGCGGACTGGTGCGCCATCGCGCTCGAGGAGGACGGCTACCTGCGCAACATCGCGGTCGCGCACAACCGCCCCGAGCTCGAGGGGGTGGTCCGCGAGCTGATGCAGAGCTACCCGCCGTCGCCGGACGACCAGGGCGGCAGCTACGAGGTGCTGCGCACGGGGCGGAGCAACCTGGTCCCGGACGTGACCGACGAGATGCTCGTCCTCAGCGCCAAGAACGACGAGCACCTCCGGCTCATCCGGATGCTCGAGCTGCGCAGCGGCATGTCCTGCCCCCTCAAGGTGCGCGAGCACGTCTTCGGGGTGATCACCTGGGTCACCGGTGAGGGCGGGCGCCGGTTCGGGCCCGCCGACCTCGAGTTCGGGGAGGAGATCGCCCGCCGGGCGGCGGTCGCCATCGACAACGCCCAGCTGCACAGCCAGGTGCGGGACGTGGCGCTCCAGCTCCAGCGTGCGGTGCTGCCGGAGGCGCTGCCCCCGGTGGCCGGCTTCGGCGCCGCGGTGCGCTACCTGCCGGCCGGCCGCACGGACGCCGGCGGGGACTTCTACGACCTGGTGCCGCTCGACGGGGAGCGGCTGGCGATGTTCGTCGGCGACGTGATGGGGCGCGGCGTCAGGGCCACGTCGGTCATGGCGCAGATGCGCTCGGCGATGCGCACCCTGATCGCGATCGACCCGCGGCCCGAGACCCTGATGACCGGGCTCGACCGGGTCTTCGACACGCTGCACGTCGACCAGCTGGTCACCACGGTGTACGCCCTGGCCGACGCCGCCGCGGACACGCTCGAGGTGGTGAGCGCCGGGCATCCCGAGCCCCTGGTGGTCCGGTCGGACGGCACGGTCGAGGCGCTGGTGCAGGACAGCACCCTGCTGCTCGGCGTCGGCGGGGGCGAGCGGTCCGTGCTGCGGGTGGCACTGCGCCCCGGCGACGCGCTGCTGCTCTACACCGACGGGCTCGTCGAGCGCCGGGGCGAGGACAGCGACGCGGGGACCGCCCGGCTGGTGACCGCGCTGACGGCGTACCGCTCCGACGACCTGGAGGACTGGCTGACCCGCGTGGTCGAGACCACCCGCGACCCCACCCGCGACGACGACGTCGCGGCTCTGCTGATCCAGCGGGAGGGCGGTCCGTAGGCTCGTCGCCGTGGGCCACGGACACTCGCACCGTGCCGGTCACGACGACGGCGTCGAGGTGGCCGCAGTGCCACGTACGGCGCTGCTGAGCGTGCTCGCCGCCGCACTCGTCCTCACCGTGGTCGGGCTGCTCACGCTCTGGCCCGACGGCGAGGCGGTCGACGAGCTCCGCGGGTCGGTCGACTTCGCCGCCGAGGGGGTGACCTTCCCCGGGGCCACCGTCGACGACGTCGCTCCGGCCTGCGCCTCGCTGACCGAGCCGCGCGACGGCTGCGGGACCCTCGACGTCACCGTCGACGAGGGTGCGGACGAGGGCACCGCGGCCACGGTGGAGGTGCCTCCGCAGGTGAGCGAGGCGGGACTGGAGCCGGGGGACCGGGTCGAGCTCATCAGGAC
>NZ_JAEMSS010000106.1 GCF_016462705.1 Nocardioides sp. | reverse complement strand
TCCTCGACCAGTGGCCCGACCGGCTGTGCCTGGCCCTCTCCGTGGTGGCCGTCGGGCAGCTGACCCGGGTCTGGTGGCGGCTGCGGGGCACGGCGCGCCCGGGGTTCGGCTGGCTGGCGATCGGACAGGGCTTCCTGACCGCGGCCTTCGTCCCGATCTTCGTCGTCCGGCTCGAGGACTGGGCCTTCCAGCTGTCCGGCGTCAGCCTGATCCTCGCGCAGGCGTTCCTGCCCGTCGCCCTCCTCGTCGTCGTGCTGCGCCAGCAGCTGTGGGGGGTCGACCTGGTGCTGAGCCGGGTGACGGTGTGGGCGATGCTCACCGGCGCCGTGCTGACCGGGTACGCCGCCCTCGCCTGGCTCATCGGCCAGCTGATCCCGCGGTCGGAGGGGCTCGCCGCGTTCGTCGCGGTCGGGCTCGTGGTCGCCCTCGGACAACCGCTGCGGCACTGGTTGCAGGAACAGGTCGACCGACTGGTCTACGGGGACGCCGCCGATCCCGGACGGCTGCTCGACGCCCTCGGGCGCGACCTGGGCGACGGCCGGTCCGGCAGCAGCCTGACGTTCCTCGTCTCCTCGCTCCGGGACGGCCTGCGGCTGGGCGGCGTCGAGGTGCGTGCGGCCGACGGCCAGGTGCGGGCCGTCTCCGGGTCGGTGGCGCGCGCCGAGCTGAGCCTGCCGCTGCTCGTGGAGGGCCGCAGCGTGGGTCTGCTGACCGTCGCCGCGCCGGACGGGCAGCGGATCGACCAGCGCACCCACCGGCTCGTGGCACAGATGGGCAGCGTGCTGGCGGTCGCGCTGGAGCTGGCCCATGTCAACGACCAGCTCACGCTGGCGAGCGGGCGTCTCGTGGAGGTGCGGCACGAGGAGCGCCGACTGCTGCGCCGCGACCTCCACGACGGCATGGGTCCGGCGCTGGCAGGAGTGGGCCTCGGCCTGGCGGCCGCCCAGCGGCGGCTGACCCACGACCCGGCGGGGGCCGCCTCGCTGCTCGCCGAGCTCGAGACCGAGATCGAGCGACGGACCGACGACATCAGGCTGCTCGCCCGGGCCCTGCTCCCGGCCCAGCTCGACGACGGCGACCTGCCCCTCGCCCTGGGCGTGCTGGCCGAGCGCTTCGGCGCGTCCGGCATCCGGGTCCACGTCGAGTGCGACATCGCGGGAGAGCTCGCGACGCGTCTCCAGATCGCCGTCTACCACGTCGCGGCCGAGGCCCTGATGAACGCCTACCGGCACGCCCACGCGACCACGGTCCACATCCGGGTCCAGGCGCCGCCGGACGGGCCGCTGACCCTGGAGGTGCTGGACGACGGGCGCGGTCTGGACCACGACCGCGGCGCCGGCGTGGGACTGACGTCGATGCGCGAGCGGGCCGACGAGCTGGGCGGCACGCTGCGCGTCGAGCCTCGGGCGGAGGGGAGCGGCACCCGGGTCCGGATGGAGCTGCCCTGATCCCGGCGCCACCCGAAGTTCGACGAGCCTCATCGGCGTGTCGACTGGAAATTACATGTTTGTAGTTACTCAGAACCCCTAGCGCCGGTCTGTTACGGCTGTGACAGTTGCTTCGCGTGTGACCTTCCCCCACACCTTGGAGCTCGGTTCGAATGCGTCCCTCACGTCGTGCCTACATCGCCGTGTGCCAGCGTCTGCTGGCGCTCGGCGTCGTGGTCGTGGCCCTCGTGCCCGCGGCCGGAGTGGTGTCCCTGGACGTCGTGGGAGTGGCGCCGACCAAGCCGGTGGTGCCGCGGCAGCCGGTCGAGTCCACCGTCCAGGCCCCCGCGCAGGGCCGGTCACCGGGCGCGGTCGAAGGCGTCGACGAGCAGCTGCGCGACTACGCCGTCGAGACCACCCACGAGTCCGAGGTGCCCACGGCCCCGGTCGACCCGGTCGTCCGCGAGGTGTCGCTGACACCCAAGGCGCAGACGGCGGCCGAGCAGACCGATCAGGCCGAGCAGACCGATCCGGCCGACCAGACCGATCAGGCCGAGCAGACCGATCAGGCCGACCAGGCCGGGCCGGCCGAGCGGTCGGGGCAGACCGAGGTGCTCAGCGACCCGCAGACGGTGACCGGACTGGGTGCCGTCGGCGTCACCTGGGACGGCAGCACCGAGGTCGCCGACGACGCGATCGCCATCCAGGTCCGCACCGAGACCGACGGTGCCTGGTCGGAGTGGAGCGACCTGACCTACCACGAGGAGCACGGCCCGGACCCGGACAGCGCCGAGGCGGCTCAGGCCCGGCCCGGCACCGACGGCACGGTCGTCGGAGACGTCGACCAGGTGCAGGTGAAGGTCGAGATGGCCGACGGCGAGCTGCCGGCCGACCTCACGCTCGCCGTGGTCGACCCGGGGACAGCGACCGCGACCGAGGAGGAGGCCCCGGAGATCGACACCGCGGACCTCGCGACACCGCCCACTGGCGCGCAGGCGGAGGCCGAGCCGCCGGTGGTGGAGGCGCCCGGGCCGGACGTCGCGGGAGAGCCCGTCGCCGACGAGGCCATCGCGTTGCAGGCGACCACGGTCACACCGAAGCCGGTGATCTACTCCCGCGCCCAGTGGGGCGCCGACGAGTCCAAGCGGGACGGGAAGCCGTCGTACTTCGAGGTCCACGGCGGGTTCGTGCACCACACGGTCAACGCCAACGACTACAAGCGCGAGGACGTCCCGGCGATCATCCGGTCCATCTACGCCTACCACACCCAGTCCCGCGGCTGGAGCGACATCGGCTACAACTTCCTGGTCGACCGGTTCGGCCGGATCTGGGAGGGCCGGTACGGCGGGGTCGACCGTGCGGTCGTGGGTGCCCACACGCTCAACTACAACAGCTACTCGTTCGCCATGTCCGCCATCGGCAACTTCGAGCTGGTGCAGCCCCCGACCGAGATGATCCAGGCGTACGCCGCGCTGATGGCCTGGAAGCTGTCGCTGCACGGGGTCTCGGCCGCGTCCACCATCCAGCGGATCGGCTCGAAGAACTTCCAGGCGATCAACGGGCACCGCGACGCCGCGTCGACGGCGTGTCCCGGCAGGTACCTCTACGCCCAGATTCCCGAGATCAGGCGGCTCGCCGCCCTCGCCCAGGCGGACTGGTCGGGCCGCGACCCCCAGCCCAACCTGGTCGGCAGTCCAGCGCCGGACCTCGTCGCGCGCCGGATCAGCGACAGCCAGGCCGTCATCCTGCCGATCGAACCCACGGCCACCGGTGTGTCCCTGGGCACGCCGGTCGAGACCGGCCTGAGCCTGAAGCGGGCGGACCTCGTGCTCTCGGTGGGTGACTGGGACCGCGACGGGTTCAACGACATCGCCACGCGGTCGAAGAAGGGTGCGGTCCGGATCCGGCGCGGCGACGGGGCCGGTGGCTTCGGCGGCCCGCCGATCCGGCTGGGGACCTCGTTCAAGGGGTTCAGCATGCTCGCCGCGGTCGGCGACATGACCGGTGACGGGTACCCCGACCTCATGGGGCAGCCGGCCGGCTCCGGTGTGCACATCTACGCCGGGGGCGGGACCGCCGGCCTGGCCGCGGCGTACAAGGCCTACGGGAAGATGACCGGCAGCCAGCTGGTCGGCGTCGGCCGTCTCGACGGCGACGGGGCTCCCGACGTGATGGTGCGCAACGGCAACGTCCTGACCGCCTGGGCCGGCAACGGCCCCGGCGGACTCACGGGCGCGCTCCCGATCAGCGTGGACGTCACGAGGTACGACTGGGTCGTCGGGGTGGGCGACGTCGGCCTCACCGGGTCACCGGACCTGGTGGTGCGGAAGGCCGGCAAGGGCCGGCTCTCGCTCCTCCAGTGGGGCCCGACCGGGTTCGCCGCCCCGGTGAAGATGGCCGGCGGGATGAAGGCCTACGACCTGGTCGGCTAGGCCCCCGACATGATCCTGAGCGAGGTGACGCGTTCGGCCTGCGCGAGGCCGTCGAGCCGGTCGGACCCAGCTTCCCCGTGGAGGCCCGGGCCGACCACGAGGACCACGGAGCCGCGGCGCGCGAGCGGCTCGGTGAAGGTGGCGAGCTCCGGTGGGGAAGCCGGGTTCGCCGCAACCATGAGGCGGCCGCCGTCGGTGAGGAGACTCCCGGCGGCGGCCGCGCTCCACAGCTCGCCGTGGGTGACGACGACCCCGCCGGTGCTCGTCGCGGCGTCCGACGCGGTGGGCGGGTCCGAGGCCACGAACGCGTCCGGCTGAGACCACACGTCCACGCCGACGTCGTGCACGCCCGCCGGCAGCGGCCCGGCGAAGCGGACGCCCATCGGCAGCAGCGAGCACGCCAGCACGGGCAGGTCGTCGGCGGACGCCGCCCACCGGTCCAGCCCGGCGGGCCCGGTCACCACGGCGGCCGGGGCGTCGTCGTCCTGGGTGACCACCAGGCCCGCCGTCCAGGCCGCCCCCACGAAGACGGCGGTCAGCCAGTGCACCGGCAGGTCGACCCGGAACAGGTCGCCCCGCTCGAGGTCGTGCTCCTCGACCAGGAGCGACGCCGTCTTCGCGACCCAGTTGGCGTACGTCGCCACGGACAGCTCCACCCGCTCGCCGGTCGACTCGTCGTACCAGGTGAGCAGCGGGCGGCCCCCGTCGCGCCGCCGCTCGGCCTCGAGGATCTGGGCGAAGGTCGTCACGGCGCCAACCGTAGGCTGCGCTGTGTGACGGACCCGAGCACCCACTCGATCGAGCACTTCTGGGGAGTCGTCCCCGCCGGCGGCGCGGGCACGCGGCTCTGGCCGCTCTCCCGGGCGCTGGCCCCGAAGTTCCTCCTCGACCTCACCGGCTCGGGCCGGACCCTGATCCAGGGAACCCTCGACCGGCTGGGCCCGATCACCGACGACCGGGTCATCGTGGTCACCGGTGCGGCGCACCGCGACGCCGTGGCCGCCCAGCTGCCGGAGCTCGACCCCGGCTCGGTCGTGGCCGAGCCGTCCGCGCGGGACTCGATGGCGGCGATCGGCCTGGCCGCCGCGATGCTCGAGCGGCGGGACCCGGACGCCGTGATGGGGTCGTTCGCGGCCGACCACGTGATCACCGAGCCCGGGGTCTTCCGCGAGACGGTCCGGCTGGCCGCCGACGT
This sequence comes from Nocardioides sp., assembly GCF_016462705.1. Lineage (GTDB taxonomy): Bacteria > Actinomycetota > Actinomycetes > Propionibacteriales > Nocardioidaceae > Nocardioides. The sequence goes on along the minus strand of NZ_JAEMSS010000106.1, from coordinate 9,816 downwards.
CGCCCGGGACGACTGGCTGGTCACCATCGGCATCGACCCGGTGACACCGTCGCCGGCCTTCGGCTACGTCCACCTCGGCGACGACCTGGACGGCCACCCGGGCGCGTTCCGGGTGCGGGCGTTCGTCGAGAAGCCCTCGGTCTACATGGCCCGCGAGTACCTCGCCAGCGGCGAGTACCGGTGGAACGCGGGGATGTTCGTGGTCCGCCCCAGCGTGCTCCTGGACCTGCTCGCCGACGGCGACCCCGACTTCGCCGCCTCCCTCCGCGCCATCGCCGCGGACCCGGCCCGCCTCGAGGAGCTGTGGCCGACGTTGCCCAAGATCGCCGTGGACCACGCGGTCGCGGAGCCGGCGGCCGACGCCGGCCGGGTCGCGGTGGTGCCCGCGTCGTTCGGCTGGGACGACGTCGGTGACTTCGACTCGCTCGCGGAGCTGCTCGGCGCCACCGAGGACCGGGCCGTCCCGATCGTGCTCGGCGAGGAGTCGCTGGTGCGCACCGTGCACGGCACCGGGCTCGTCGTGCCCGGGTCCGGCCGGATGGTCGCGGTGATCGGCATCGACGACGTGGTGGTCGTCGACACCCCGGACGCGCTCCTGGTCACCACCCGGAGCCGGGCGCAGGAGGTCAAGCACATCGTGGCGGCGCTGAAGGAGAGCGGTCGGTCGGACCTCACCTAGTTGGAGGGCGGCCTGGGGTTGCGTCAGGCACAACGTCGACCTGCGCTCCAAGTGCGCCGAGTCGGCGCTACGGCAGCAGGCTCGGGGGGTGCGTCCCTCACATGGCGTCAGGCTCGGGCGAGTCGGTGTAGGGGTACTCGTCCATGAACGACTTCAGGGCGGCGCCGCTCGGCTCGGAGCAGTACTGCCAGACCCCCACCTGCTTGGAGGTGTCGGTCTCGCCGTTGCCGCCGGCCGACCAGTGCGTCAGCGCGATGTGCTGACCGTCGGGGAAGTCCTCGCCGTCCTCGGACGTCCAGGGTGCCGCGATGAACTTCAGCCGGAAGTTCTCGTCGTCGCTGGAGAACTTGTCGGCGATGCCCTCGATGGTGTTGAGCATGTCGGTGTCGTCCTTGGCCGTCTCGTCGTACCAGAGGATCGTGTAGCCGTGCTCGAGGTTGTGGATCAGCGACTCGAGCTCGGGCCGGTCGTTGGCGGTGTAGAACTTCCGCTCGAAGGTGGCGGGTGCGAGGCCCGCGACGTTCCAGTGCGCACCGAACGTCGGGGGAGCGTCGGTGTACTCGACCTGCTGCGTCTCGTCGACGTGGTCGGCGTTGCCCTCGGAGGGCTTGGTGATGACGTCCTGGCAGACCGACGCCGCGGCGCCGATCTCCTCGAGCTTGAGGCTGTTGAACTCGGAGAGGTCCCGGTTGCGCTTGATGATCGGGTAGACCGCCAGCCCCAGGATGATCAACGCGACCAGGGCGCAGACGCCGACGATCGCGAAGCCCCGGCGCCGGTCGGCGCCCTTCTGCTTCTTGCGGATCTCGTCGATGACCGCCTGGCGGTCGGACTTGACGGACTTCTTGGCCACGGGGGACTACCTCGGGGGCTCGGCTGCTGGTCGGTCGGGCGGGCAGAGTCTACGGAGTGCCCGGTCGGATCCGGGCCTCGGCGTTGCCAACCGTGTCCTGGCCGTGACCGGCCGGCGGCACCAGGGACCAGCCGTGGGCGTAGGCGAGCAGCTCCAGGCGGACGTCGGGAGGGGTCGCGACCACCAGGTCGACCCCCTCGTGACGGGCGTCCAGCCCGGTGATCGAGCGGATCGCGTCGGCCAGCTCGTCGGCACCCGCCGGCGCCCCGAACCCGGCCCGGTCTCCGTCGCGGCCCAGCAGTGCCCGGACGACCGCCTCGCGGGCCCCGAAACCGAAGAGGTCGCCCGCCTCCGGCCGGACCAGGGCCGTCGCCCCCGGCCCGTGGTCACCCGCGGCGAGCACCAGGTCGGCGCGGCCGCGGACCACGGCGAACGGGCGCCCGCCGAGCTTGCCGGAGGCCAGCTCCGCCAGCCCGGCGATCTCGTCGGCCACCGCGGGTGCGGTCACCGCGAGCGGGTTGCCGTGCGCGTCCACCCGCCCCGCGTGGTCGTCGAGGACGGTCAGGCCGGCGGCGCCCACGGCGATGTCGGTCTGACCCTCCCGCCAGGCGCGGCCCGCGGTGTCGGTGACGACGACGCCGATGTTGAGCCCGGCGCGGTCGGCGACGGCCGACCGGATCCGGCGGGCAGAGGCGTCGGGGTCGAGGGGGAGGAGGACGAGCATGCCGACCTCGACGTTGGAGTTGTCGACGCCGGCGGCGGCCATGGTCAGGCCGTGCCGGGTGCGGACGATGGTGGTCGCCCCGCGGCGGGCGACGACGCGGACGGCCTCGGCGGCGATCGCCGCCTCGCGGTCCAGGCCGGGGACGAGCCGCCCCTCGGCCTTGCTGACGACCTTGCTGGTGACCACGAGGACGTCGCCGTCGGCGAGGTCGACCAGGGGCAGCAGCAACGCGACCAGGTCGTCGCCGGGGCGGACCTCGGGTGCGCCGTCCGGCGCCGTCACGCTGACGATCACGTGACCAGCCGGATCGCCGCACCGGCCATGGCCGCGGTGGCCGCGTCGTCGGTCATCAGCAGCGGCACGGCCGCGGCGGCGAGACCGGTCTCGTGCAGCCGGTCCAGGTCGCCGGCGTCCTGGCTGTCGACGAGCCAGGCGTCGAGGACGCCGCCGGCGGAGCGGGCGCCGTAGTGCAGCCCGACACCGGCTGCGCTCACCTCGACCCCGATCGAGGTGAGCAGCTGCTCGGCCATGCCGCGCACGTGGGTGCCGCCGATGATGGGGGACAGGCCGACGACCGGCGCGGCGGTGGCGGTGACCGCCTCGCGCACCCGGGGCACACCGAGGATCGTCCCCACCGACACGACCGGGTTGGACGGCGGCAGCACGACCAGGTCGGCGTCGGTGATGGCGTCGATGACCCCCGGGCCGGGCGTGGCCTCGTCCAGGCCGACGACCACGACCGCCTCGGCGGGCACCGCGGCGCGCAGCTTGATCCAGTACTCCTGGAAGTGGACCACCCGGCGGCCGCTCGGTGACCGCGACAGGTCCGGGTCGCGCACCGCGACGTGCGTCTCGACCCGGTCGTCGGTCATCGGCAGCAGCCGCAGGGCCGTCCCGAACCTGGGCGACAGCCAGCGCCGGCACAGCGCCTCGGTCACCTGGGAGAGCGGGTAGCCCGCGTCGAGCATCTGGGTGCGGACCAGGTGCGTGGCGACGTCACGGTCGCCGAGACCGAACCAGGTCGGCTCGACGCCGTACGCCGCCAGCTCGTCCTTGACGCTCCAGGACTCGTCGCGCCGGCCCCAGCCGCGCTCGGGGTCGATGCCGTCGCCGAGGGTGTACATGACCGTGTCCAGGTCGGGGCAGACCTTGAGGCCGTGCACCCAGATGTCGTCCGCGGTGTTGGCCACCACGGTGACCTCGGCGTCGCCGGCGACACCCGGCAGGGTGCCCTCGCGGATGCCGTGCAGGAGGCCCTTGAGGAACCTCGCGCCACCCATCCCGCCCGACAGAACGGTGATCCGGCGCATCTGATTCACGGTGACCAGCCTGTCAGGGACCCGAGGCCATACCAGACCAGGGCTTGACTTCCGTGGATGACAGGCATGTAATTCCCGTAGTGTTCTTCACTCGTGGACCAGAGACATCTCGGGCTGGCCGGTCGGGCGGAGTCACCGGCAGGACGGCAGGGTCGAGAGCATTTTCAGGGTCGTAGATTCCGCTCGAGAGGGCGGGGCCGGGAGGCGAGTGCTGTGAGAGAACTCTTTCTCCTCGACGGGGACATCGAGGACGCGGGCTGGCAGGAGCGTGCGCTGTGCGCACAGACCGACCCGGAGGCGTTCTTCCCCGAGAAGGGTGGGTCCACGAGGGAGGCCAAGAAGGTCTGCCTCACGTGTGAGGTGCGCAACGAGTGCCTGGAGTCCGCGTTGAGCAACGACGAGCGGTTCGGCATCTGGGGCGGGCTCTCCGAGCGGGAGCGCCGCAAGCTCAAGAAGCGCGCGGTCTGACGTAGCAACCAGCGAGGTGGCCCCCGGATGAGCGGGGGCTTCTCGCATTTCCGGGGCCGCACACCGGCCCCCTACTGTGGACGACCGTGTCCGACTCCGCCGCCCCGTCCACCGGCCACCGCGCCGCGCGGGTCGGCGGGGGCGAGGGCCCGGCCGGTGGCGAGGACGTCGCGGTCCTCCTGGTCAGCCACGACGGTGCCTCGTGGCTGCCGACGGTGCTCGCCGGCCTGGCGGAGCAGCAGGCGCCGATCGCCACCCGGGTCGCCGTGGACACCGGCAGCAAGGACGAGAGCCCCCGGCTGCTCGCGGACGCCTTCGGTGCCGACCACGTGGTTCCGGCGCCGTCGTCGACGACCTACCCGGCCGCGGTCCGGCTCGGGCTCGAGCGGTTGGCCGAGCTCGCCGGGCGCGACGGGTCGGCGCCCGAGTGGGTGTGGCTCCTGCACGACGACACGAACCCGCACCCCGAGGCCCTCCTGGCGCTGCTCGCCGGCACCGCCGAGCACCCCGACGCGGACGTGCTCGGGCCGATGCTGCGCGAGTGGCCGTCGCTCAAGGCGGTCCTCGAGCTGGGCGTGACGATCTCCGGGACCGGCCGGCGCGAGACAGGACTGGAGCGCGGGGAGTACGACCAGGGCCAGTACGCCGAGGTGCGGCCCGTCCTCGCGGTGAACACCGCCGGCATGCTGGTCCGCCGGCGGGTCCTCGAGGCACTCGGCGGGTTCGACGACGAGCTCCCCATGTTCGGCAACGACCTTGACTTCGGCTGGCGCGCCGCCGCGGCGGGGCACCGCACGATCGTGGTGCCGCAGGCCGTGGTGTTCCACGCCGAGGCCGCCCATCGGGGCGTGCGGCAGACGCCGCTGACCGGACGGCACACGCACTACCAGGAGCGGCGGGCCGCGCTGTTCACGCTGCTCGCCAACGGCCGGCCGCGCCGGCTGCCGCTGCAGGTGGTGCGGCTCACCCTGGGGACGTTCGTGCGGATGCTCGGCTTCCTCCTGGTCCGGTCGCCGGGCGAGGCGCTGGACGACCTCGCCGCCCTGGTGTCGGTCCTGCGCCACCCCGGGCACCTCCTGGCGGCCCGCCGCGCGCGGCAGGCCGCGGCGACCGCCGACGTACGGCCTCTCCTGCCCCCGTGGTGGCTGCCCTACCGGCACGGCCTCGACTTCCTGCGGGACCTGGGCGGTGCCCTCGGCCAGCAGGCCGCGGACGTCGCCGACCGCCGCCGGGCCGCCCAGGCGGAGCAGGACCCGGAGTCTTTCGCGGCCCGCCGGACCCAGCAGCTGGAGCGCCTCAGCGGGGACGGCAGCGACGACGAGCTCATCGAGGACAGCGGCCTGGTGGCGCGGTTCTTCACGAACCCGGTGGCCGTGCTCGTCGCGGTCTTCGTGCTGGTCGCGCTGGCCGCCTCCCGGGGTGCCCTGGGCGAGGTCGCCGGCGGCGGTCTGTCCCCCGTCCCCGACGGCGTCGGCTCCTGGTGGCGGCTGCACACGGAGTCGTGGCACCCCCTGGGGCAGGGCACCGGGGTGCCGGCCCCGGCCTACCTGCTGCCCCTGGCCCTGGTCGCCACGGTCCTCGGAGGGAGCCCCGCGGCGGCGGTGTCCCTGCTGCTGGTCCTCGCCGTGCCCGGCGCGGCCTGGGGGGCCTGGCGGTTCCTGCGGGTGGCCGGTCGCCTGGTCCGCCTGGGGGGCGCGCCCCGCTGGGTGATCCTGTGGGGCTCCACGACGTACGCCCTGGTGCCGGTCGTCGCCGGCGGCTGGGGCGACGGTCGGCTCGGTCTCGTCGTCGCCGCGGTGCTGCTGCCCTGGCTCGCGCACGCGGCCCTGGGTTTCGCGGACCCGGTCCCGGACCGCCGCTGGCGCGCCGCGTGGCGCAGCGGCGTGCTGCTCGCCGTGGTCACCGCATTCACCCCCGCGGCCTGGGTCTTCGCGGTGCTGCTCGGGGGCGTCGTCGTCACGGCGGCGTTCCGGCTGTTGCCGAGCGCCATGGGCGACCGCTCGACCTGGGGCCCCCCGGCCGCGGCCGTGGGCGTCGTCCCGCTGCTGCTCGCCCCCTGGTGGGTGTCCGCCCTGACCCACGGCGCCGGGTCCGCGCTGCTGCTCGACGCCGGCCGGGTGCCGGGACCCGCCGCGGACGGGCTCGACCTGCTCGCCGGACGGCTGGGCGACCTCGGGGCGCCCTGGTGGCTCGGTGCCGTGGTGCCGGTCCTCGCCGTCCTGGCGCTGGTCCCCCGGGCGACCAGGATCCCGGTCCTCATCGCCTGGATGGTCGCGGTGGTCGCGGCGCTCGTCGCGTTGTTGCTGTCCTTCGTCCGGGTCGACCTGCTGGCGGGCTCCAGCGCCGCCGGCCAGGGGTTCCTGCTCGTCGTGCTGCAGGGCGCGCTTCTCGTCGCGGCGTCACTGGGTGCACTCGGCCTGGTCCAGAGCCGGATGCCACGGTGGCGGAGCGCGGTCGCCGTCGCGGCGGCCGGGGCGGCCGTGGCCGTCCCCGTCGGTGGGCTCGCGTGGTTCCTGACCGCCGGCCAGCCCGAGCTGGACGAACGGCTCGACCCGGACATCCCGGCGTACATGGTCCAGAGCTCCGAGGGCGGTCCCGAGCACGGCATCCTCGTCGTCCGCGGCAGCGTCGACCAGGGCCTGCGCTACCTGGTCCGTCGCGAGGACGGCTTCCGCCTGGGTGAGGACGAGATCGTCGCGCACTCGGAACCGGACGCACGTCTCGACGGGTTGGTGCGTTCCCTGGTGTCGCGCCCCACGCCGGCCGAGGTGTCGGGTCTCGGTGACGCCGGAATCGAGTACGTCGTGCTGCCGGCGCCCGCGGACCCGGACGTCGCCGCGGTCCTGGACGCCACCAGTGGGCTCGAGGCGGCCAGCGCCGAGGACCGCGGGACCCGGGCCTGGCTGGTCGACCGTCCGCTCTCGGCCGACGAGCTGGACGGCCCGCGCTCCTGGCTGCGGATCGCCCTGCTCGCCGGGCAGGCCGTGGCCGTCGTCACGGTGCTCGTCCTGTGCGCGCCGACCACCAGCAGGACGAGCTCCAGGAGGCAGCGATGAGCCGGCCGACGAGGCGACTCCGGCCCGACCTGGTGGTCGCGGCCGCGCTGCCGGTGGTGTGCCTGGCCGCACTGTTGGTGACCACCCCGGACGCCGGTGGCTCCGGCGCCGGCGAACGGCGGGCGCCGGAGCTGACCGCCCTGACGTCCGCGTCGGTGGTGTGCCCGTCGGCCCTCGGCCCGGGAACCGGCGCCGGCGCGTTCGTGGGGGTCACGACGCTCACGGAGGCGGACGGGGAGCTACAGGCGGGACTGGGGGACGACGTCCGCGCGGTGGAGGTCGCACCCTCCCGGGTCTCGTCCGTCGAGGCGGCGACCGGACCGACCCCGGTCGCGCCCGGCGGACCGGTGGTGGTCTCCGGCACGGACGACCTGGCCCCCGCTCTGGTGGCGGGCCGGTCGAGCAGCTCGCCGCTCACCGCGACCGACTGCCGGCCGCCGAGCGCCGAGCAGTGGTTCGCCGGCCTCGGCTCCGGCGCCACCCACAGCTCGGTCATCGAGCTGGTCAACCCCAACGCCGGGCGCGCGGTCGGTGACGTGGTCCTGTGGTCCCAGTCCGGGCCCCTCGACGTACCCGAGCTGCTCGGCGTGTCCGTCCCGGGCGGCGACGGCGTGAAGATCGACCTCGGCGCGCTCATCCCACGGCGTGGCGAGCTGATGGCCCAGGTGACGACCAGCCGGGGACGCCTCGCCGTCGACGTCGCCGACTCGGTCGACGAGCTCGGCACCGGCCTCGCCGCCACGGACTGGCTGGCCCCCCAGGCGGAGCCGTCGAGCCGCAACCTGCTCCTGGGCCTGACCCGGAGTGCGGGGGAGCGGACCCTGGTGCTGGGGAACCCCGGCGACGACGAGGTGCGGGTCACCGTGCGGTTCGTCACGCCCGACGCGGTCTTCGCCCCCGCCGGTCTCGAGCCGGTCGCCGTCGCACCGGGCACGACCAAGCCGGTGACCCTGACGGGGCTGCTGGACGAGGCCGTCGCCCAGGGAGCGACCGGTCTGCTCCTGGACTCGACCGGGCCGGTCGTGGCCAACCTGCGCCAGCTCGCCGGCGGGGACCTCTCGGAGGTGTCGACGGTGTCACCGTTCGGGTCGGCGACCGCCGTCCTGGTGCCGGCCGGCAAGGCGCGGCTGCTGCTCGCCGACCCGGCCGGCGTCGGGCTGGCCACGGTGGTGGCCCTCGACGCGTCGGGCACCGAGCTCTCCCGCGAGGAGATCGAGCTGGTGCCGGACACGGGTGCCACGGTCGCGCTCCCCGAGGGCACGGCCCTCGTGCGGGTCACTCCCGAGCGGACGACGGTCCGGGCGGCGCTCGTGGTGACCTCGGAGCAAGGGGTCGCCGTGCTCCCGCTGCGTGAGCTGCTGACCGACGGTCTGGTCCCCGACGTCCGCCCGGCGCTGCCCTGACGCAGGTCGAGGCAGCGGCCCGGTCAGGACTCGAGGACGTCGCCGCGCATGACGTTGTCGCCGGTCCCGCCGGCGAGCATCAGACCGACGTTATCCCCGGCGGAGGCCGTCTCGAGCTTCGTCCGGAACATCTCGACGCCGGTCACGGACGTGGTGCCCAGCACCGTCCCCGCCCTCCGGATCCGCACCTGCTGACCCACCCGCACGTTGCCGGAGCCGATCCGCCCGGTGGCGACGGTGCCCCGTCTCTTGATCGTGAAGACGTCCTCGACGACCATCCGGAACGGGCCGGTCGGGGACGCGGCGTTCGCCTCGGCCAACAGCACGTCGACGTCCTTGCTGGCGGTCCCGTCCGCTGCCTTCTCCCGCTGCCAGGGCCACTTCATGGCGTGAGGGTACGCCGTCGGCACCTCCGGTGGCCGGATCAGTCGGGCCGGCCGCGGTAGCGCGGGTCGACCTCCTCGGCGTCGATCCCGAGCAGCTCGGCCACCTGCTCGACGAGCACCGTGAGCACCATCGCGGCGAGGTCGGCGCGGGTCTCGCAGCGGTGCTCGATCGGCCGCCGGAAGAGGACCAGCCGGGTGGGTCGCGCGCCCGTGCCGCGCACCAGGGAGGAGAGCGGGACGTGGGGGCTGTCCCAGTCGTCGGGGATCCGCGGCGCGTCCTCCACGGCGTACTCCACGAGCCCGAGCCGGTCCGACCAACGCCGGTCGATGGTGGTCACGACATCGAGCACCAGCTCGTCGAACCGCTCCTTGGCGGTGGGCAGCTCCGGGACGCCGGGCTGTCTGGGCAGGACCCCGGGACCTCGCATCCCGCGCCCACGGCGGTCACGCGTCCTCGGCACGCCCCGACACTAGTGGCGAGCCTCAACGCCGCCGGGCGTGCGCGCCGGTACGGTCGCGCTGTGACCACCGCCGCGACGTCGCCCGGGCCAGGGCGCTCCCGTCGTTGCTCGCGATCCACGTGCGGGCGGCCCGCCATCGCCACGCTGACCTACGTCTACGCCGACCAGACCGCGGTGCTCGGTCCGCTCGCCACCTACGCCGAGCCGCACGCCTACGACCTGTGCAGCGAGCACAGCGAGCGGCTCTCCGCCCCCCGGGGCTGGGAGGTCCTGCGGCTGGCCAGCGATCTCTCCCCGCGCGGGCCCTCCGACGACGACCTGCTCGCCCTGGCCAACGCGGTCCGGGAGGCGGGGCGACCGGTGACCCCCGCGGCGGCGCCCGCCGCCGAGAGCGGGTCGCACGAGACGATCCGGCGCGGCCACCTGCGGATCCTGCAGTCCGACGACTCCAGGCCCGACCCCGAGCC
>NZ_JAEMSS010000276.1 GCF_016462705.1 Nocardioides sp. | reverse complement strand
GCTTGAGCACCTGGAACCGGTAGATCACCAGCGGGTGGTAGTGCAGCAGCAGCGGGCGCAGCTCGTCCGGGGTCTTCGAGAGGTCCCACACCTCGCGGTCGAGGAAGAAGTCGTCCTGGGGGTGGATGCCCAGACCCTCGTCGAACGGGATGTGCATCCCGGCGGCGCAGCGGCTCCACTCCTCCACCTCGTCGTCCGCGACCCCCAGCCGGGCCTGGACCTGGAGGTACGCCGTCGGCTCCTGCTCCCGGATCCAGGCCAGCGCCTCCACGGTCTGCTCGAGGTTGTAGCGGGCCATCACGTTGGTGAAGAGGTTGTTGTTGACCACGGTCGTGTACTCGTCCGGCCCGGTCACCCCGTGGATGTGGAACGCCGGGTCCCCGCCGTTGCTCCGCCAGAACCCCAGGTCCGCCCACATCCGCGAGGTCTCGACGAGGATGTCGATGCCGTCGCGGACCAGGAAGCCACGGTCACCGCTCGCGAGGACGTACTGGACCAGGGCGTAGGCGATGTCGGCGTCGATGTGGACCTGCGCGGTGCCGGCGGCGTAGTAGGCGGACGCCTCCTCGCCGTTGATCGTGCGCCACGGGAAGAGCGCCCCGCTCTGGGCCATCTCGCGGGCCCGGTGCCGCGCGGCCGGCAGCATCTTGCGACGGAACTGCAGCAGGTTCCGGGCGGCGTAGGGCGCGGTGTAGGTGAGGAACGGCGCGACGTAGACCTCGGCGTCCCAGAAGTAGTGGCCCTCGTAGCCCGAGCCGGTGACGCCCTTCGCCGGGACCCCGAGCTGGTCGGCGCGGGCGCTGGCCTGGGCCACGCCGAAGAGGTTGAACCGGATCGCCTGCTGCACCGCGGCCTGCTCGCTCTCGGGGCGACCGCCGGCACCCGAGACCCGCACGTCGCTGGCCGCCCAGAAGTCGTCGTACCAGGCCCGTTGCTCGCGGTGGTAGTGCGCCACGTCGTGCGCGGTCGCCCGGTCCAGGGTGCGGTCGCACCGGTCGGAGAGCTCGCGGACGGGGACGCCGCGGGAGGAGTGGTAGGCGACGGCCTTGACCAGGCGGACGGTGCGACCCTCGGTCGCCTCCACCCGGAACACCAGCTTGGTGAGGTCCTCGTCCTCCCGCCGGACCGTCTCGACCGGGTCCTTGGTCTCCAGGTGGTGGTCGGCGGCGACCGCGATGGTCATCCGTGAGTTGGCGCACTCGTAGCCGAGCATCATCCGGTTGTCGCGCGCGTAGTGGAGCCTCGGCTGGAGCACCCGGTCGGCGAAGACCCCCGCCTTCCGCGGGTCGGGTGCGTCACCCATGGACCGGCTGGCGTCGTGGTACTCGTCCTTGCCGTCCTGGCGGTTGAGCAGCTGCGACGAGATGACCAGCGGGGCGTCACCCTCCAGCATCGTGACCTCCAGGGTGATCACCGCGAGGTGCCGCTGGGTCATCGAGACCATCCGTGACGAGTCGACCTGCACGCGCTTGCCCGACGGGGTGCGCCAGACGACCGAGCGCCGCAGCACCCCGTCGCGGAAGTCGAGCGAACGCTCGTAGTGCTCGAGGTCGGCCATGCTCAGGTTGAGCGGCTCGTCGTCGACGTAGAGCTTGACGAGCTTGGCGTCCGGTGCGTTGACGATGGTCTGCCCGGTGCGGGCGAAGCCGAACGCCGCCTCCGCGTGCCGGATCGGCCAGGTCTCGTGGAACCCGTTGACGAAGGTGCCGTGCGCGTAGGCGTCCCTGCCCTCCTCGGGGTTGCCGCGCATGCCGAGGTAGCCGTTGGCGACGGTGAAAAGGGTCTCGGTCACGCCGAGGTCGTCCGGGTCGTGCTGGGTCTCGACCAGCCGCCACGGGTCGACCGGGAACCGGGACCGGGGCATCGGGTCGGCGGGCACCTCGGAGCGGCTCACGGCACGAGCTCCTGCAGGTCGGCCACGACCAGGTCGGCTCCGGCCCGGGTCAGCGTGTCGACCCCGGCGCCGCGGTCGACGCCGACCACCAGGGCGAACTCGCCCGCCCGGCCGGCGGCGACGCCGGACACGGCGTCCTCGAGCACGACCGAGGTCGCCGGCGTCGCGCCGAGGACCTCGGCGGCGTAGGAGAAGGTGTCCGGGGCCGGCTTGCCCGGCAGACCGTGCTCCTTGGCCACCGCGCCGCTGACGACGGTCCGGAAGCGGTCGGTCAGACCGGCCGCCTCGAGCACCGCGGGGGCGTTGACGGAGGAGGACACGACCGCCAGCGGCGTCCCCAGCCCGCGCAGGTGGTCGAGGAGCTCGACCGAGCCGGGATAGGCGGTCACGCCGTCCCGCGCCAGGACCTCGTTGAAGGCCTCGTTCTTGCGGTCGCCCAGCTCGACCACGAGCTGCTCCGGCGCCGGGATGCCGCGGGAGGTCAGGAAGTCCCGGACGCCGTCGTACCGTGGCTTGCCGTCGACGTGCGCGAAGTAGTCCGCGTCCGTGTAGGGCGGCTGGCCGGGCTCGGTCTCCAGGAAGTCGTTGAACATCTCCGACCAGGCTCGCATGTGGACCTCGGCCGTCGGCGTCACCACTCCGTCGAGGTCGAAGAGCACGGCGGCGTAGTCGGCCCAGTCCACGGTCACCTGCGAAAGCGTAGAGGGGGATGGCCGATACGCTCGCGTCATGACCGAGGGGGAGACCAAGCCCGACATCAAACCGCGTTCGCGCGATGTCACCGACGGGCTCGAGCGGGCCGCGGCGCGGGGGATGCTGCGCGCGGTCGGCATGGGCGACGACGACTTCGCCAAGCCCCAGATCGGCGTCGCCTCGAGCTGGAACGAGATCACGCCCTGCAACCTGTCGCTGCAGCGGCTGGCGCAGGCGGTCAAGAACGGCGTGCACGCCGCGGGCGGCTACCCCCTCGAGTTCGGCACCATCTCGGTCTCCGACGGCATCTCGATGGGTCACGAGGGGATGCACTTCTCGCTGGTCTCCCGCGAGGTGATCGCGGACTCGGTCGAGACGGTGATGATGGCCGAGCGGCTCGACGGCTCGGTGCTGCTGGCCGGCTGCGACAAGTCGCTGCCCGGCATGATGATGGCCGCGGCCCGGCTCGACCTGGCCAGCGTGTTCCTCTACGCCGGCTCGATCATGCCCGGCCAGGTGGACGGCCAGGACGTCACGATCATCGACGCCTTCGAGGCGGTCGGTGCCTGTCTGGCCGGCAAGATGAGCCGGGAGCAGGTCGACAAGATCGAGCGCGCCATCTGCCCGGGCGAGGGCGCCTGCGGCGGCATGTACACCGCCAACACGATGGCCGCGGTCGCCGAGGCGATCGGGATGTCGCTCCCGGGCTCCGCGGCACCGCCGGCGGTCGACCGGCGCCGGGACGGGTTCGCGCACCGCTCCGGCGAGGCCGTCGTCAACCTCCTGCGGCACGGCATCACCGCCCGCCAGATCATGACCAAGGAGGCGTTCGAGAACGCCATCACCGTGGTGATGGCTCTGGGCGGCTCCACCAACGCGGTGCTGCACCTGCTGGCCATGGCCCGTGAGGCCGAGGTCGACCTCACCATCGACGACTTCAACCGGGTCGGTGACAAGGTGCCGCACATCGGCGACCTCAAGCCCTTCGGCAAGTACGTCATGAACGACGTCGACAAGGTCGGCGGCATCCCGGTGGTCATGAAGGCGCTGCTCGACGCCGGCCTGATGCACGGCGACTGCCTCACGGTGACCGGCCGGACGATGGCCGAGAACCTCGCGGACATCGCCCCGCCCGACCTGGACGACGACGTGCTCCGCAAGCTGGACCGGCCGATCCACGCCACCGGTGGTCTCACCATCCTCAAGGGCTCGCTCGCGCCCGAGGGCGCGGTGGTCAAGACCGCCGGCTTCGACGACTCGGTCTTCACCGGCACGGCGCGGGTCTTCGACGGCGAGCG
>NZ_JAEMSS010000275.1 GCF_016462705.1 Nocardioides sp. | reverse complement strand
CGACTCCAACGTCGTGCACTACCGCCAGCTGCACATCCACGGCGCCAACGGCTCGGCCCCGGAGCACAACAAGCGCGCCCTGGAGTACATCTCGACCGGTCAGGTCCCGGTCAAGGACCTCATCACCCGCCACGTCCCGCTGGACGACGTCCTCGAGGCGTTCCAGATCGTGAAGAAGGGTGAGGCGATCAAGGTCACCGTCGAACCCTGACGCGACGAAGTCGCGGCAGGGTTGCGACGGGGAGGTTGAGGTGCGAGCACTCCAGACCCGACGAAGGAGGGGCTGGAGTGGGAGCCTCGAAACCACGTGAGCCGATGCTGGAACCCACCCACCGGCGGAGCCTGGGGAACACGCGAGCCGACGCTGGAACGCAAGCTCAGTCGGCCGCCACGACCCCCCGCACCGCGTCCCGCCCGGCCATCGGGTCGGCAGCCTCCAGCGCAGCCCGGGCAGCCCGCTCGCAGGTCTCCATGCTCACCGAGGACAGCTGGGCGCCCACGGCGCGGACCGCGGCCGAGGCCATCGACAGCGAGGTGATCCCCATCCCGATCAGGGCGACCGCGAGCAGCGGGTCGGCGGCGGCCTCACCGCAGACGCCGACGGACTTGCCGGCCCGCCGGCCTGCGGCTGCGGTCGTCGCGATCAGCTGCAGCACCGCAGGCTGCCAGGGGTCGGTCAGGTGAGCGAGGTCGGAGGCCAGGCGGTCGGCGGCCATCGTGTACTGGGTGAGGTCGTTGGTGCCGATCGACAGGAAGTCGACGACCTCGAGCAGCCGGTCCGCCAGCAGTGCGGCACTCGGCACCTCGACCATGACGCCGGCCTTGAGCCCGCGGGCGCGCACCTGCTCGGCGAACTCCCGCGCCTCGGTGACGGTGGCCACCATCGGCGCCATCACCCAGGTCTCGGCACCCGTGCTGCGCGCCGCCGCGGCGATGCCGTCGAGCTGGCGCTCGAGGAGCCCGGGGTTGCCCTTGGACAGCCGCAGGCCCCGCACCCCCAGCGCCGGGTTCTCCTCGTCGGTCAGCGTCGCGAACGCGATCGGCTTGTCCGAGCCGGCGTCGAGGGTGCGGACGACGACGTACCTGCCGTCCCCGCCGAAGGCGTCGAGCACCTCGGCGTAGATCGCCGCCTGCTCGTCCACCGTCGGCTCCTCGCGACGGTCCAGGAAGCACAGCTCGGTGCGGAAGAGGCCGACGCCCTCCACGGGCGAGGACGAGGCGGTCCGGGCGGACTCGCCGTCGGCGACGTTGGCCAGGAGCTTCACGCGGACGCCGTCGGTCGTCTCGGCGGGGCCGATCCACGTGTCGGCCAGCGCCCGGGCGGCCCGGTCGGCCTCCACCTGCGCGCGCGCGTCCGACGCGGCGACGGTGCCGTCCACGGTGCCGGCCGAGCCGTCGACGAGCACCGGGGTGCCGGCCGCCAGGTCGAGGGCGCCGGCCACACCGACCACGCAGGGGATGCCGAGCTGGCGGGCGATGATCGCGGTGTGGCTGGTCGCCCCGCCCTTCTCGGTGACCAGGGCGAGGATCACCTGCGGGTCGAGGCCGGCGGTGTCGGCGGGCGCCAGGTCTCCGGCGACGAGGACCGACGGCTCGTCGGGGCGCGCGACGCCGGGCTCAGGCTCACCGACGAGACGGGCGACCAGGCGGCGTTCGATGTCCAGCAGGTCGGTGGCCCGCTCGGCCATCAGCCCACCCATCGCGGTGAAGAGGTCGACGAACTGGGCGACCGCGCCGCGCACCGCAGCCACCAGGCCCTCGCCACCGGCGACCCGGGTCGCGACCCCCTGGCGCAGGCCTTTGTCGCGGGTCAGCCCCGCACTCGCGGTCAGCACCTCGGTCGCCGCGCCGGTGGCCCCGGACGCCTTCGTCACGAAGCCCTCGGCCACCGCCTCGGCCGCGCGGTCGAAGGCCGCCATCGCGCTGTCGGCGTCGGCGAAACCCCCGTTCCCGTACGCAGCGACCGCCTCCGCGGACACCTCCTGCGCGACGGGCAGCACCGGTCCGTAGGCGAGTCCTGGCACGACAGGGGTGCCGCGCAGCAGGCTGGGCGCGCGGACATCCCCCACAACGGGGGCGGCAGGGGTGACCATGGCCACATTCAAGGCCAGGAGTACCTTGACAGTCAACAGATACGGGTCTAAAACAACATATTCACAGATTGGAGACGGCATGTACGCCGAGGAGCGTCACCAGGCCATCGCCGAGCTGGTCGCGACCCGCGGCCGGATGGCGGTCACCGAGCTGGCGACCCACTTCGACGTGACCACCGAGACCGTCCGTCGCGACCTCTCCCAGCTCGAGAAGCTCAAGCTGCTCCGCCGCGTGCACGGCGGCGCGGTCTCGATGCGCTCGCTGACCATGCTGGAGGCGCAGCTGGAGGACCGGGCCCACGAGAACGCCGCCGAGAAGGACCGGATCGCCCGGGCGGCGGTGGCCCTGCTGCCCGAGGGCGGCTGCACGCTGCTGATGGACGCCGGCAGCACCACCGCGCGGCTGGCCGCTCTGCTGCCCCCGACCGGGCGGTGGACGGTGGTCACCCATGCCGTGCCGATCGCCGCGATGCTCGCCCCGCTGGCGCACGTCGAGCTGCACCTGCTGCCCGGCCGGGTGCGCACCGCCACCCAGGCCGCCGTGGGGCACACGACGGTCACCGCGGTCCGCGACTTCCGCGCCGACCTCGCGTTCCTCGGCACCAACGGCATCTCGGTGCAGCACGGCCTCTCCACCCCCGACGCCGAGGAGGCCGCCACCAAGCGGGCCCTGGTCGAGAGTGCCCAGCGGGTCGTCGCGCTGACCGACGCGTCCAAGGTCGGCCAGGAGCGCACGATCCGCTTCGCGGCGCTCGAGGACCTCGACGTCCTGGTGACCGACACCCGGATCGCCGATGCGGACGTCGCCGACCTCGAGGCCGCCGGTCTGGACGTGATCCGGGCGTGAGCGTGACCGCGGGGCCGATCGTCACCCTCACCGCCAACCCGAGCTTCGACCGCACGGTCGCGCTGCCGGTCCCGCTCGAGCGCGGCGCGGTGCACCGGGTCGACGCGATGACCTCCCAGGCCGGCGGCAAGGGTGTCAACATCTCCCGGGCCGCGGTGTCGGCCGGCCTGGCCACCGTCGCGGTGCTGCCCGCCCTCGCCGACGACCCCTTCGTCCGCGACCTCGAGCAGGCCGGCATCGAGTGCCGGCCCTCGCGCCCCGCCGGCGCGATCCGGGTCAACCTCACGCTGACGGAGCCCGACGGCACCACCACCAAGCTCAACACCCCCGGCGCCGCGGTGTCCGCGGAGCACCTCGACGACCTGGCCGAGACCCTGGTGCGCCACGCCCGCGGCAGCTCCTGGGCGGTACTGGCGGGCTCGCTCCCACCCGGTGCCCCGACGGACTTCTACGCCGCGCTGGTCCCCCGGCTCCACGAGGTCACGCGGGTGGCCGTCGACACCAGCGACGCCCCCCTGGCGGCGCTGGTCGACCGGCTGCCCGGTGCCGCGCCCGACCTGCTCAAACCCAACGCCGAGGAGCTCGCCTCCGTGACCGGCACCGACGCCGCCACGCTCGAGGCCGACCCCGCGGCCACGGCCAAGGCGGCCCGGGTCCTGGTCGAGCGCGGGGTCGGCACGGTGCTGGCCACCCTGGGCGGTCGCGGGGCGGTCCTGGTCTCGGGCGACGGCGCCTGGTTCGCCTCGCCACCACCCACGACGGTCGTCAGCACGGTCGGGGCGGGCGACTGCACCTTGTTCGGCTACCTGCTGGCCGAGCTCCGGGGGCTCACCGCTCCCGACCGGCTGGCGCTGGCGGTCGCCTACGGGTCGGCGGCCGCCGGCCTGCCCGGGACGACCATCCCCGGCCCCGACGACCTGCACCCCGAGCGGGTGCAGGTGCAGCAGCTCGACCCGTCCTGACT
>NZ_JAEMSS010000105.1 GCF_016462705.1 Nocardioides sp. | reverse complement strand
CGCACCTGCTGTTCGGCATCCCGTTCGACCGGATCGAGGTGGTCGTGCACCCCACGAGCGTCGTGCACTCCATGGTCGAGTTCGTCGACGGCTCCACGATCGCCCAGGCCAGCCCGCCGACGATGCTGATCCCCATCGCCCTCGGCCTCACCTGGCCGGAGCGGATCCCGGACACGGCGCCCGCGGTCGACTGGACCAGACCACAGGCCTGGGAGTTCTTCCCGCTCGACCACGAGGCGTTCCCGGCCGTGTCCCTGGCGGCCGAGGCCGGGCGGCGTGGCGGGACGGCGCCCGCCGTCTACAACGCCGCCAACGAGGTCGGCGTGGAGGCGTTCCGGCAGGGCCGGCTGCCCTTCGACCGGATCGTCCCGACGATCGAGTCCGTCCTCACCGATCACGACGTACCCTCGACCTCACCGCTGACCGTCGACGAGGTCCTGGCCGCTGACGCCTGGGCCCGGAGCCGCGCGGGGGAACTGGTCGCGGGCAACTCCTAGAAGGGCGTGGGGCAGTGGACGCAGTGGACACTCTGCTGTGGGTGTTCGGTGCCCTGGTGTTCGTGGTGGCGATCCTCGCCTCGATCGGGCTGCACGAGCTCGGCCACATGATCCCGGCGAAGGCCTTCGGCGGGAAGGTCACCCAGTACTTCATCGGCTTCGGTCCCACGGTGTGGAGCACCCGGCGCGGCGAGACGGAGTACGGCGTCAAGGCGATCCCGCTCGGCGGCTACGTCAAGATCGTCGGGATGCTGCCGCCGGGGGCTGCGGACCTCGCCGACGAGGTCACCGTCGACGCCGCCGGCAACACGGTGACGAAGGTCCGCAAGTCCAACACCGGCCTCTTCACCCAGCTGATCTCGGACGCCCGCGCGGCCGAGTGGGAGCTTGTCGGCCCCGAGGACAGCGACCGGCTCTTCTACAAGATGACCTGGTGGAAGAAGGTCGTCGTGATGGCCGGCGGCCCGACGGTCAACATCCTGATCGCGTTCTTCGTCTTCTGGGCGATCTTCGCGACCTACGGCAACGCCGCCGAGGCCCGCCCCGACTCGGGTCGCCCGGTGCTCGCCGAGGTCTCCGACTGCGTCATCCCCTACGAGGAGCAGCGGCTGGAGTGCACCGACTCCGACCCCGTCAGCCCGGCCGCGGAGGCGGGTCTCGAGCCGGGCGACGTGATCACCTCGTTCAACGGCGTGGCCGTGACCAGCTGGGACCAGCTGCGCGAGCTGATCCGCGCCAACGCCGACGGCGAGGCCGTCATCGGCTACGAGCGCGACGGCGTGGCGCTCACCGGGACGACCAGCACGACCGTCGAGCTCCGTCCCGAGAGCGAGGAGGACCGCACGCTGCGCGAGGTGGGCTTCCTCGGGGTCACTCCCACCACGCACCTCGAGAGCGGCGGACCGCTCTACACCGTCCAGCAGATGGACGAGATGGCCGTCGAGACGGTCAAGGCGATGGCCAACCTGCCCGGCAAGGTGTGGGGCGTCGCCAAGGCGATCGTCGGTGTCCAGGAGCGGGACCAGGACAGCCCGGTGAGCATCGTCGGCGGCAGCCGGTTCTCCGGAGAGATCGTCTCCAGCGACGAGCTGGAGGTGACCGAGAAGGTCGTGTTCTTCGGCTCCCTGGTCGCCGGGTTCAACTTCTTCATCGGCATGTTCAACTTCATCCCGTTGCTCCCGCTCGACGGCGGCCACATCGCCAGCGCGCTGTGGGAGGCCGTACGCCGCGGGTTCGCGCGGCTGTTCGGCCGGCCCGATCCCGGCTACGTCGACGCCGCCAAGCTGCTGCCGGTGGCGTACGTCGTGGCGTCCTGCCTGCTCGTGCTCAGCGCCGTGCTGATCGTGGGCGACATCGTGGTCCCGGTCAGCATCAGCTGACCGGTCGCGGTCCGTCCGCGTTGCCCTGAGTCCTGCGTCACGCAAGTAGGCTGGCGGGCGTGACGTCGTCCCCGACCAGCATCGACCTGGGCATGCCCGCAGCGCCCCCACCGGTGCTCGCACCCCGGCGCAAGACCCGGCAGATCCAGGTGGGCAAGGTCGGCGTCGGCAGTGACCACCCGATCTCGGTCCAGTCGATGACGACGACCCTCACCGCCGACGTCAACGCCACGCTCCAGCAGATCGCCGAGCTGACCGCCACCGGCTGCGACATCGTCCGGGTGGCCTGCCCGAGCCAGGACGACGCGGAGGCGCTGCCGGAGATCGCGCAGCACTCGCAGATCCCGGTCATCGCCGACATCCACTTCCAGCCGAAGTACGTCTTCGCCGCGATCGACGCCGGCTGCGCCGCGGTCCGGGTCAACCCGGGCAACATCCGCAAGTTCGACGACCAGGTGAAGCAGATCGCGGCCGCGGCCAAGGACCGCGGCACGTCCATCAGGATCGGCGTCAACGCGGGCTCGCTCGACCCGCGGCTGCTGGAGAAGTACGGCAAGGCGACCCCCGAGGCCCTCGTCGAGTCCGCGGTCTGGGAGGCCAGCCTCTTCGAGGAGCACGACTTCCACGACTTCAAGATCTCGGTCAAGCACAACGACCCGGTCGTCATGGTCCGTGCCTACGAGCTCCTGGCCGAGGCCGGGGACTGGCCGCTGCACCTCGGTGTGACCGAGGCCGGGCCGGCGTTCCAGGGGACGATCAAGTCGGCCACCGCGTTCGGCGCGCTCCTCTCCCAGGGGATCGGGGACACCATCCGGGTCTCCCTCTCGGCCCCGCCGGTCGAGGAGGTCAAGGTCGGGCTCCAGATCCTGGAGTCGCTCAACCTCAAGCCGCGCCGGCTCGAGATCGTGTCCTGCCCCTCGTGCGGCCGGGCCCAGGTCGACGTCTACAAGCTCGCCGAGGAGGTCACCGCGGGCCTCGACGGGCTCGAGGTCCCCCTGCGGGTCGCGGTCATGGGCTGCGTGGTCAACGGTCCCGGTGAGGCCCGCGAGGCCGACCTCGGGGTGGCCAGCGGCAACGGCAAGGGCCAGATCTTCGTCAAGGGCGAGGTGATCAAGACCGTCCCTGAGTCGCAGATCGTGGAGACGCTGATCGAGGAGGCCATGCGGATCGCCGAGGGCATGGAGGCCGTCGACGGCGCCGGGGCCTCGGTCACCGTCAGCTGACGCGTCCCGTGCCTGACCCCCTGGACGTCCGGTGGCGCCCGGTCGAGGCGCCCGGCTTCAGGGCGCGGGCCGCCGCCTCCGGCTATCCCGGTCCCACGGTCGGCGGGGACGTCGACGGCCTCGGGGCGCTGGTGATGGTCGACGGGAGCTCGGTCGAGCTGGTCGAGCTCGGTGGCAGCCCGGTGACCTCGCTGGACCACTCCGACGCCTACGTCGTCAGTGCGGGCGACACGCTGTGGACCGGTGACGAGCTGGGACGCCTCGAGCGGGTCACCCCGATGCTCGACGGTGCGGCACCTGTCACGGGGTGGGCGACCTGCGCCGACACCGACCTCCGCGCGGTGCTCGCCTACGACACGCCCCACGGCTCGGTCCTCGGTGTGTGGAGCGCCGAAGGGGGCGACGAGCTGGTCCCGGTGCCGAACCGCCTGCATCTGCGCGGGGACGCCGGCGACGTGGTCGTGACCAGCTCCCAGGGTGGCCTCGTCGTGGCCGGTCCCGTGGATGACGGCAGTCCGACAGTGGGGCCCTCGGCGTGGCTGTGCGCCGACCCCGACTTCGGTGAGCAGCCGTGGGAGCGGCTGGCTCTCGACCCCGCACCGACGGCGGTCACCGGGGCCGCGGGCTGGACGCTCGAGTGGTTCCTGTCCGGCCGGGCCGGCACCGAGGCGGTCGTCTGGGGCTAAACCGGCCGTGCAGTGGGCATGCCGGCCCTGACCCTCCCGAGCGCGTCGGACCGGGTCCTCCTGGCTCGCTGCCCGATCGACGAGGACGAGCTGGATCACCTCCTGGTGGTGACCGCCACCGAGGACAGCGCGATGGTGCACGCCATCGACGGGGACGGCTGGCGCGTGGCGCCGCTGCCGGACGGCCGCGTGGACGATGCCACCCATGTGCACACCGACGACGGCGAGCTCCTCGTCGCCGTCGTCGACGGCCGGATCCTCGTCGGCGAGCTGGCGTGGACCTCGTCCTAGGCCGGTTCCCCTCGGCCTCCCACTAACCTGACCGCATGCTGACGACGCGGCACGGGGTGCGCGTGCTGGAGAGCGCGGATCTCGATGCGTTCCTGGCGCTCACGGGCCGGGACCCGGTCGTCAACGTCTTCGCGGACCATCGCGCCCGCACCACCAACCTCGAGCCGCGGTGGCTCGGCGGCGAGGTCTGGGGCCGCTTCTCCGGCGGTGAGCTGGTCGCGGCCTGTCACGTGGGCGCCAACCTGGTGCCGGTCCAGTGCAGTCCCGAGGACGCCCGCGCGTTCGCGGAGCGGGCCCTGACCCGGAGCCGTTCGGTGTCGACGGTCGTCGGTCCCCATGACGCCGTCGAGACCTTCTGGCAGACGGTGTCCACGTCCTGGGGCCGTCCGCGCGAGCTCCGCTGGAGGCAGCCGCACCTCGAGATCAGCGGGCCACCGCTGGTCGCGCCGGACCCCGAGGTACGCCGGACGACCCGGTCGGACCTCGACCTGCTCTATCCCGCCTGCGTGGCCATGTACACCGAGGAGGTCGGCGTCTCGCCCGAGGAGGGCGGCGGCGCGGATCTCTACCGGGCCCGGGTGAGCCAGCTCATCTCCCGCGGCTGGTCCTTCGCCCGGTTCGACGGCGGCCGCCTGGTCTTCAAGGCCGAGGTCGCCTGCGCCTCACCGCACGCCGCCCAGGTCCAGGGGGTCTACGTGCCTCCGGACCGCCGCGGCGAGGGCCTGGCGGTCGCCGGCATGGCGGCCGTCGTCGAGCAGGTCCAGCGGCACATCGCCCCGGTCGTGTCGCTCTACGTCAACGACTGGAACGTGCCGGCGCGACGTGCCTACGAGCGGGTCGGCTTCATGCAGTCCGCGACGTTCTCCACCGTGATGTTCTGATCGCGACCGGCGTGTCGAGATCCCCCGCAGGGAAGGCACCCGGCTCGACTACCGTGACGGAGTGCCCCGCGCCACGACGTTCCCGACCCCGGCCAAGCTCCTGACTCTCGGCTTCGCGGTCAGCGGCGTGGTTCACCTGGTCAGGCCGAAGGTCTACGAGCCGCTGATCCCCGGCTGGCTGCCGGGCGCCCGACAGATCGTGCTGGTCAGCGGCGTGGCCGAGCTGGTGTGCGCCGCTGGGATGGCGCACCCGCGGACCCGCCGCGCTGCGGGCTGGGCGAGCGCCGCACTGCTCCTCGGCGTGTGGCCGGGCAACGTCCAGATGGCGTTCGACTCGTTCGACACCGACAACACCGCGCTGAAGGTGGGCACCGTGGCGCGGCTGCCCCTCCAGCTCCCCATGATCCGGGCAGCGGTCAGGGCAGCGCGCGCCGAGTAGGCGCTTACCCGGCCCGTGGCATCTCCACGGGTCGCAGGTCCTCCGCCCGCTCGCAGTCGGCCTTGATGCAGCGGACGGTCGTGGCCTGCTTCTTGCCGTTCGTCTCCAGCAGCAGGGCTTTGGACGACTCGAAGGTGAGCCCGCCGAACCAGCCCTGCACGGTGTAGCGGGCCACGAGCCGGCCGCCGAGGGTCCGCACCGAGGCCTGGTTGGGGCCGATGCCGTCGGACAGGAGGTGCACGGTGACCATCCTGGCGCCGCCCGGTGCGAACGACTCGACCCGCTCGGTGCAGGACCTCCAGAGCACGTCACCGGTGTCGCTGATCCGGCTGACGACCGTGCAGCCGCCCTGGTAGGGGTCGGCGGTGTAGGTCGACAGGAGGTCCTCCTCCAGCGAGGCGGAGCCGCCGACGCGCTTGGTGAGACGGACCACGGAGCCGGTGGACAGGTCCCAGGACAGCGTGCCGCGCTCCCAGACACCGAGCAGGACCTGGTCGCCCCGGGCGTCCAGCACGGTCGGGTAGCCCCGGAAGTGCCGCCGCGCCTCGACCTGGCCGGTCGCCACCGACCAGACCCGGAGTGTCGTGTCCTTGCCGCGGTAGGCACCCGCGACCAGTCGCAGTCCGTCGGACGCCAGCAGCGGTTCGACCAGGTCGCCCTCGTCGCCCTCCGCGATCACGGTCCGGCTGCCGTCGGCCTCGAGACGCACGAGGCGGCTGACGGTGAAGTCCCGGTTCTGGGTGTGCACGACGTACGACGACCCGCTCCGGCCGAGCAGGCGCACCGCGGCAGCCCGCACCCGGACCCGGACGTCGCCGTCGACCACGGTCTTGCCCTCCAGGTGCGGGATCGCGGTGTCCGCGCCGCGGGGCAGGGCGCCGGGCTTGATCTCGGTCGTGGCCGGGACGGCGACCGCCGTACCCGTGAGGACGAGCGTGGTGAGGCAGGCGGCCAGGGCGGCCAGCGTCCGGTGGACGCACATCGGGGTTCCTCTCGTTGCGCGAGCGGCCGCGCCGACCCGGCGGGCTGCACCAGGGAGACGCCGGCGGCGTCGCAAAGGTTGCCTCCTCGGGAAACCGCGTCGCTGCCCGAACCGGGCCGCCCGTACCCTTCTGGCCATGATCTCCCGGATGTCGACCTTGTTCGTGCGCACGCTGCGCGACGACCCGGCGGACGCGGAGGTCCCGAGCCACCGGCTGCTGGTGCGGGCCGGCTACATCCGCCGCGCCGCGCCCGGCATCTACACCTGGCTGCCGCTGGGGCTGCGGGTCCTGCGCAGGATCGAGGCCATCATCCGTGAGGAGATGGACGCCATCGGCGCGCAGGAGCTCAGCTTCCCTGCGCTGCTGCCCCGCGAGCCCTACGAGGCGACCGGGCGCTGGACCGACTACGGCGACGGGATCTTCCGGCTCAAGGACCGCAAGGGCGCCGACTACCTCCTGGGCCCGACGCACGAGGAGATGTTCACGCTCGTCGTGAAGGACCTCTACTCGTCCTACAAGGACCTGCCGCTGGCGATCTACCAGATCCAGACGAAGTACCGCGACGAGGCGCGGCCCCGTGCCGGGCTGCTGCGCGGCCGCGAGTTCGTCATGAAGGACTCCTACTCCTTCGACATCGACGACGCCGGCCTCGAGGCGTCCTACCAGCGGCACCGGGACGCCTACGTCCGGATCTTCGACCGGCTCGGCTTCGAGTACGTCATCGTCAAGGCCACCTCGGGCGCCATGGGCGGGTCGCGCTCGGAGGAGTTCCTGGCCCGGGCCGCTGTCGGCGAGGACACCTACGTCCGCTGCACCCACTGCGACTACGCCGCCAACGTCGAGGCCGTGCAGGTGCGCCCGCCCAGCCCGGTGCCGTACGACGACGCGCCGGCCGCGCACGCCGAGGACACGCCCGACACCCCGACCATCGACACGCTGGTCGCCCACCTCAACGCGGCGTTCCCGCGCGCCGACCGCCCCTGGGCGGCCGGCGACACCCTCAAGAACGTCCTGGTGCTGCTCAAACACCCCGACGGCACCCGCGAACCCCTGGCCATCGGCCTGCCCGGCGACCGGGAGGTCGACCAGAAGCGGCTCGAGGGCCAGCTCGAGCCGATCGAGGTCGAGCCCATGGACGAGGCCGAGATGGCCAAGCACCCGGCGCTGGTGAAGGGCTACATCGGCCCTGCCGTCCTGGGCGAGAAGGCCGAGTCGGGCATCCGCTACCTCGTCGACCCCCGGGTCGTCGAGGGCACCCGGTGGGTGACCGGTGCGAACGTGCCCGGCAGCCACGTCATCGACCTGGTCGCCGGCCGTGACTTCACGCCCGACGGCACGATCGAGGCCGCCGACGTCCGGGACGGCGACGCCTGCCCCAACTGCGACACGGGCACGCTCGAGTCGGCCCGCGGGATCGAGATGGGTCACATCTTCCAGCTCGGGCGCCTGTACGCCGACGCGCTCGGCCTTCAAGTCCTGGACGAGAACGGCAAGCTCGTCACGGTGACCATGGGCTCTTACGGCATCGGACCCTCCCGGGCGGTCGCGGCGATCGCCGAGGGCACGATCGACGACCTCGGTCTGTGCTGGCCGCGCAACGTGGCGCCGTACGACGTCCACCTCGTCGCGGCAGGCAAGGGCGAGGAGATCTTCGCCGCCGCCGACCGGATCGCCCACGAGCTCTCGGCGCAGGGGCTCGACGTCCTCTACGACGACCGGCCGGGGCGGGTCAGCCCCGGGGTGAAGTTCAAGGACGCCGAGATGATCGGCGTCCCGACCATCGTCGTGGTCGGCAAGTCCCTGGCCGACGGCACCGTGGAGGTCAAGGACCGAGCCACCGGCGAGCGTGCGGACGTCCCGGCCGAGCAGGTCGTCGACCACTTGGTCGGTCTCGTGCGTGCCTGAGGCCCGCGGCATGCCCATCGACGCCGTCATCTTCGACTGGGGCGGCACCCTGACCGCCTGGCACGACATCGACTTCCACGCGGAGTCGCTGGCGCTCGCCCAGGCGGTGGTCAACGTCCACCACGACGTGGAGGTCAGCCGGCAACGCCTGCACGAGGCCGGCAGCACCATCTGGGGGCGGTCCCGCGACCACCAGCAGAGCTCGACCGTCGACGACCTCTTCGCCGTCGCCGGGCTGGACCACGACCCCGACCTGCTCACGGCCTACTACGAGTTCTGGGAGCCGCACACGGCCACCGACCCGGACGTACGACCGACGTGGGAGGAGCTGCGCGCCGACGGGGTCAAGGTCGGCGTCCTGTCCAACACCATCTGGCCGCGCTCGTTCCACGAGCGGATCTTCGAGCGCGACGGCGTCCTCGACCTGGTCGACGGCGACGTCTACACCAGCGAGATCCCGTGGACCAAGCCCTCCCCGCACGCGTTCGCGGCGGCGATGGAGGCGGTGGGGGTCAGCGACCCCGCCCGCTGCGTCTACGTCGGCGACCGGCTCTTCGACGACATCTGGGGTGCCAAGCACGCCGGCCTGCACGCGATCCACGTCCCGCACAGCGCCATCCCCCCGGAGCAGGTCGGCCACTCGGAGGGCACCCCCGACGCCGTCGTGCACCGCCTGCGGGAGATCCCGGACATCGTCCGGCGCTGGTCCTGACCCGACCGGATCAGGGCCGGCACGAGGCTGTCCTTCGTGCGACGTAATCCTGGGCACGTCTCGCGACAGGTTGCGGTGACGGCCTGACTGGTGGCCGTCCCGCCGAAAGGACGTCCCCCGCATGCGCCTCTCCACCTGGAGGGCCCCGCTGGCCCTCGGCGGCACCGCACTGGTCGCCTCCACCTTGTCCGTCGCCGGCCTCGCCGCACCCGCCGCGGCCCGCCCGGTGCTCGACCGGCAGTGCGTCACGACCGACACCCACGTCGGCGGCTCCGCACGGGGCGGCTTCGGCGAGCGGGACCATCGCGCCGTCTCCGCCCAGGAGCAGCGCACGATCCGTCGTCAGACCGCGCGAGCCCTGCGCCTCAAGGGTGTGAGCCCCAAGGTGGCGGCCGGGGCCACGGCGACGGTGCCGGTCTACGTGCACGTCATGCGCGACGCCAACGGCACCGGCGACGTCACCGACAAGCAGATCACCCAGCAGATCGCGGTCCTCAACAAGACCTTCGCGGGAGGCGAGTCCTCGACCGCGGCGGACACCGGCTTCTCGTTCTCGCTCGCCGGCACGTTCCGCTACAACAACAACCAGTGGCACCAGGACAAGTCGAGCACCACCTACCGGAAGGCGACGCGCAAGGGCGGGGCCGACGCCCTCAACATCTGGCTCGTCGACTTCAAGTACCTGGGCATCGCCACGTTCCCCTGGGACTACCAGAAGAGCCCGGGCATCGACGGCATCCGGGTCCACTACGCCTCGCTGCCCGGTGGGGACATCGCCAACTACGACCAGGGCGAGACCGCGACGCACGAGGCCGGGCACTGGTTCGGGCTCTACCACACGTTCCAGGGCGGCTGCACGGACACGAACGACGAGGTCGCCGACACTCCCGCGCAGGCCGGTCCCACGTCCGGGTGCCCGGAGGGTCAGGACACCTGTCCGGCACCGGGGTCGGACCCCATCCACAACTACATGGACTACAGCTACGACAGCTGCTACACCGAGTTCTCGGCCGGACAGAGCGCCCGGGCGGGCCAGATGTGGACGGCGTACCGAGGCTGATTCCTTCTCGCGACCGGGCCCCGACAACTTTTGCAAGAACCTGCAATGCAGAAGTGTGCGGTGCGGGTCCTCTCGCGTTGGTGCTGGTGCTGGGAGAGAGTGGATACCGGAACGACCGGGGAAGGGCAGGTCACGAACCGGCCCTTCGTTCAGCGGTCCGCGTACTCGCCGGCTCCGGGGAACATCTCGGGAGTGCCTCGGAACCCGAGCTCGCGGACCGCTGCGTCGTTCAGGGCACCCACCGCCCACGTCCGCGCCTCGCCCGTCGTGCCGGCCACCGCCGCGGCGTAGACCTCGGCGCAGGACCGCTCGAGGTCCAGCGCGGCGCTGGTCACCCCGGCCACGGTGTCGAGCCCGACCGGCAGCTCGTACGCCGTCGCGGCGGCGGCCGGTGTCGCGCCGGCGGCGGCCAGCCGGCCGATGAGGTCGTCGCGACGGCCGCGGTGGGCGTCGTACGCGTCCCGCAGGGCGAGGTAGAGCTCCGGTGCGGCGGACTCCGAGGTGCGGGCACCCAGGACGCTCACGACGTAGAGCGCGGCGTGCTCGCCCGCGAGCACCTCCTCGAGGACGTCGACCTCGCTCATGCGGCACCCCCGTCCGTGGGGGCCGGCGGGAGCGCGGCCAGGTGCTGGGACACCGACGCGGACGTCGAGGCGAGCAGCCGGGCCAGGGCCCCGCTCCGGGCCTGGACCGACGCGCTCGCGAGGGTCTGTTGCAGCGACTGCTCCGCGGCACGGACCCGGGCGAGCGCCTCGGCCGGCGTGCTGCCGGCGTCCGGCGCCGGGATGCTGCGGTCGTCAGGCGGCTCGAGGACCGCCAGGTGCGCGCGGTGCATCCGGGCGAGCGGTTGGAGACGGTCGCGCAGCCGCGGGAAGGAGCGGCGGGCGCGGTCGACCAGGACCTGGGCGGTCGCCATGGCGTAGGCGGCGTCCTCGGCGAGACCGACGTCCGCATCGGGCTCAGGGGTCTGGGTGCCGCCCGGTGTGGGGGAGGGGCTCGGGGTCGCGTCGTCCTCCGGTGGGCGCAGGTCGTCGACGTCGCAGGCGGACAGCAGCACCAGCCCCACGGCCCCGGTGAGGGCGCCGCGGCGGGTCGTCGTCACGCGGCGGGCTGGCACGCCGCGACCCTACCGACCGCTGGGACCCGCGCCGGGTCGCTATCGTGGGCCGAACCACAACATCACAAGGAGGTCCACCGCGATGGCCAGGCAGCCAGACGCCGTCCGGGAGCAGATCGAGCGTGAGCTCGAGGGCCCCCTGCGCGCGCTCGACCTCGACGTCGAGGCGGTGGAGCTGACCCCGGCCGGCAACAGGCGAGTCCTGAGGATCGCCGTGGACGGCGACGACGGCGTCACGCTCGACGACGTCGCCGAGGCGACCAAGAAGGTGTCCGAGGTGCTGGACGCGAGCGATGTGATGGGTGCGCAGCCCTACACCCTCGAGGTGACCTCGCGGGGCGTCGACCGCCCGCTGACCCTGCCCCGGCACTGGCGGCGGAACGCGGACCGCCTCGTCAGGGTGACGCTGTCCGACGGGGAGGTCCTCACCGGGCGGATCGGTGCGTCGACGGACTCCCAGGTGGTGCTGGACGTCGACGGCACGGCCCGCGAGGTGGCGTACGACCAGGTCTCCAAGGCGCTGGTGCAGATCGAGTTCAACCGCAAGCGGCACCAGCACGCCGACCTGGACCAGGACCACGACCAGGACCACGACCAGGACCACGACCAGGACCACGATCAGGACGAGGAGTAGCTGTGGACATCGACCTGAGCATCCTGCGCAGTCTCGAGCGGGAGAAGGAGATCAGCTTCGACGTGCTCGTCGAGGCGATCGAGCAGGCCCTGCTGACGGCCTACCACAAGACACCCGGTGCCCAGGAGCACGCGCGCGTCGAGCTGGACCGCAAGACCGGGCACGTCACCGTCATGGCCCAGGAGGTCGACGAGGACGGCAACCCGCTGCGCGAGTTCGAGGACACGCCCGAGGGGTTCGGCCGGATCGCGGCCACGACCGCGAAGCAGATCATGCTCCAGCGGCTCCGGGACGCCGAGGACGACCTCCGCTACGGCGAGTTCTCCGGCAAGGAGGGCGACATCATCTCCGGTGTCATCCAGCAGGGCCGCAACCCTGACGACGTGATGGTCGACCTCGGCAAGCTCGAGGCGCTGCTGCCGGTGGCCGAGCGGGTGCCCGGGGAGAAGTACGAGCACGGCACCCGGATCAAGTGCCTGGTCTTCTCGGTGCGCAAGGGGATGCGCGGCCCTCAGATCACCCTCTCCCGGTCGCACCCCAACCTGGTCAAGAAGCTGTTCGCCCTCGAGGTGCCCGAGATCGCCGACGGGACGGTCGAGATCGCCGCGATCGCGCGGGAGGCCGGCCACCGCACCAAGATCGCGGTCAAGTCCAACACCCCCGGGGTCAACGCCAAGGGGGCCTGCATCGGCCCGATGGGCCAGCGGGTCCGCAACGTCATGTCGGAGCTGCACGGCGAGAAGATCGACATCGTCGACTGGTCCGACGACCCGGCCGAGATGGTCGCGCACGCGCTGTCGCCGGCCCGGGTCAACAAGGTCGAGGTCGTCGACGCCGAGACCCGCTCGGCGCGGGTGACCGTGCCCGACTTCCAACTGTCGCTGGCGATCGGCAAGGAGGGCCAGAACGCCCGCCTCGCAGCCCGTCTCACCGGCTGGCGGATCGACATCCGCTCCGACGAGGAGAAGCCGGAGTAGCCCGGAGGCGGGACTGCTCACCCCCAGCGGGTGCAGACCCACCCGTCGGCATCCGCGAGCACCTCGACGGTCGAGGCGTTGCCCAGCGGGCCCTGCTCGACGTCCATCCGGCACAGCCCGGACACCCCGAGGTTGATCGCCACCCCGTGCGAGACGACGAGCACGGTCTCACCCGGGTGGGCGTCCGCCACCTCGCCGAGGACCGCGCCCACCCGGTCGGCGATCTCCCGGCCGGTCTCGCTGCCCGGCATCCGCGCGTCGAGGTCGCCCCGCTGCCAGCGCTGGTAGGTCTGCAGCAGCGGCTCGAGGTCCAGCGGCTCCGCGCCGCCGAGGTCGACCGCCGGCTCCCGCAGCCCGGTCCGCGTGGTCACCCCGACGCCGAGCCGGGCGGCCACGATCTCCGCAGTCTGCACGGCGCGGGCCAGGGTGCTGGTCCACACGTGCGCCACCCGGCGGCCGGTCAGGGCGTCGGCCAGCGCGGCGGACTGCCGCCGCCCGAGGGCCGTGAGCGAACCCCCCTCGCCGGCCCACTCGCTCGCCTCGTACTCCGCCTCGCCGTGCCGGGCGAGGACCAGGGTCGTCGCGCACTGCAGGGCGGTCACGGCCCGGCCGGCCGGTCCCCGGCCACCCTGTCGACGACGAGCCGCGGGACGAGGTGGTCGTCGTCGCCGCTCGACCACTCCGGGAAGTCGAAGACCGCGATCATCAGCTGCATCGGGTACGTCGGCGGGCGCGGGCAGCGGCGTACGACCGCGCCGTCGACGCTGAACACCGCCTCGGCCGCGTCCCAGTCGACGGCGTACAGGTGCGGCTCGAGGACGTCGATGGGCAGTCGAGGGGCGGTGAAGTCCTGGGTCAGCGCAGGGTCGCGGAACGCCTTGATGCCGACCCCGACCTCGGCGGAGGCCTCCTCGACGGGACCGAGGGCGTTGCCGAAGATCTCGAACACGCAGAGCTCGCCGCAGCGGACCTGCTCGGGGTCGTCCTCGAACCCGGCGAGCCAGAGCGCCGCCATCGAGCGCGGTGACAGGGTCATCCGGGCCGAGATCTCGATGCGGCCACCGCTCGGCAGCCACCCCTCGAAACGGTCCTGCTCCTCGCGCACGGCGAGACCCTCGGCGAAGCGCTGCTGCCCACGGGTGCTGCCCGTCGGCCCCGACCAGCTCCCCGACTGGACGCCGGACACCCGCAACGGCGTCGGGTGCGTCTCGGGGCACCACAGGAGGTGCTCGGGCGGGATGTCCAGGACCAGGCCCTCGGGGCCGACCCGGTAGGACGCCCGGGTGTCCGCGCGGGACGACCATGCGGGCAGGTAGTGGGGGAGCCAGACCTCGCGATCGAGGTCCGGACCGGTGAACCGGTCCTCGAACCACATGCGTTCCACGGTAGGTCATGGCGGGGACGCACGCCCGGTTCGGGGAACAGACGTCGTTCCGGGTAGTGTTGAGCCTTGGTGGCGAGGAACCGCATGTCTTCTGCGCGCTCGGACCGCACCCCGGTGACGGGGCCGGTCCGGACCTGCATCGGATGTCGGCAACGAGCCGCCAAGCACGAGTTGTTGCGGGTGACCGCTGGCTCGGACCCCGACGGCCACCCGGCCGTGGTGCCCGATCCGACGGCCACCGCACCCGGACGGGGGGCGCACCTGCACCCCACGACCGAGTGTTTCGACCTCGCGGTGCGGCGCAAATCCTTCAACCGGGCCTTCACCCGGGACCTGCGAGCAGGTCACGAGGGGTTGTCCCCGGCGCCGGTGGGGGACTACCTGCAAGCCGTGGCAGCCTCGCGCAGCAGCACCTGACAGACCGACCGACCAAGGAACTGGAGCAGCAGCTCATGAGCACTCGATGAGTACTTCCCGATGAGTTTGCACCACCACTAAACGGTCTCAGAACGTCCCCGCAACCCGGGTCTGAGGCCAGAAGGAGAAACGTGGCCAAGACCCGAGTTCATGAGCTCGCCAAGACCTACGGCATCGAGAGCAAGGAAGTTCTCGAGAAGCTGAAGGAGATGGGCGAGTTCGTCAAGTCCCCTTCCTCGACCATCGAGCTTCCGGTCGAGATGAAGTTCAAGAAGCAGTACGGCGACGCGCTGCTCGCCGCCGCGAAGGAGTCCGCTCCCGCGGCCGAGGCTCCAGCGGAGGCCGCCGCGCCCAAGCCGGGCCCGAAGAAGCCGGCTGCCAAGAAGGCCGCCGCCCCCGTCGAGCCCGTCGCGCCCGCCGAGCCGGAGGTCGTCGAGACCCCGGCCGCGGTCGAGACCACCGTCG
>NZ_JAEMSS010000274.1 GCF_016462705.1 Nocardioides sp. | reverse complement strand
CTCGCGCTGCTTCATCTCCACGAACCGGCCGACGCCGTGCTGCTCGTGGACGACGTAGTCGCCGGCCTTGAGCTCCAGCGGGTCGATCTGCTTCTTGCGCCGGGCCGGCATCGACCGCATGTCGCGGGTCGACGCACGCTGGCCGGAGAGGTCCTCGCCGGTGAGCACGACCAGGCGGTTGCGGTCGTCGAGGAGGCCGTGCCCGAGCGAGCCGCAGGTGACGGTGACGACGTCGTCGGCGGGCTGCTCGTCGAGGCCGTCGACGAGCCGGGCCGGGATGTCGCGCTCGCCGAGCGCCTCCACGGTGCGCTGGGCGGGGCCGTGGCCGGGGTGGACCACGACCGCGCGGTAGCCGGCCGTCCGCCACTTCTCGAGGTCGGCGAAGGCCCGGTCGACGTCACCGCGGTAGGCGTCGACCATCTGCATCGGCAGCGCGCGCGTGGGTACGCCGTCGGATCCGTCGTCCACGGGGGCCGCGGCGTCCTCGGCGTCGTCGATGCCGAAGGGGCTGACGCTCCACCACGCCTTGCCCTGCCCGAGGGCGTGCTCCCGGACGTCGGCGAGGGTTCGGTAGGAGGCGGCGCCCAGGTCGATGGGGGCGGACCCGCCGCCGGCGGCCGCGGCCCAGCTGGCGCCGAGGAACTCCTCGCTGGTGGCGACCAGGTCGTGGGCCCGGCGCCGGGCCCGCTCGGGGTCGAGCACCAGGACGTGGGTGTCGGCCGGGAGGACCAGCAGCTCCATCTCGTCGACCAGCACCGGAGCGAGGGCCTCCATGCCCTCGGTGGCGATGCCGGCGGCGATCTTGTCGGTCATCTCGACGAGCTGGGGGTGTCGCTGACCGAGCGCCTTGGCCTTCGCCCGGACCTCGTCGGTGAGCAGGAGCTCGCGGCACGGCGGCGCCCAGAGCCGGTCGACCTGCTCGTGGGTGCGCTGGTCGGCGACCGAGAAGCTGCGGATCTCCTCGACGTCGTCGCCCCAGAACTCCACCCGCAGCGGGTGCTCCTCGGTCGGCGGGAACACGTCGACGATGCCGCCGCGCACCGCGAACTCGCCGCGCTTCTCGACCAGGTCGACGCGCGAGTACGCCGCGTCGGCGAGGCGGCGGACGACGTCCTCGAGCGGCGCGGTGTCGCCGGGGCGGAGGTCGACGGGCTCGAGGTCGCCGAGGCCCTTGACCTGGGGCTGGAGCAGCGACCGGACCGGGGCCACCAGGACCGTGAGGGGCCCGGTGGCCTCGTCGGTGCCGGGGTGGGCGAGCCGGCGCAGGACCGCGAGCCGGCGGCCGACGGTGTCGCTGCGCGGGCTCAGCCGCTCGTGCGGCAGGGTCTCCCAGCTGGGGTAGTAGGCGACCGTGGTCGGGTCGAGGAACGAGCCGAGGTGCTCGACCAGGTCCTCGGCCTCGCGGGAGGTCGCCGTCACCGCGAGCACGGTGCGCCCGGCCCGGGCCAGCCCCGTCACCACGAACGGCCGGACCGCCTCCGGGCCGGTCAGGTCGAGCGCGGGGACCGCACCGTCGTGCGCGTCGGCGACCGCCTGGGCGAGGGTCGGGTCGGCGAGGACGGCGTCGGCGAGGCCGGCCAGGGTCACGAGGGCTCCAAGAGGTCAGTGGACAACACGACAGCCCCCGCCCATCGAGGGGAGGGGGTGCACCTCCAGTCTAGGAGCCGCTGCCGACACTCCTCCGGTCAGCCACCCACACCGGACCGGGTCTCGTCACCGCCCGCCGGCCGGGCCTGCGCGTTGGCCGTGCTGAGCATGGCCACCCCCAGGGACGCACCGCGCGGGCTCTGCCCGGTCGAGCCGGGACCGAGGTCGGTGGTGGTCGTGGTGTCGCTGAACGCGGCCAGGTAGATCTCGTCGCCAGGTTCGAGGATCGCGACCTGCGAGACCGTCTCGTAGTTGCCGTAGTTGGCCACCCTGCCCATGGAGCTCGCCGCGAGCTCCTCGCCCCCGCCGTAGAGGAAGAACCCGACGGTCCCTGCGCCGGGCGCGAACAGGACCTCGCCGGTGATCAGGT
Source organism: Nocardioides sp. (assembly GCF_016462705.1). Lineage (GTDB taxonomy): Bacteria > Actinomycetota > Actinomycetes > Propionibacteriales > Nocardioidaceae > Nocardioides. Next base: position 1,911 of record NZ_JAEMSS010000274.1, on the reverse strand, counting down.
AGGTCCCGGCGGTCTGCACGACGAAGCGGTCGTTCCCGTCGTCGAACGCGATCCCGCTGGCGAACGCCGGCGAGTCGAGGGCGACCCGCAGGGGCGCCCCACCGCCGGGGAACGACTGCGGGGCCGTCGAGACCGCCCGGCCGGCCGGCAGCGCGGCGAGCTCGGCCGGCCCGACCGTCCCGGGCTTGATCTGGGCGTTGGCGAGGGTGCCGGTGACGTCGCCACCGGCGGTCAGGGTGCTCTCGTCGATCTGGGCTCCCGTGAGCGCGTCGAGCAGGACGTCGATCGCGTTGATGCTGCCGTCGTCCAGCTCGGCGCTCGTGACCGAGTCGGCCGCCAGCTGGGGGTCGGGGTAGCTGCCGGTCAGGTCACCGCCCGCGGCACCCGACGCGCCCGTCGGGGCGGCGGCACACAGCACCGTGCCGTCCGAACCGATCGCCCTGATCGACTCGCCGGCCAGGCACACGCCACCCACCCGGCGCTGGAGGACGTCGGCGTCGAGGCTCGACTCCTTCACCGCCCGGCCACGTACGGCGTCGTCGGCGATCTTGCCGCTGCCCACGGCCCGCGGGGCGAGGTCCTGGCCGTCGACGGACTGGAACACGATCGTGTCCGAGTCGACGGAGTCGTCAGGGAGCTGGGTGGCCGCGAAGGCGGTCCCGCCCAGGGCGACGACCAGGGCGAGGAGCCCGAGCGAGTTGTGGCGGAGGAAGGCAGCGAGACCGGTCATGGGGGTACAACCTAGGAACCGACGCTCACCCGCGCCAGGGGTGAGGGCCGGCTCATCCGACCCGGGCGGCGTACTCGGACGCGGCGGCGTGCACGGAGGCCACGTAGGAGTCGTCGTGGTTGTAGCCGAAGATCGCATCCGCCCAGCCGGCGCCCGAGGTGAGGTCGTGGCCGTCGGCGCACAGGTAGGCGACGGCGGTCGCGGCGGCGTCGTCGACGTCGTTGGGGTCGGCGACCCCGTCGCCGTCACCGTCGGTCCCCCACTGCTCCCAGGTCGAGGGGATGAACTGCATCGGGCCGACGGCGTGGTCCCAGTCGGGGTCGCCGTGCCAGCGGCTCGTCTCCCGGGTCGCGCGGATCGCCGCGTAGGGGTCGCCGTCGAGCGCGGGCCCGAGGATCGGCGTGGACGCGCGCCCGTCCTCGCCGAGGGTGCGACCGTCGAGGGTGCCGTGCTGGGACTCGATCCAGCCGATTCCCGCAAGGGTGGTCCAGCCGACCTCGCAGCCCCCGGGCTCGCCCAGCTGCGCGTTGGCGTAGGCGCGCACGGCCGGCGCCGGGATGCCGGCCCGGGCGGCGACGTCGGCCACCCAGGCGGGGTCCACCCGCGGCGGACCAGCGGGGGCTGCCGGCTGCACGGGCGCGGCCTGGGTGACCGGGCTCGGCGCAGGTGCCTGCGCCTGCGCCTGCGCCTGCGCCTGCAGCCCAGGCTCGGCGACCGGCAACGGCTCGCGAGGAGTCAGTACGGTCTCGGCGGCGGCGTACCCGAGGCCACCCATGGCGAGCAGCGCCGTCACGACCCCCACGACCAGACGCACCGGGACAGTGTCCCGGGACAGCGCCCTCCCGGGGAAATCCGGCTCAGCCGCGCGACGCGGCGATCTCGTCCTCGGAGCGCAGGATGCAGAACTCGTTGCCCTCGGGGTCGGCCAGGATCACCCAGCCCGTGCCGGGGCCGTACTGCCCGCGGTGGTCGGCGACCTCGGTCGCGCCGTGGGCGAGCAGCACCTCCAGCTCCTCGTCCCGCGTGCCCGCGGCGGGGCGGAGGTCGAAGTGGACCCGGTTCTTCACCGTCTTGGTGTCGGGCACCTCGATGAACAGGATCGAGTGCCCGGTCTCGGGGTGCCGGATCATGCACTCCTCGTGCCCGGGCAGGTTGGGGTCGCCGTCGAGGTCGACGTAGCC
>NZ_JAEMSS010000104.1:1832-15132 GCF_016462705.1 Nocardioides sp. | reverse complement strand
CACACGCTGGTCAACGAGGCCACCAAGCTGGCCGGTGCCGCCGGCACCAAGGGCGAGCTCGACGCGGCGAAGGCCGACGAGCTGCTCGCCAAGATCGACGAGATCGCCGAGATCTTCTGGGAGACCAAGAAGGCCTGACCCGGCCGGTCCTACCTTCCACAGGGCCGCCGGCGACGTTTCGCCGGCGGCCCCACGGGAAGAATTGGTCCGACGGCCACGAGCACTGTCGATGACAGGACTCGAGGGGCCGTCGGCGCACGCTCAGTTCCCTCCCGGCTTCCTCCCCAAACCTCATCCGATGTGATTCCACCCGGAGGGGTGAACTTCCGGCTGCCCAGGTTTCGAGCCTCCGTCAGCGGGGAGGCATGGGGGCATGACCGTCTCGCTACTGGACCGCTCTGCGTCGCGCGTCGTGCGACGACAGGAGACCGCTCGGCTCCTCACGGAGGCCTCGCGGGCCACGGGGGAGCAACGCGATCAGCTGCTGGAGCAGGTGATCGTCCTCAACATCGGCGTCGCCCACGCGATCGCCCACCGCTACCGCAACCGGTCCATCCCCGTGGAGGACCTCGAGCAGGTGGCCTGCATGGCGCTCACCCGCGCCGCCCAGAAGTTCGACGTCACCCAGGAACGCGACTTCCTGACCTACGCCGTCCCCACGATCTCCGGCGAGATCAAGCGCCACTTCCGGGACCACGGCTGGACGATCAGGCCACCGCGCCGGGTCCAGGAGATCCAGTCCAAGGTCATCCACGCCTACCGGCACGGCGAGGAGAGCGGCGCCCCGCCGTCGGCCGCCAAGCTGGCTGCCGAGCTCGACCTGCCCGAGTCCGACGTGGCCGAGGCCCTGCAGGCGGAAGGGTGCTTCACCCCCGTCTCCCTCGACGTCCCCGTGGCCGAGGACGGCCGGGCCGCCATCGACCGCCTGGCGGACGACGAGACCGACAGCAACGCCATGGAGGCACGTCTGATGCTGAGTCCCGCGCTGCGGCGACTCAGCGCCCGGGACCGCAAGATCCTGAGGCTGCGCTTCGTGGAGGACCGGACCCAGCAGGAGATCGGTGACGAGCTCGGGGTCACGCAGATGCAGGCCTCCCGGTTGCTGAAGCGGATCCTCGAGACCCTGCGCAACGACCTGGGGACGTCGGAGGCGCTGCCCGCCTGATCGCCGCGCGACATGCCCTGCGAGGCATGACCCGCGCCGGATCGGGAACCGTCCATCACGACCACCGTCTTCAGGTGGCACATGGGGAGGTGGGTGCGTGGAGCAGCAAGGACTCGGCCAGCTGATCGACTCGATGGGCATCACTCACGAGGTGCGACCCGACGAGCAGGTGTGCGGCGCCGTCGTCCTCCTGACCGTCGAGGAACCGGACGGCCACGTCTCCCTGCGCTGTGCCTGGTCGGAGGGCATGACGTGGGTGGAGCGTCTCGGGCTCCTGAGAGCCGCCGAACGGGCCGAGCTCCCGGAGGACGGTGCGCACTCCTGGCGGGTGTGAGACCCCCTGAGTGGGGTAGGAGACGCGGGCGCCCGCGGCACTAGCCTGTGCCGAGACCACAGCACTGAAGGGCATTCCGATGACGACGACCGGTCCCCCAGGAGACGCGCCCGCGGACGTCGAGCTCAGGCTTCCGGCGGACAGCGCCTACGTGTCCGTCCTCCGGACCACCAGCGCAGGGCTTGCGGCCCGCCTCGACTTCACCCTCGACGACATCGAGGACCTGCGGATGGCCGTCGGGGAGGCGTGCGCCCTGGTGCTGCCGTCCGCGGCCGAGGGCTCGGACCTGACCTGCCGGTTCTACCTCGGCACCGGGGAGCTGACCATCGCGGTGGCGGTGACGGCCGAGTCGGCCACTCCACCTGACCCCGACAGCTTCGCCTGGCAGGTCCTCACCACCCTCGCCGGCAAGGCAGACGCGTCGGTCGACGACGGCCGCTACGAGATCGCCCTGTCCATGCAGTCCGGGGCGCGGGACGTCTAGGGCAGTCATGTCCGACGAGACTCGGGAGGGGCTCGACGACGCCGGGGACATCCCCCTGACTCGCGTCGAGCAGACCCGGCAAGACAGCGCGGCACTCTTCGCCCGGCTCCGCGACGACGACGCCGACCAGGCCCAGCGGGACGCGGCCCGCGAAGGACTGGTGCACCTGCACCTCCCTCTCGTCGAGCACTGTGCGCGCCGGTTCCGCAACCGCGGGGAGCCGTTCGAGGACCTCGTCCAGGTCGGGACGATCGGGCTCCTCAAGTCCGTCGACCGGTTCGACCTGGACCGAGGGGTGGAGTTCTCCACCTACGCCACGCCCACGATCATCGGCGAGATCAAGCGCTACTTCCGCGACAAGGGATGGGCGATCCGGGTGCCGCGGAGGCTGCAGGAGCTGCGGATGCAGATCGGCAGCGTCGGCGCCGAGCTGACCCAGTCCCTGGGCCGGTCCCCGACTCCCCGTGAGCTGGCCGAGGCGATCGGGTGCACGGTCGACGAGATCGTGGAGGGTCTCGAGTCCAGCAACGCCTACTCCACGCTCTCCCTCGACGCCGGGGAGAACAGCGAGGACGGTCCCGGGTCGATGCTGGACTCGATCGGGGTCGACGACGTCAACCTCGAGCACGTGGAGGTCCGCGAGTCGCTCAAGCCCCTGCTCGACCGCCTCGACCCGCGGGAGAAGCGGATCCTGTTGCTGCGGTTCTTCAAGAACATGACGCAGTCACAGATCGCCGAGGAGATCGGCGTCTCCCAGATGCACGTGTCGCGTCTCCTGAGCCGCACGCTCGAGGAGCTGCGCACCTCGCTCGAGGCGTGACACCGGTCGGGTGCAGTCAGGTCGGGTGTGGTGCGGTCACGTCTCGTCGGCCGCCAGCGCCGCGGTGCTCCGCGGGTTGAGGAGACAGACCAACACGGCGACCGACACCGTCGCGAGCACCGCGGCGACCCAGGTCGTCTCGCCGCCGACGAAGCTCCACGCGGTGAGCACCGTGATCAGCTGGGCCACCACCACCGGGCTGCGCGCCCAGGACCGGGCCCGGGCCAGACCGGCCGCGCACAGCACCAGCCCGCCACCGGTGATCGCGAAGAACACCGCGCTGGTGACGGCCACGCTCGCCCGGTCCGCGTTGACGTTGGCCAGCTCGAGCACCGCGTAGACCAGGAGGGCGGCACCCTCCAGAGCCGTCAGCGCCGCGCTGACGGTCAGCAGGACCGGACGGTCGCCAGGGACGGCGGCAGTGGACACGACGCCCAGATTGCCACGGCTTACCCATCCCGGATCGGTCGGTACGGGTGCCGACGGATTCTGGAGCCGATCAGGTCTGTGACGCACGGAACCGCGCCCAGCCCTTGTTTCGGAACCCGATTCTCGGCAACCTTGAGGGAGCGCGGAGTGCGGAACGCATTTCCGCGCTCTCAAACGTGCCCACGAAGCCGCGAAAGGCAAGGTTTTCCGCCATGGATTGGCGCCACCGTTCCGCGTGTCTGGACGAAGACCCGGAACTGTTCTTCCCGATCGGCAACACCGGTCCGGCCATCCTCCAGATCGAGGAGGCCAAGCAGGTGTGCCGACGCTGCGAGGTGCGCGAACAGTGCTTGGCGTGGGCCCTCGAGGCCGGCCAGGACCACGGCGTGTGGGGAGGCCTGAGCGAGGACGAGCGGCGCGCCCTCAAGCGACGGAATGCCCGAGCGAGGGTCAGGACCGCGTAGCCGGTTCTCTCACCACGCGCCTACCCCAGGCGCGCATCGATCTCCGCCCGCGTCCCGCGACCACCAGGTCCGGGTCCCATGGTCAGCCGACCCCCCAGCTCGGACTCGACCAACGTGCCCACGATCGTCAGGCCGAGGCTGCTGGAGCCGTCCAGGTCGAAGCCGGCAGGCAGCCCGGCCCCGTCGTCGTCGACGCGCACCCGCAGCACGTCGCCCTCGCGGTGGGCACCGACGACGATCTCGGTGAGTCCCGGCTGACCGTGCTCCACGGCGTTCTGGACCAGCTCGGTGAGCACCATCGCGAGCGCTGTCGCGGCATCGGAGCTCATCACGCCGAAGGACCCCTCCCGGCGCACCCGGGCACCGACGCCGTCCTCGCTGGAGCCCACGTCGGTGACCATCGTCCCGAGCCGGTCCGCGACCTCGTCGAAGTCGACGTTCTCCTCCACCGTCTGGCTCAGGGTCTCGTGCACCAGCGCGATCGAGCCCACCCGTCGGACGGCCTCCTCGAGCGCTGCCTTGGCGTCCGGTGAGTCCATCCTCCGCGCCTGGAGCCTCAGCAGCGCCGCCACGGTCTGCAGGTTGTTCTTCACCCGGTGGTGGATCTCGCGGATGGTCGCGTCCTTGGTGACCAGCTCCCGGTCGCGGCGACGCAGGTCGGTCACGTCGCGGACCAGGACCAGGGCCCCGATGTGCTCGCCGTGCGGCCGCAGCGGGATCGACCGCACGATCAGCGCCACGGAGGGGGTGCCGAGCTCGGTGTCCCGATGGGCGCGGCCGCCGAGGACCGCGCTGAGGGTCTCCTCGTCGGGACGCTGTCGCGGCGGGACCAGGTCCCGCGTCAGGTCGGTGAGCACCAGACCGGTCAGGTCGCCCGACAGACCGAGGCGGCGGTAGGCCGACAGCGCGTTCGGGCTCGCGTAGACGACCCGGCCCTGGTCGTCCACGCGCAGGAAGCCGTCGCCGACGCGCGGCGAGTCGGCGTGGTCGCTGCGCGGACCGGGAGCCGGGAAGTAGCCGGCCGCGATCATCTGGGTCAGGTCGGCCGCGGTCTGCAGGTAGGACAGCTCCAGCCGGCTGGGGGTGCGGACGCCCAGCAGGTTGGTGTGCCTGCCGACGACCGCGATCACCCGTCCGGCTCGGCGCACCGGGATCGTCTCGTTGCGCACGGGGACGTCGTCGCGCCACTCCGGGTCCCCCTCCCGGACCAGCCGGCCCTCGGCGTACGCCTGGTCGACGAGCGGACGGCGCCCGGTCGGGGCGAAGCTGCCGATGATGTCGTCGACGTAGGCCGTCGGGCCGGTCGTCGGCCGCATCTGGCCGCCGGCCCAGAAGCCGGTGCCGGCCCGGTCCGGGAGCCACAGCACGAGGTCGGCGAAGCTCAGGTCGGCGATGATCTGCCAGTCCGCCTGCAGGAGCTGCAGCCAGGCCACGTCCTCGTCATCGAGGTCCGTGTGGGCCTGGGCCAGCTCCGGGAGGGGCAACACGCCGCCCAGGGTATTCAGGCCGGGTTTCGGGCCAGGTACTCGGAGGCGGGTATTGGGGGCTGAGACAGCGCCGTGCCCGCCGCCCCGCCCGCAGCCGGTCTTTGGCAGGATGAGGCGCATGCCGGGTCAGTACTGGAAGCAGGTTCATGCTTCCGGGCTGGAGGTCCCCTCGGACCGGCCGTTGGACGACCTGACCGCCGAGCTGACCACCATGCTCGGCGACACGGACCCGGAGGCGCGCGACGGCACCGCCTACCCGACGCTCGCGACCTGGGTCGGCCGGGGCGTCTACGACGACCTGCTCGCCGGTCTGGGTGACGGCATGGCGGCCGGGCTGGGCGTCGGTCTCGGCGAGCGGGACACCGACTCCGTCTTCCGGCGCAGCTTCTCGGCACTGGTCCTCGGCGAGTGCATCGGTCGCGACAACCAGCGACCGCTCGTCGCGGGCGGCAAGGTCCTCGAGTGGGGCGACCGGCTGGCGACCTGGCTGCTGCGTGAGCGAGACCTGCGCGGCTTTGTGCCCGGCAAGGGCTGGGCGCACGCGGTCGCCCACGGCGCCGACGCGCTCGGGACCCTCGCCCAGTCCCCGCACGTGGGCGCCAACGAGCTCACCGTCATCCTCGACGTGATCGGCGACCGGCTCCTGCTGCCGGTCGACCGGCTGTTCGCCAACGGTGAGCCGGACCGGCTGGCGGCGGCCACGATGCACGTGCTCCGCCGCAACCTCCTCCCCCTCCGCCTGGTCGAGCCGTGGATCGCCCGGCTCGTGGCCGGCGCCTCCGTCCGCGGGTCCTACGACGACCGGGACCCGCACCTCGTCGGCGGCAACGCCGAGGCCTACCTGCGCGCGCTGCACCTGCAGCTGGCGCTCGGCCCGCGCCCGCCGGAGGTCCGCTCGGACCTGCTGCTGGTCATGGTCGATGCTCTGCGTGCCACCAACCCCGACTACCTCGCCACCCCACGGCAGCAACGGAGCCCCTGACCCCATGACGGACACCAGCCACACCGAGGCCTCCACCGAGGCCTCCACCGAGCTCACCGGCCACAGCGGCGAGCTCGCCGTCTCGGCCGCCCGCGCGCACGGCGTCGAGACGATGTTCACCCTGTCCGGCGCGCACGTCTTCCCGATGTACGACGGCGCGGTCAAAGCCGACCCGCCGATGCGGCTGCTCGACGTACGCCACGAGCAGACCGCGGCGTTCGCGGCCGAGGCGACCGGCAAGCTCACCCGGGTCCCGGGCCTGGCCGTGCTGACCGCGGGCCCGGGCGTGACCAACGGCATCAGCGCGATCGCCCAGGCCCAGTTCGCCGGGTCGCCGATGGTGGTCGTCGGGGGCCGGGCCCCGCAGAACCGCTGGGGAAGCGGCAGCCTCCAGGAGATCGACCAGCCGCCGATCGTGGCGAGCGTGACCAAGCACGCGGCCACGCTGATGACCGCGGGTGAGGTGCTGGGCGGCATCGACAACGCGTTCACGGTGGCCGGCTCCTCCCACCGCGGGCCGGTCTTCGTCGACATTCCCATGGACGAGTTCTTCAGCTCCTCCTCCGGCCCGGCGCCGACCGGGGCCCGCCCGCGTGGCGCCGAGCCCGACTCCGACGCCCTGGACCGGATCGCGTCGCTGCTGGCCGACGCGGCCCGCCCGGTCCTGGTCCTCGGCACCGACGTGTGGGCCGACGGCGCCGAGACCGCGGCCCTGCGGTTCGTCGAGAGCCTGGCCATCCCGACGCTCACCAACGGGATGGGCCGGGGTGTCGTCCCCGGCGGGCACCCGCTGCTCGTCACCAAGGCCCGCGGCGCCGCGCTCAACAAGGCGGACCTGGTCATCGTGGTCGGCACGCCGCTCGACTTCCGGCTGGGCTACGGCGTCTTCGGCGGCAAGGACGGGGCGCAGCCCGCCCAGGTCGTGCACGTCGCCGACTCCGCCGACCAGGTCTCGGGGCACGCCGCCCTCGCGGGGTCCGTGTCGGGCGACCTGACCTCGGTGTTCGACGGCCTTCTGGCCGCCGTGGACCGGGGCCGGCGCCGGGACTGGTCGGCGTGGGCCACCGAGCTCCAGGACACGGTCAAGCTCGCGGCCGAGAAGGACGCCGAGCTGCTCGGCGCCGAGGCCGACCCGGTCCACCCCGCGCGGATCTACGGCGAGCTCGTCCCCCGGCTGGCCGACGACGCCGTGGTCATCGGCGACGGCGGCGACTTCGTCAGCTTCGCCGGCAAGTACGTCGAGCCGAAGCAGCCCGGCAACTGGCTCGACCCCGGCCCCTACGGGTGCCTCGGCGCCGGGCTCGGTGCCGCGATCGCCGCCCGGCTGGCGCGGCCGAGCTCGCAGGTGGTGCTGCTCCTCGGGGACGGTGCCGCGGGCTTCTCGCTGATGGACGTCGACACGTTGGTCCGGCACAACCTCCCCGTGGTCATGGTGATGGGCAACAACTCCGCCTGGGCGCTGGAGAAGGGCCCGATGCAGATGCTCTACGGCTACGACGTGATCGCCGACCTGGCGCCCCGCACCGCCTACGACGAGGTCGTCAAGGCACTGGGCGGAGCCGGCGAGACGGTCACCGACCCCCGCCAGATCGGCGCGGCCCTGGACCGGGCCTTCGCCTCGGGCGTCCCCTACCTCGTCAACGTGATCACCGACGTCAACGCGGCCTACCCGCGCGCGACGTTCGGCATCTGAGCCGGCGGCCGTGCGGATCCGCCGGGCCGAGCCGCGCGACCACGCGGCGATCGGCGAGATCACCGTCGCTGCGTACGCGAGCCTGCCCGAGGCGACCGAGTCGGGCTACACCGACAAGCTGCGCGACGCGGTGGCCCGCGACCGCGAGGCCGAGCTGTGGGTGGCCGTCGGGGAGGACGACCAGGTCCTGGGCACCGTCACCGTGTGCCACGACGGCTCGCCGTGGCGCGAGATCGGGCGAGGGGACGAGGGCGAGTTCCGGATGCTGGCAGTGTCCCCGGACGCTCAGGGCCAGGGCATCGGCGCGGCGCTGGTCAGGCTCTGCGTCGATCGGTTCCGCGAGGTCGGTGCGCCGGGGATCGTGCTGTCCACGCTGCACGCGATGTCGCCGGCACACCGGCTCTACGAGCGGCACGGCTTCGTCCGCGCGCCCGAGCGGGACTGGTCCCCTGTCCCCGGCGTCGACCTGGTCGCCTACCACCTGGACCTGGCACCGTGAGCGAGCCGCTGTCGGCGACCCTCACCTTCACGGTCACCGACGACGACACCGCGCTCGCGGTCGGCTCGGGCAGCCTGCCGGTGCTCGGCACCCCCCGGCTGCTCGCCTGGTGCGAGGCGGCCACCTGTGCGGCGCTGGAGCCGACCCTGCCGGAGGGCTCGACCAGCGTGGGCACCCGGGTCTCGCTCGAGCACCTCGCCGCCAGCCCCGTCGGCCAGCAGGTCGAGGTCAGTGCCGCCACGACGTACGTCGACGGGCGGCTGCACCGGTTCACCGTGTCCGCCCGACATCTCGGGGGCAACGGCAAGGTCATCGGGTCGGGCGAGGTCACCCGCGTGGTCGTCGACGCCGAGCGGTTCCTGGGCCGTCTGGGCTGAGCGTTCTTCGGGCTGAGCGTTCTTCGGGCTGAGCGTGGTGCCCGCGCGCCTGGTGCGTGCAAATCGCACGCTTGTGGGATCGCCGGGGCGACGGGGTCCGCTCGCGACACAGTTCGTGTTGACCGGGTCGGGGCTGAGCCTCGCGCCGCGGCTGCCTGGGGCGAACTGTGTCGTGAACCCCGGGTACGCGCGCGGCCGCCACGCGCCCCAGGTTCGGCCGCGCTGGGCGAGGTGGGTGACGTCCCAGCCACAGCTGCGGAGGTCTCGACGGCGCTGGCGCGCCTCCTCGACCCACGGGGTGCGCGCCTCCTCGACCACACGGATGAGGACCGACCGGATTTCACGCTCGGCACGCATGCTGCGAGACTGCACTGTTCCCAACGCACGGAGGATTGAGATGAGCAAGACCGGTCGCAAGCGCCGCTCGCGCAAGAAGAAGAGCGCCAACCACGGCAAGCGCCCCAACGCCTAGCCGGTCCGTCTAGCTGATGGCCGCGATCTGCGCGGCCATCCACGCCTCTGCCGCGGCCTGCAGCGCCGAGCCGATCGGCACGGGCGACAGGTCCGGCAGTCCTGAGGCGCCCCCGGCGGCCCAGGCCCGCTGGACCCGACGGCTGACCAGACCGTCGCGCACCCGCTGCGGGTGCACGCCGACGGCGATCTCGTCGATCACCTTGCGCTTGCCGTAGTCGATGACCAGCACCAGGTCGCTGCCGGCCATCGACACCCAGCAGTTCCCGTCGACCGTGCTGGTGGTGGCCCAGTAGGGCTTGGAGTACTCGCGGTTCTCGAGGAACCTCGCGGCACCGGCGAAGACCTTGTGGCGACCGGTCTTCCGGTTCACGACCGCCGCGTAGTCGGACATCGTGCCCGCGACGCACAGGCGGGTCCCGGCCTCGTTGATCGCGATGCCGTGGTGCGCGGAGTCCAGGACGTACTGCTCGCGGGTGAGCGCGGCCGCCTCCTCGCTGATCGGCAGCGGGATCAGCCGCTTGACCTTGCCGTACGCCGGCTCGGGCTGACCGCCGGAGACGTAGTCGCCGCCCCCGGTGGGGTCCTTCTTGCGGAGCTTGAACTCGACGATGCCGTGGAAGAACGACACCTGGAGGTACGCCGTCTTCTCGTCCGGGCTCAGTGCCATCGGCCGGACGGCGGAGCTCATGCCGGGGTAGCCGGCCTCCTCCAGCTCCTTGCCGAGGTCCCAGCGCCGCAGCACCTGGAACGAGCCGTTGTCCACGACTTGGAGCCAGCGGTCCGCCTTCACCGCGTCGTGCACGCCACCCACCGGCACCGGGCCGAGCTCGGGGTAGTCGACCGGCGTGTAGACCCGGCCGATGCTCGCGTGGAAGATCCGCCGGCCGTTCTTGCTGTAGTTGCTCTCGTGGGGCGTGTCACCCGACTCGAAGGACCGCAGCAGCCGACCCGTGGCCGGGTCCCCCTTGCCACCCATCGCGTACTCGTGCACCGTGCGGTCGGTCGAGTCCGACACGAGCAGCCGGCGGCCGTCGGGCGACACGTTCATGTGGTCGGTGCGGTAGCCGTTCATCTGCTGCTCGGCCACGATCGTGCCGGTCGCCAGGTCGATCCACACGACGTCGGCGAAGCTGGGGCGGGAGACCGCGAGCAGGTTGCCGTCGCGGCTGGTGAACATGTCGTCGACGTACTGGTCGTGACCTTCACCGACGACCTGCTGGATCGCGAGGTAGAACGCGAGCCGGTCCGGGGCCGCGTAGATCTCGAGGAGCTCCTCGCGCCGGTCCGGGATGATGTTGAGCCGCTTGACCGCCTTGCGGGTGGCCACGTCGATGACCGTCGCGGTGCCGTCCCAGTTGTTGCCGACGAACATGACCTCGCGCGGAGGCTTCATCGCTGGGCGCTCGTCCGCCCTGGCCGCCTGGCTGGGCGCCGACAGCAGCACCGCGGCCGTGCCCACGGCCAGTGCCAGTGAAAGGGCGGACGCAGCCGCCGTGATGATCCCCGTACGACGCATGCGGCGCATCGTACTTCGCGGCCGGCATCGTGCCGAGCCGCGAGCTAGGCCTCGGTGATCCGGACCTGGACCTCACGGATCTGGAACATGACCCGCTGACGGAGCTCGTCGGGTGCGGCCTCGGTGCAGGAGCGGGCGACGATCGACTTGACTGTGCGCTGCAGGTCGTAGCGCTCCAGGCACGGGTTGCAGCTGTCGAGGTGGGCCCGCACGACCGAGCAGTCGGCCTCGTCCAGCTCGTTGTCGATGAAGTAGACGATCCGGTCGAGGAAGTCGGCGCACTCGCTGGCAGTCGGCTCCCCCGGACCGTGCGCGTGGACGTGCTCGCTCATCGCTTGTCCCCCTCGACGGTGCCGACCCGCATCAGGTCGTTGGAGCGCACGTAATCGGACAGCAGGTCGCGCAGCTGGCGGCGGCCGCGGTGCAGCCGCGACATGACCGTGCCGATCGGGGTCTCCATGATCTCGGCGATCTCCTTGTAGGCGAAGCCCTCGACGTCGGCGAGGTAGACCGCGAGGCGGAACTCCTCGGGCAGCCGCTGCAGCGCCGTCTTGACCTGGGAGTCGGGCAGGTGCTCCAGCGCCTCCATCTCGGCGGACCTGAGACCGGTCGAGCTGTGCGACTCCGCGCGGGCGAGCTGCCAGTCCTCGACGTCCTCGGACATCGACTGCTGCGGCTGGCGCTGCTTCTTGCGGTAGCTGTTGATGAACGTGTTGGTCAGGATCCGGTAGAGCCAGGCCTTGAGGTTGGTGCCGGGCCGGAACTGGTGGAAGGACGAGTACGCCTTTGCGAAGGTCTCCTGGACAAGGTCCTCGGCGTCGGCGGGGTTGCGGGTCATCCGCATGGCGGCGCCGTAGAGCTGGTCGAGGAACGGCAGCGCGTCCCGCTCGAAGCGCGCCGCGCGGTCGTCGGCGGACTCGGTGGCGACGTCGATCTCCTCGGCCGGCTCGCCGAGCGAGGCCACGTCGTCCAGGTCGTCGATGTTCTGGGTCATCGCCGCCCAGCCTACGCGGCCGCCGACAGTGTCGGCCGCGACGAGATAGCGCGCGGACGGCGGGGCGGCGTGCGGCTCGAGCAGGGCGATCACGGGAGGGGAACGCCGCCGGCCCGGCGTCTCATTCCCGCGGTGTCAGCCGGCGATCTCGCGGACCAGCCACTCCAGCGTCGACTCCACGATGATGCTCAGCGCGTCGGCCTGGGAGACCGGGCCGCTCCTGGGCACCTTGAGGCCGTGGTCGGCGCCCGGCACGACCGTCAGGTCGACGTGGTGGAGGTCGGGCGGGAACTCGTCGGGACGTCCCATCGGGTCCCGCTCCCCCTGGATGACCAGGGTGGGCACCTTGGCGTCGCGGAGCTCGGCCAGCCGCGTCTTCTCGGGATGACCCGGGGGGTGCAGGGGGAACGCCAGGGCGAGGCAGCCCACGGCGCCGAGGTGCTGGGCCGAGCGGGCCGCGGACCGGGCCCCCGCCGAGCGCCCACCCACGACCATCGGCGTCCGCACCCGCAGCGCGTTGGCGGCCGCGAGGAGGCCGTCGTCCAGCGTGCGTGGCGGCGTCGCGACCTTGCGGCCGGCGACCTTCCACGGCTGCTCCAGCAGGACGACGGTGACTCCCTGGCGGGGCAGGTGGTGCGCCAGCGCCTGGAGGTCGGCGGTGTCGATCCCGTTGCCGGCGCCGTGGCTGAGCAGCACCGTCACCCGCGGGCTCCTGGCCCGGTGGGTCACCAGCCGCGCCTCGCCGTGTGGTGTGGCGATCCGTCTCTCGATCGTGGTCACGTCCGCCTCACCCGTGGTCGTTCAGCGCCAGCGGCTCGACCAGCTCCGGACCGTTGTTGCGGACGTTGCCGACCGCCGTGGAGACCGGGTAGGCCTCGAGCGCCCCTGGCGCGGCCGGGGTCAGCAGGTCGAGGAGGGAGTCCTGCGGACGCCGCGGGTCGAGCCAGTCGGACCACCGGTCGCGCTCCACCATCAGCGGCATCCGGTCGTGGATCATCCCGACCTCGTCCTCGGCCTCGGTGGTGATCACCGTGCAGGTCCAGCGGAACCGGTCCGGGTCGTCCTCGTCGCGGGTCGGGTCGCGCCAGATCTCGTAGAGGCCGGCCATGGCGAGCACGCCGCCGTCCTTCGGACGGATGAAGAAGGGCTGCTTGAGCGGCTTGCCGCCCTTGCCCAGCTCGGCGGTGGGGTACCACTCGAAGTAGCCGTCGGCGGGGAGCAGACAGCGCCGCGACGCGAAGGCCCGGCGGAACGCGGGTTTCTCCGCCACCGTCTCCATCCGGGCGTTGATCATCCGGTTGCCGATCGTCGGGTCCTTGGCCCAGGACGGGATGAGCCCCCACCGCAGCACCCGCAGCTGGCGCTCGGGCTCCGCCTGCGCGACCTCCCCCTCAGGGGCCGAGGGCGGCCGCTCGACGACCGCGTAGACCTCGTTGGTCGGGGCGACGTTGAAGTCGGGAGGCAGCGGCTCCTTGACCCGGTCGTCGACGACCTCGAACTCCTCGACGAGGTCCTGCGGACGTCGGCTCGAGGCGTAACGACCGCACATGCCGGCCACCCTAGTCGTGGCCGCGGACAGGGC
>NZ_JAEMSS010000104.1:0-1822 GCF_016462705.1 Nocardioides sp. | reverse complement strand
GCCTTGGCGGCCTTAGCGGCGGCCTTCGCTTCCTTCTTGTACGCCCTCACTTTCTGCAACGAACCCGGGTCACGCACGTCGGCCACCGACATGTGCGTGCCCGCCTTGCCGTAGTCACCCGCAGCCGCGCGCCAGCCGGTCGACCAGCCCCACGCGGGCCCCCGGCCGGGGCGGGACGGGCTCCACCCAGACGCGGTCCGCGCCCTCCGCACCGCGGACGAGCAGCCCCACCCGGCGCCCGAGGTCCGGCTGTGCCGGCACGAGCGCGACCAGGCGTCGTACGCCGACGCGCGCGACGGTCCGGGAGCGCGGGAAGACGCTGCGGCTCAGCTCGCCGAGCAGGGAGAGCCGGCGGGCGAGCTGGAAGAAGTCGTCGGTTGGCGAGACCTCGAGCACGACCAGGACGAGGTCGGCGTCGCTGGGCGCGCCGAGCAGGGCCAGCAGGTGCGCCTGCGAGTCGAGACCGGTCAGGGGGTCGGCGCAGGAGAGCCGGTTGAGGTAGCCGAGGGTGGCGTCCGCCCAGGCGTCGACGAGTGCCTCGCACTCCTCGAACGTCGGCTCGCGCTGCGCGACCCGCCTGGTGGTCGACCGGAGCTCCCCCAGGGCCTCTCCGGCGGAGACCCCCCGTTCCGCCAGGTCGCGGCCCACCACCCGACAGTGTTCGACGACGGCCCAGGACCGGGTCGCGAGTGCCTCCCCTACCAACGCCCACTCGGGGTGGGCACCCCGACCGGACGTCGGCTCTGCACTGCGGCCGGCTGCGGAGGAGCCTGATGGGTTCATCGGTCTGCTCCGCTCCTCGGCCGTCGTCGTCGCTGCGGTTGCTGCTCGGTCCTTCGGGGAGGGAACGGCCCTCGGCGGGGGTCATGACGCGGAACGCCGGCGCTGTCGCCCACTGGTCCAGACCACACCGTGATCTTCCGGCGGTTGGGCCGTTGATCCTCTCGTGAGCGACACCGACGTCACTGGCGCGCCCTCAGCACCGGCGGCCGCGGACACCCGGTCCGACGCCGCGCTCATCGCCGCCGTCCGGGGTGGCGACGTCGAGGCCTACGGCCTGCTCTACGCCCGCCACGTGGACTCGGCACGCCGGCTGGCCCGCGCCCTGAGCACGGACGGGGAGGCCGACGACCTGGTCTCCGAGGCGTTCGCGAAGGTCCTGGTGGTCCTCCAGCGCGGGGACGGCCCGGACACGGCCCTGCGCCCCTACCTGCTGACGGCTCTCCGGCGCCTGCACGTCGACCGGGTCCGCTCCGTGGCCCGGACCCGACCGACCGATGACATCGCGGCGTACGACGCGGGCGAGGCGTTCCACGACACCGCGGTCGCCGGCTTCGAGAGCGGCGCGGCGGCCCGGGCGTTCGCCTCGCTCCCCGAGCGCTGGCAGCTGGTCCTGTGGCACCTGGAGGTCGAGGGCCAGAAGCCGGCCGAGGTCGCGCCCCTCCTGGGGATCAGCGCCAACTCGGTCTCGGCCCTCGGCTACCGCGCCCGCGAGGGACTGCGCCAGGCCTTCGTCTCGATGCACGCGCAGACCGCGGACGACGAGCGCTGCGCGACGACGAGGGCCCGGCTCGGCGCCTTCATCCGCAACGACGTCTCCCGGCGCGACAGCGCCGCGATCGAGGCCCACCTGCGCGACTGCCGGGAGTGCGCGGCGATCTACCTGGAGCTGGTCGAGGTCAACTCGGACCTGCGCGCCCTCATCGCCCCGCTGGTCCTCGGCGGTGCCGCGGCCGCCTACCTCGGCGGCAGCCTCGCAGGAGGCACCGGCGCCGCCGGTGTGCTGACCGGGGCCGGCGCGTTCCTCACTCGGGGCTGGGGC
>NZ_JAEMSS010000005.1 GCF_016462705.1 Nocardioides sp. | reverse complement strand
GGGGCTGGGTATGGGGCTCCGGACGAGGGGTGGTCACGGTGCGCTTCGAGACCGCGGAGACCCCTGCCGGCCCCGTCAGGTCGTACGCCGAGGACGACCCGGACCTGTCGGCCTGGGTTCCTCCAGCACCGCCTGGAGAGCGCTGATCGCCCGCGAGCTGTGGCTCTTGACCGTGCCGCCGCTGATCCGCAGCTCGCCCGCGGTCTCCTCGACGCTCAGACCGAGCCAGTGGCGCAGCACGACCACCTTGCGCTGCATCTCCGGCAGTTGCTGGAGCGCCTCGAAGAGCGCGGAGCGCTCCTCGACCGGCAACCCCGGGTCGACGGCACGGTCGTGGCCGTCCAGACCCGACCGTTCGCGCCGCCACGGGCGTCGCGACTCGTCGATCTGGCTGCGCACGATGATCCGACGGACGTAGGCGTCCGGGCTCCCCTCCCGGTGCACCCTGGGCCACGCGACGTAGAGCTTGGTCAGCGCCGTCTGCAGCAGGTCGTCGGCTCGATGCCAGTCACCGCACACGGCGTACGCGATCCGGCGCAGATGGGCCTGGCGCGCGGCGACGTAGTCGACGTACGCCGCGTCGCGATCGTCGCCGGACCGGCTCACCGCACCCCCTCGCCGGACTCCGTCTGCTGCGCGAGGTAGGCGAGCACGGCCGCCACCGTCGCCTCGGGCAGCACGTCGGCGTCGACCGGGACCGTCTCCGCCCGGGAGCCGTGGCCGCGGATGACGACGAACCAGGTGCGGCCCTCACGCACCACCTCGGCGACCCGGTCACCGGGCGACGTGTAGCCCTCGACGACCTCGATCTCCTGCACGTCCACCAGCGTGCTGCCAGGCCCCGCCACGACCTGGTCATCGGCACCCACGGACACCAGGGCGTCCGGCTGGGCCCCGCCGCTGAGCTCGACCGCGCTCGCCAGCCAGTCCTCGAACCGGCTGTAGCCCTTGCCGGGGTCCTCGGCGCTCGAGCCGCTCGAGAACTGGCCAGGGATCGGGTTGCCCTGCGGATCCACTGCGCGCTCGACCGTGAGGAGCATCCACCGGGTGCGCTCCCCGTCGGTCACCACGACCCCGAGCGAAGCCTCCGGGGGTTCGTATCCGACGGGCTCCTCCACGCGCCGGACGACCTGCCAACCGTCCTTGACCACCAGCTCCCCTCGCTGGTCGAACGCGGCCGGGAAGCTGTTGCTGACCAGGGCCTGGGCCATCTGGTCGGCGCGGGCGCGGGCCTCGGCCGCGAGCTCCGCCAGCGACCGCCGGAGCTGGGTCTCGTCGATCGCGCCCTCGGCGGGGGACGCGCTCGGCGGCGACATCGGCTGGGCGGTCTCCGGCCCACCGCCGCTCGGCCCCAGCACCACGGCGCCGCCGAGGACGAGCGCCACCGCGGCTGCCGACGCGGCGGTGCCCGCCCGGCGGCGGCGTCGCACGGCCGCCCTGCCGGCAGCGAGCCGGTGGGCAGGTGACGGCAGCGGCGGCCCGTCACCGACGCTGTCGTCGATCGCGGCGCGCAGGTGGGCGAGGGCCGGTTCGTCGAGGTGCATGACTCCTCTACGTAGCGTCCGGCGCCGAGGTTGTCCCGGCGCGATAACCAGTGTCGCCGCTCGTGCGTCCTCCCTAGGCTGGTCGCTCGTGGACATCAGGGAGATCGACCTCGCCGACGACGCGCTCATGGAGTCGGTGTACGGCGTCGACGTCCGCTCGTCCCACCTGGGGCGCGAGTCGATGCCGATGTGGACCCACCAGGAGTTCCTCGGTGCCTACCGCACCGGCGACAGCGGAGAGCGCCAGCTGCTCCTCGGTGCCTTCGAGGGCGACACGCTGCTCGGCTACACGGCCCTGTGGTTCCCGCTCCTCGACAACCTCGACAAGGTCTACGTCGAGCTGCACGTGGACCCGCCCGCACGTCGGCGCGGCATCGGTCGGGCCCTGCTCGCCGAGGTCGAGGCCCAGGCCCGCGCCGACGGGCGCAGGCTGCTGCTCGCCGACTCCAAGATGCCGCCGGGGCAGCGCGAGACCCACCCCTACCGCCGGTTCGCCGACGCCACCGGCTTCGAGTTCTCCAACGTCGAGGTCGTCAGGCACCTCCCGCTCCCGGTGCCCGAGGAGCGACTCGAGGCCTGGCTGGCCCGGGCCGCCGAGCGCCACGAGGGCCACACGATCGCGACGTACGTCGACGAGTTCCCCGACGAGCTGGCCAAGTCGCTGTGCACGCTGCTCGGCCAGCTGGCGGTCGACGCCCCCACCGGTCTGGTCGACTTCGAGGAGGAGGACTTCAACGTCGACCGCCTCAAGGAGCGTTACGCGACGACCGCCGCGATGGGCCGCTCGCTCTACGAGACCGTCGCCCTGAGCCCCGACGGCGAGGTGGCGGCCCAGTCGACGCTTGCGGTCGCCAAGGGGGAGGGCACCGACGTCTTCCAGTGGGGCACCTTCGTGCACCGGGACCACCGCGGCCACCGGCTCGGGCTGGCCGTCAAGGTCGCCAACATCAAGGCGGTCCAGGACGCCCATCCCGACAAGCGCCGGATCACGACACAGAACGCGGAGTCCAACGCGTTCATGGTCGACATCAACAAGGAGCTCGGCTTCGAGGCCGTCGAGGACTCCATGGAGTGGATCAAGCGGCTCTGAAGGGGGCGAACCGCACCGGCTCCCCCGGCCGAAGCTGCGCGCACTGCCACAGGTCGTCGGGATGGACGACGGCGACGACCGGGTAGCCGCCGGTCGGTGGGCGGTCGGCGAGCAGCACCACCGGCTGCCCGTCGGGTGGCACCTGGACGGCGCCGAGCACCATGCCCTCGCTGGGGAGCTCCGCGGGCCCAATTCGCGGCACCGCCGGACCGTCCAGGCGCAGACCGACCCGGTTGGACTCCGGCCGGACGACGTACGCCGCCGCGCACAGCCGCTCGAGAGCATCGTCGTCGAAGAAGCCCGGGTGCGGGCCGGCGAACAGCCGGAGCGGCCCGGGAGCCGGCGGCCGGGGCGTGTCCAGCGGCCTGGGCTCCCCCGCCGCCGGGCCGACCGGCAGGACGGTCCCGTCGGCGACCCGAGGTGGACCGACCCACGCCAGGGTGTCGGTGGCGCGCGAGCCCAGGACCGGGTCGACGCTGAACCCGCCGGCGACCGCCAGGTAGGACCGCACCCCGGCAGCCGGCGTACCGATCTCCAGCGTCGTGCCGGCGGCCAGCCACTGGGCGTGCGCGTGCGCGCGGTCGGCGCCGGTCACGGCGACCCACAGTCCTCTGCTGGCCCGCGCCGCGAAGCCGCCCAGCGTGACCTCCAACAGGGCGGCGTCCGGGCGGTTGCCGACGAGCCGGTTGGCGAGCTCCGCGGCCGGCCGGTCCAGCGGTCCGGCGCGCGGGACACCGAGGTGGGCCAGTCCTCGGCGGCCACGGTCCTGCACGGTGGTCAGCGCTCCCGCCGACAGCACCTCGAGATGGGTCATGCCGGCACCAGCCGCACCCGGGTGCCCGGCGCCAGCAGCGCGGGCCGGTCGCTCGCGGGGTCCCACAGCGTCGCCGTCGTGCGCCCGAGCAGGCGCCAGCCCCCCGGTGACGCGGTCGGGTAGATGCCGCACCACCGGTCCGCCACCGCCACGGAGCCGGCCGGCACCTCCGGGCGTGGGGTGCCCAGCCGCGGCACGGCCAGCTCGGCGGGCAGGCCGCTGAGGTAGGCGAAGCCCGGCGCGAACCCGCAGAACGCCGAGAGCAGGTCGGTGTCCGCGAGCCGGGCGGCGACCCCGGCCGCGTCGGTCGCCCACCGGTCCGCGACGTCGTCCAGGTCGGGGCCGTCGAAGACGACCGGCACCTCGACCAGGGGTCCCGGCTCGACCGCGGAGTCGTCCCCGGGCCACGACGTCAGCAGGTCCTCCAGGGACGCGAGGTCCGCGACGCCCTCGAAGAGGACGGTCCGCGCCCCCGGGACCACGTCCGTGGCGGCCACCCGCGCGGCCCGCGCCCAGCCGGCGAGGGCCAGCGCCCGGCGTACGTCGGCGACCTCGGCGCGCAGCGAGGCGGCTCCGACCCGGGTGAGTGTCACGGGTGTGTCAGGCACGTGAACAGTGTGCTGCGAGCCGCGCGCCGACTTGCGGCGCACGGGCGGAGTCGGCACGGTAAGGGCCAGAAAAGGGTGAGGGCCTCTTGATGGTATGAGCATCAAGAGGCCCTCGGCTTTGAGGCGGAAACGGTGACGCCCACCTCGACCGCACTGTCCGTGGGACCCCGCCGACCCCGTCACCGGGCCGACGCCGCGACCGAGGTCGCGGTGCGGGTCTTCGATCCAGCTCGGCCCCGGTCTCCCAGCGGCAAGCCGCTGCTCGACCAGAGTTGTGAGAGTCGCCTGGTGGTATGAGCACCAAGCGGCCCTCGGACCGCGACACCTCCGGCAAGCCGGCGATGCCTCGGGTGAGGAGGAGGTGACGCCCACCTCGACCTGGCCGGCACTGGGACCCCGTCGCCCCCGTCACCGGGCCGACGCCGCGACCGAGGTCGCGGTGTGGATCTTCGTGCCTGTCTGGTCCCCGGGCCCTCTGCGTTCCGGCCTTTCGGCCTTCCCGCTGGTGGCTCGGTGGGAGAGTTCTATGCCCTGCGTTCGACGGCGCGCAAGGGATTGCTCGAAGAAAGTTCGACATTCTTCTGGTCCCACAGACTGGTCCACAGAAGTGCGGCCGGACTCCACAGTTTCCCGGGGTTCTCCACATGTTCGTCCCCCTCCTGTGGAGGAAGGATCAGAGGCCCCGGGGAGTCCAGCCGGAACCCTCGAGCGCCCGCCGGACCGCGCGGGCGTGGGCGACCGCACCGGGGGTGTCGCCGTGCAGGCACAGGGAGTCGACGGTGGCCGCGAGCCGCACCGCGTGGTGGGCGATCTCGTCCGGGTCGTCGAGCACCGCGCCCGGCCGGTCGCGCGGCAGCAGCCGGCCGTCGGCCCCGTAGGCCCGGTCCGGGAACCCCTCGGACCGCACCACCCGTCCCGCCGCGGCGGCGATCCGGGCCAGGACACCCGGCATCGTGAGGACCGGCAGGGACCCGGACCCCTCGAGGACCGCGGCCGCCTGCGCCTCGTCGTCCAGGACCCGGTGGTAGAGGGCCCCGTGCGGCTTGACGTAGCTCACCGTCGTGCCGGCCGCGGCGGCGATCGCCGACAGCGCGCCGACCTGGTCGGCCACCTGGTCCCGGAGCACATGTGGCTCGACGTCCTGTGCCACCCGGCCGAAGTTGGCGCGGTCGTCGTAGGAGACCTGCGCGCCCACCGCCACCCCGAGGGCCGCGGCACGCTCGCACACGCTGGCCATGATGGCGGCGTTGCCGGCGTGGTAGCCGCAGGCGACGTTGGCGCTGGTCACGACGTCCAGCAGGGCGGCGTCGTCGGTGACCTCCTCCCCCAGATCGGCGTTCAGGTCGACGTACCGCACGGCACCCAAGGTAGGCCCGGATAGGTTCGCCAGGGTGCAGCCACCCATCGCCGAACGCCGCCCGGTCACCACGGAGCACCACGGCCGGACCCGCGTCGACGACTACGACTGGCTGCGGGCCAAGGGCTCCGAGGAGGTGACGGCCTACCTCGAGGCGGAGAACGCCTACACCGAGCACCGCACCGCCCACCTGGCCGGGCTGCGCCAGACGATCTTCGAGGAGATCAAGGCGCGCACGCTCGAGACCGACCTCTCGGTGCCGACCCGGAGCCGCGGCCACTGGTACTACGGACGCTCCTTCGAGGGCAAGGAGTACGGCGCCAGCTGCCGGGTCCCCGTGGCGGACCCGGAGGACTGGACGCCGCCCCGCCCCGACGAGGACGCGACACCGGACACGCCCGCACTCCCCGGTGAGGAGGTGCTGCTCGACCTCGACGCGCTCGCGGAGGGCCACGAGTTCTTCTCGCTCGGCGGGTCGAGCGTCAGCCCGGACGGCACGATGCTCGCGTACTCCACGGACGTGGTCGGCGACGAGCGGTACACCATCCGGGTCAAGGACCTCGGTGTCGACGCAGCCGCCGGCGAGCTCCACGACGAGGTCGTCGGGGTCATCGGGGGCGCGACCTGGGACCGGGCGGGCGAGAGCTTCTACTACACGACCGTCGACGACGCCTGGCGGTCCGACAAGGTCTGGCGGCACCGGCTCGGCACCCCCCAGGAGGAGGACGAGCTGGTGCACCACGAGACCGACGAGCGGTTCTTCGTCGGGGTGGGCCGCTCCCGCAGCGACCGCTTCATCGTCGTCGCGAGCGGCTCCAAGACCACCTCGGAGTACCGCTTCCTCGACGCCGACGCCCCGGAGGAGGGCTGGCGGGTCTTCGCCGAGCGCCGGGACGGCCTCGAGTACTCGCTCGACCACGCGGTGCTGGCAGGCGAGGACCGGTTCGTGGTCCTGCACAACGCCACGGGGCCCGACTTCGAGATCGGCACCGCCCCCATCGCGCCGACTCCGCCGGAGGAGTGGCGGCCGCTGGTCCCGCACGACCCGGCGGTCCGGCTCGAGAGCGTCGACGCGTTCGCGGGTCACCTGGTGGTCAGCCAGCGCAGCGCCGGGCTGACCCAGCTCCGGGTCCTCGAGCTCGGCGATGCCCGGTCGACCTCGGGCGGCGCGCCGGTGACCGACGACTACCTCGTCGAGTTCGACCACGAGATCTACACCGTCGGGTCGGGCAGCAACCCGGGCTTCGATCGGCCGACCGTGCGGCTGGGCTACACCACGATGGCGGTCCCCTCCTCGGTCTACGACTACGACGTGCGCACCCGGGAGCTCACGCTGCTCAAGCGGGCCCCGGTGCTCGGCGGCTACGACCCCGCCGACTACGAGGAGCACCGGCTCTGGGCGACGGCCGAGGACGGCGCACGGGTGCCGATCTCGATCGTGGCCCGTCGCGGCTCCCGGGGGGCTGCGTCCGACTCCGAGGCGGGCGGAGGCACCCGGCCGGTCCCGGTCCTGCTCTACGGCTACGGCGCCTACGAGCTGTCCATCGACCCGTACTTCTCGGTCGCGCGGCTGTCCCTGCTCGACCGCGGGGCGGCGTTCGCCATCGCGCACGTCCGCGGCGGCGGCGAGATGGGCAGGCACTGGTACGACGAGGGCAAGATGCTCGCCAAGCAGCACACCTTCTCCGACTTCGTCGCCTGCGCCCGGCACCTCGTCGACACCGGCTGGACGACCCCGGACACCCTGGTCGCCGAGGGTGCCAGCGCCGGCGGGCTCCTGGTGGGCGCCGTGGCCAACCAGGCTCCGGAGCTCTTCGGCGGGATCGTCGCCGGGGTGCCGTTCGTCGACACCCTCACGAGCATGCTCGACGCGAGCCTGCCGCTGACGGTCACCGAGTACGACGAGTGGGGGGACCCGGCCAGCGACCCAGCGGTCTACGACTACCTGGCGTCGTACTCGCCCTACGACAACGTCGCCGCCGTCCGCTACCCCCCGATCCTCGCCGAGACGTCCCTCAACGACACCCGGGTGCTCTACGTCGAGCCCGCCAAGTGGGTGGCCCGGCTGCGCGCGGTCGCGCTGAACGGAGAGGACGTGCTGCTGCGGACCGAGATGGCGGCCGGGCACGGCGGCGTCTCGGGCCGCTACAAGGCGTGGAAGGACCGGGCGTTCACGCTGGCCTGGGTGCTGGACCGGATGGGGCTGGCCGGGTCGCCCGAGCCGCGCTGACCAGCTGCCGACCGGGCATCTCGACCCATCCGCCGGACGCTCGGCTCCGGATCACCCCTGAGAAGTCCCTGAGATTCCTCTCATCAGGCAACTCCGCGGACTGCTCGAGCGTCGATCAAGGCGTAAGCACCCCCCAAGGGCCCGTGTGAGCAGGGAATCTTCGGGTCACCGGGGGCGTTGATGAGGACGTGTGACCTCCAGGGTCCCACGCAGGGCAAGGAGGGACCCCATGGCAACCGCAACGAAGGCGACGGCCACCGGTCGAAGCGTCGGTGCCACCCGCGAGATCGAGGGACGCGACAGCGTCGGCCTCTACCTCGACGAGATCGCGCGCAACCCCCTCCTGGACGCTGAGACCGAGGTCGAGCTGTCCAAGACGATCGAGGCCGGCCTGATGGCCGAGGCGCTCCTGAAGGAGGGCCGCGTCGGCCGCAAGAAGGGCGGCGCGCCGATGTCGGCCACCGAGGAGGAGCTCGAGTGGCTCGCCGAGGAGGGTCGCAAGGCGGTCGACACGTTCATCACCGCCAACCTGCGCCTCGTCGTCTCCATCGCGCGCAAGTACGGCCGCGCCCAGATGCCCATGCTCGACCTGATCCAGGAGGGCAACACCGGGCTGATCCGTGCGGTCGAGAAGTTCGACTACACCAAGGGCTACAAGTTCTCGACCTACGCGACGTGGTGGGTGCGCCAGGCGATCACCCGCGGCATCGCCCAGCAGGCCCGGGTCGTCCGGCTCCCCGTGCACGTCGTGGAGGAGCTCAACCAGGTGGGCGGTGCCCGCCGGACCCTGGAGCGCCAGCTGGGCCGCGACCCCGACCCGTCGGAGATCGCCGCGGAGCTGGGCATGGACCTCGACCGGGTCCTCGACCTGATGGCCTGGGGGCGCGAGCACGTCAGCCTCGACTCCCCCGTCGACGAGGACGGCGACACCTCGCTCGGTGACCTGATGGCCCAGCAGACGACGCCAGGGCCCGACCTCAACGTGCTCGACGTCGAGTCGCGGGAGCGGCTCAACACCCTGGTCGAGCACCTCGACGAGCGCGCCGCGGACATCATCCGGTCCCGCTACGGGCTGGTCGACGGGCGTCAGCACAAGCTCGCCGACATCGGCCTCAAGCACGGCATCTCCGCCGAGCGGGTCCGCCAGCTCGAGCGGGAGGCACTGCAGAAGCTGCGCCGGATCGCCGACCCCGACCTGGCGGCCTGACCACCGACTCGACCCACGAGACACGAGACCCCGGCCGGACGGCCGGGGTCTCGTGCTGTCACGTCACCTGGTGAGCTCGGCGTGGACCTCCCGCACCCGGGCCTCGAGATCGGCCAGCGAGCCGGTGTTGTCGATGACGTGCGTCGCGATCGCGAGCCGGTCCTCCCTGCTGGCCTGCGCCGCGATCCGGGACTCGGCCTCCTCGCGGGTCCAGCCGCGGTCGCGGACCATCCGCTCCACCTGCACCTCGACCGGGACATCGACGACGACCACCGCGTCGAAGGTGTCGGCGCGACCGGACTCCGCCAGCAGCGGGATGTCGTGCACGACCAGCGCGCCGGCCGGTGCCGCGGCCTCGAGAGCGGCGTACCGCTCGAAGATGAGCGGGTGGGTGATCGCCTCGAGCCGGTGCCGGGCGGCCTCGTCGGCGAAGACGATCCGCCCCAGCGCCGGTCGGTCGAGGTCGCCCTCGGGGCTCAGCAGCTCCTCGCCGAACTCGGCCACGACCTGCGCCAGCCCCGGTGTGCCGCGGGCCACCACCTCCCGGGCCAGCGCGTCGCCGTCGATGAGGACCGCGCCCAGGTCCACCAACATCGCCGCGACGGTGCTCTTGCCTGAGGCGATGCCACCTGTGAGTCCGACCCGCATGCGCCGACACTAGGCCGTGCCCCGCTCCCTCAGCAGCCGTGGTTGGCCTGGGCGCAGGTGTCGGTCCCCCACTCCAGCGTGAGCTCCTTGCGGACGCCCGACAGCGACACCGTCACCTCGATCGGCGGCTTCGCCGTCTCGTTGCCGCCCCCGTCGTCGTACTCGTAGACCATCCGCCACCACACCCGGCCCTGGTGATCGGTGATCTTCGTCGCCTGCTCGGTATGGCCGTCGGGGAACGTGTAGCGCACGTCGAGCTCCGCGTCGAGCGCCCCGTCGGGCAGCACGCCCGCCGCCAAGCGGATCGTCCGGTAGCCGCCGCCCTCGGTCGGCTGGTAGCGGCTGCTGACGCGGAACGTGGCGACGTCGTCGAGGTCCGGCGCGATCGGGAGCGGCTGGTGGACCGTGGTGCGCCCGCCCCGCTCGTCGCAGACCGAGAAGCGGCCGCCCTTGACCCAGATCGACGTCGTCCCACCCCCCTCCTCGGGGAAGACCACGGCCTGCTCGGCGTCGCGGAGCACATACTCGAGGGCGGTGACGCAAGCGGCACTGCCCGGCGGGGTCGGCGGGGCCGACGGGACCGGGTCGCCGTCGGTCGGCGTGGGCGTGACGCCGTCGTCGGGGCCGGCGGTGCTCTCGGGCGTCGGGGTGGCGGAGGTGCCGGTGGCCGGCCCGACGCCGTCACCGTCATGGCCGCCGCCGAGCAGACCGGTGGCCCAGCCGGTCAGGGCGGCCACCAGCGCGACCGAGGCGGCGGCCGCCGCCGGAACCACCCAGCGGCGGGCCCGGGCCGAGGGCTCCCGGGTCGCAGCGAGCAGCTCGGCACGGATCCGGGCCCGGGCCTGGTCTCCCAGCGGCTGGTCGGGCGGGGGCGTGGCGTCGGTCATCGTGCCTCTCCTTGCGTGAGTCGGGCGCGGGCCCGGGACAGCCGGGAGCGGACGGTGCCGACGGGGACCTCGAGCGCCACCGCCGCCTGCTCGTAGGACAGGCCGGACCAGGCGACCAACGCGAGCACCTCGCGCTCCCGGTCCGGTAGCGCCTGGACCGCGGTGAGGACCTCGCGCATCCGGGCCGTGGAGCCCAGCCGGTCGGTGACCCGCTCGGCGTGGTCGGGCTCGGCTGCGGGCGGCGGCAGCGACGCCAACGCACGGTGCCGCCTCCGGCGCGAGCGGGTGAGGTTGCGGCACACGTTGGTGGCGACCCCGTAGAGCCACGGCAGCACCGACCCGTCGTGCAGCCGCACCCGGTGCCGGTGCCGCCAGACCTCGAGGAAGACCGCCGAGACGGCGTCCTCGGCCTCGGCCCAGTCACCGGTCGCGCGGAAGCAGTGGTTGTAGATCCGGTCCGCGTGCCGGTCGAACAGCTCCGCGAGCGCGTCGGGGTCGTCGCGGTGCAGCCCGTCGACCAGACCCGCCTCGTCCTCGATGGCCACGGCACCTCCAGGTTCCATGCTCCTTCATGTCCGCTCCGACAGAGGAGTTCCCGGGAACAGCTGCGTCGACGTGGCGTGGCCCGGAGCAGGACGTCGGAGGCGCCGACGACCGGGTCTCCCGACGCGCCGCCGGCCGCGCGCGGTCGCCTACGCGGCGTCGTGGTCCGACGTGTGGAGCAGCGTCCGGAGCGCCTCACGCTCCACCAGCACCGGCAGGAAGTCCCGCACCCTGCTGTCGCGGTAGTGGCCGACGACGGCCGCCACCACCTCCTCCACCCGCTCCGGGGAGAGGTCCGGCAGCCTCACCAGCAGGCGCGCGGTCACGCGGGCGACGATCTGGGGTTCCGTCAGCGGCGTCATGCGTCCATTGCACTGGCATCCCCGACCGCACCCCAGGGCCGTTCTGCCCGAACCCGCCCTGGGCGGCTGTCACCTCGGACACATCGACCCGTCCGTGGAGGACGACGGGCCGGTCCCGGCCAGGACGGCCGGTCAGACAGCCGCCGTGAGGGCCTCAGGACGGGCGCAGGCCTCGATCAGGGCGGCGTAGGCGTCGAAGCAGCGCTGGTCGCTGAGCTCCTGACGGTGGTGACTGATCCGCGCGGCGTGCTCCGCTCGTTGCTCGAACGCCGCTGCCCAGGCGTCCGCGACGTCGACGGGGTCCCTGCCGACGACCAGACGGGAGTCGCCCACCAGCTCCGCTGCGTCACCGACGTCGGTGGTCACCGGGACCGCCCCGCAGGCCATGCCCTCGAGCAGGGCCAGGGGCGCGGCCTCCCCGAAGGCACTGGTCAGCACCACCAGGTCGGCCGCGTTGCAGAGCGCCGGCATGTCCTCGCGGATCCCGAGCAGGTGCACCTGCTCGTGCGCCCCGTCCCAGGCACCCAACGTCGCGGCCAGGAGGTCGGTGAGCGCGCGGTTGCCCGCCGACATGCCGGCGCCGCACAGGACCAGGTGCGCAGCGGGGTGGGTCCGGACCAGCTCCGCGGCAGCCCGCAGGAACAACGGCACGTCCTTCATCGGGTCGAAGCGCGCCGAGAGCAGCAGGACCGGCGCCGCGCCGCGCACGCCCAGCTCGCGCCGGCTCGCGGCACGCACGGCCGGGATCGGCCGGAACCGGTCCAGGTCGACACCGTTGGGGATGACCGGCAACCGCTCCAGGGCGATGCCGGTCGCCGCGTGGTACGCCGCCTGGGTGGACCGGGCGCAGCAGACGGCGTGGGTCACGACGCCCTCCCGGACGAGGCCGGCGAGGACCTCCAGGCCGCGGCCCTGCCGCTCGGGGTCCGACCGGTGCAGGCACGCGATGACCGGCCGGCCGCCCGCGCCGGACTCCTCCAGGGCCACGAGCGGCTGCTCCTTCAGGGAGAGCACGACGTCCGTCTCCGCGGTGGCCCGCCGCACCCTGGCCAGGTGAGATCGCCGCATCGGCTCCGCGGCACCCCGAGCGAGCGTGGTCACCGGCACGCCGGCGGACCGGAGCCGGCGGTAGCTGGGGTCGGAGCTCGCCGGCTGGACGGTCGCCTCCCGCACGGAGCGGTCAGTCAGGCCGAGGACCGCGTGCCGCTGGGCGGTCGTCGCGTGCAGGCTGCGGACCATCGACGTGTGCAGGATCCGCGCTCCCCCGCTGAAGAAGCCCTCGTAGAGCGACAGGACGCGCGGGCCGTCGTCGTACGGGACGGGTCGGTCTGCTGCGCCTCCCTGCATCTTCGCGACCGTAGGCCGGGCCGGGGTCGGGGACCGAGCGCCCCGGTGAACGTCTCGACAACCTCCGGTGACGGTGGGCCTCGGCTCAGCCGACGGGCGCCTCGGCCGGCTCCACCCGCTGCGAGCCCGACCTGGTCAGCCACGAGGCCGAGCAGTGCGCGGCGCTGTCGGCCCGGCGCTTGTCCGCGAGGACGTAGTAGTCCATCTGGGCCCGATCCGGTGTCACGTCCAGGACGGAGTAGCCGTGGTCGTCGAAGTTGAGGTGCTTGACGTGCCGGTTGTTGGTCTGGAGGACCGCCTCGAGCACCAGGGTGCTCGTGCGCGGCGGGGTGCCGGTGACGTCGTCGATGTTGTCCGAGGTCACCGAGGTGCACACGAACTCCACGCCGACGCTCCCGCTGAACGGATAGGTCGCGGGGTCCACGGGCAGGTCGTTCGCCCAGGCCGAGTGGATGTCCCCGGTGAGGAAGACCGCGTTGGCGACCCGGTTGTCCACGAGGTGCGCGTACAGCTCGCGGCGGTCCGCGGTGTAGCCGTCCCACTGGTCGAGGTTGAGAGGGGCACCGTCCGACGGGATCTCCCCGGTCACCTCGTTGATCGCCGCGACCGCCTCCTGGGGCAGCTGCGCGAACGACAGAGGCGCGATCATCACCGAGTTGCCGATCAGCTTCCAGCGGGTGTCCCGGCGCAGCAGCGCTCGCTTGAGCCACGCCATCTGCTGGTTGCCGGTGATCGTGCGTCCCGGGTCGTCGGCCTCGGTCTGCAGCTGCGGCAGGGGGAACGGTGCCGGCGTGCTGACCTGCTGGTCGCGGTAGCTGCGCAGGTCGAGCATGTTGATGTCGGCGAGCCGGCCCCACTGCAGACGACGGAAGAGCCGCGTGCCGTCGCCGGTACGGGCGGTGCGGCCCATCCGCACCGGCATCCACTCGTCGTACGCGCGGTGCGCACGGGCCTTGCGCGCCAGGTAGTCCCCCTCCCCGGCGTCGTGGTTCTCCGCGCCGGCAGCCCAGCTGTCGTTGGTCACCTCGTGGTCGTCCCACGTGACGATGAACGGCACCCGGGCGTGCAGGCGCTGGAGGTCCGGGTCGGTCTTGTACTGCGCGTGCCGGCGCCGGTAGTCCGGCAGGGAGACGATCTCGTGGGCGGGGTCGTGCGACCGGACGTCGCCCTCCCCGGGTCCACGCTCGTAGAGGTAGTCACCGAGGTGCAGGACGGCGTCGAGGTCGCGGCGGTCGGCGAGGTGACGGTAGGCGGCGAAGTAGCCGTACTCGAGGTGGGAGCACGAGACGACGCCGAGTCGCAGCCGCCGGACGTCGGCGGTCCTGGGCGGGGCGGTGCGGGTCCGGCCGACCGGGCTGGTGACCCCGCCGACCCGGAACCGGTACCAGTACCAGCGTCCTGGCTGCAGCCGGGTGGCGTCGACCTTGACGGTGTGGTCCCGTCCGGGGCCGGTCACGACCTGGCCGTGGCGCACCACATGGCGGAAGTGCTGGTCGGAGGCCACCTCCCAGCGGACCGACACCCGCGGTCCGCGCCCGGATCCCGGGACTGCTGCCGCGGTCGGGGTCACCCGGGTCCAGAGCACGACCGCGCGGGGCAGCGGGTCACCGGAGGCGACGCCGTGCCGGAACAGCCGCTGCGACTCGCCCCGGGCCGCTCCCGGAGCGGCTCCCGCGTCGGTGGACACCGCCCACGGAGCGAAGGCCGCGGCCCCCGCACCGGCGGCCAGCACGCTGCGGCGCCGGGCGGCCGGGCCGCGCGGGAGGCTCGAGGGACCGGCGACGTCGGGCGGGGTCGTCTGCATGCCCACCCAACGCGAGATCCGCGCGGCGGTGACGGCGCGGACCCGCCGTCCGACAGATGTTCACCGTGGCGTCACCCGGGACGGCCCGCTGCCACGGGCTGTGCTGGACTGGCGCCGTGGACGCCGGGCTGCGCGTGGGCGACCGGGTCGCACTCCTGGTGCCCGGCTCGGAGGCCTACCTCGACGTCGTCCTGGGCCTGCTGGCCGCCGGCGTGGTGCCGATCCCGCTCGACCCGCGACTGACCGAGCACGAGCGGGAGCGGATCCTGGCCGGGCTCGACCCGACGGTCGTGGTCGTCGACGAGGACGCGCTGGCGGCCCTGGCGGCGGCGTACGACTCCCCCGGGCTGCCGCGGGCCCGGCCCATGCACGTCACCAGCGGCACGACCGGTACGCCGAAGGGCGTGTGGAGCGGACTGCTCGGTCCGGACGCCGCCGCGGCCCTGGTCGCCGAGGAGCGCGACCTGTGGGGCTTCGCCGCCGACGACGTCAACCTGGTCCTCAGCCCGATCTACCACTCCGCACCACTGCGGTTCGCGATGGGCACGCGGCTGGCCGGTGGCCGGGTCGTGCTGCCCGGGCCCTTCGACCCCGTCCGGGTGACCACGGCGATCCGCGACGAGCGCCCGACCACGATGTTCTGCGTGCCCACGCACCTGCAGCGGCTGTTCGCCCACTGGGACGAGGCCGGCGTGCCCGACCTGTCCTCGTTCCGGCTGGTGGCGCACGCGGGAGCGCCGTGCCCGGAGCGCGTGAAGCGTCGGCTGGTCGAGCTCTTCCCTGACGGCTCGACCTGGGAGTTCTACGGCTCGACCGAGGGCCAGTTCACCGCCTGCCGCAGCGAGGAGTGGCTCACCCGGCCCGGCACCGTCGGCCGCGCTCGCCCGGGCCGCACCCTGCACGTCGACGACGACGGCACGATCTGGTGCACGGTCCCGCCGCACGCCCGCTTCGAGTACTACGGCGACCCAGACAAGACCGCGGCGGCCTGGCGGGAGCTGCCTGCCGGCCCCGCGTTCACCGTGGGGGACCTCGGCCGCCTCGACGACGACGGCTACCTCTACCTGGAGGGCCGACGCGAGGACCTGCTCATCTCCGGCGGCGTCAACGTCTACCCGCTCGAGGTGGAGCAGGTCCTGGAGCAGCACCCGGGTGTCGCCGACGTGGCCGTCTACGGCGTGCCGGACGACGACTGGGGTCAGCGCGTGTGTGCGGCGTACGTGGGCCCGGCGACCGTGGCGGAGCTGGACGCGTACGTGCGGGAGCGGCTCGCGCCGCCGAAGCGGCCGAAGACCTGGACCCGGCTCGACGCGCTCCCCCGGACCCTCACCGGGAAGGTGCGCCGCAGCGACCTCCCCCAGGACCTACCTCAGAGGTAGCGCATGCTCGGCCAGAGGGCCGGCAGGTCGACGTCGGGGAACCGGGCGGCGACCGCCTCGTAGACCGGGGCGAACCGCGCCACCAGACCACGGACCGTGTCCTCCGCGAGCTCGCCCTCCTTGGGCGACACGTTCACCTGGCGCCCGAAGTCCGGCTGGTGGAAGTCGAGGCCGAGGAAGCCGCAGAGGTCCCGGAGCGTGGCCTCGTCGAACAGCCGCTCGTAGAACCCGAAGAACACCTCGTCCCCGAAGGCGCGGTCCGCGGCCGCGATGGTGAGGTCGTAGCGCGTGCGGCGTTCGTACTGGTCGTCGGGGGCGATCATCCGCAGGCGGCCCTCGACGGCCCCCTCGTCGGTGTTGCCGCTGCGCCGCACGTCCATCCGGACCGCCGACCACGCTCGCTCCACCGGGTCCCGCATGAGGTAGACGGCCACGGGCCGGACGCCCCGCTGCTCGAACGACCGCCGGATCCCGGTCAGCCGGTCGACCGAGAGCCCGGCGTACGACGGGGTGATGTCGGCGGTGAGCCGGATGCCGTCGCGCTCCAGCAGGCCCGCGAAGTAGTCGACGTAGGCGCCCGGGTCAGACAGGAAGCGCGCCCGGTCGCCGCCCTGCTTCTCGATCCGCTCGCGGACCACCCGACCGGAGGGCAGGTCCAGGGCGTCCCACACGTGGTACTCCTTGCGGAACCCGGGGTCGCACTGGGCTGAGGACTCGAGGTAGCGGTGCATCCACGCCGTGCCGGCCTTCTGGGCGCCCAGGCCCAGGAGGAAGGTGCCCGAGGCCGTCGCCCCCGCAGTCATGCACAGAAGGTACGGCGGTACTGCTGGGGGCTCACGCCCCGCACCCGGGTGAAGTGGTGGCGCAGCGTCGCCGCGTTGCCGAAGCCGACCTCGCTGGCGATCCACTCGATCGACCGGTCGGACTGCTCGAGCAGCTCCTCGGCGCGTTGCACCCGCTGGCGGGTCACCCACGAGTGCGGGGTGGCCCCGGTCTCGGCGCGGAACCTGCGGGCGAAGGTGCGCGGCGACATCAGCGACCGCCGGGCCAGGCTCTCGACATCGAGGTCCTCGTGCAGGTGGGCGACGATCCACTCCAGCAGTGGTCCGAGGGTCTCGGCGTCGCAGTCCGGGACCGGCCGGGCGATGAACTGCGCCTGCCCGCCGTCACGATGTGGTGGCACGACGATCCGGCGGGCGACCGCGGCGGCCACGCCGGCGCCGTACTCGTCGCGGAGCAGGTGCAGCGAGGCGTCGATCCCCGCGGCCGCCCCAGCACCGGTCAGCACGTTGCCGTCGTGGCAGTAGAGGACGTCGGGCTTGACCTTCGCCTCCGGGAAGGTGCGCGCCATCAGGTCCGTGAAGCGCCAGTGGGTCGTGCACTCACGGCCGTCGAGGAGCCCGGCGGCACCGAGCTCGAAGGCGGCCGAGCAGTGCGCGTAGATCGTGGCGCCGCGGTCGTGGGCCGCCGTGATCGCTGCCAGGACCCGGTCGTCGTAGGTCGTGAAGGAGTGCTTGGGCGCGATGCAGACGAGGTCCGCGTCCTCGGTGGCCTCGAGGCCGCGGTCGACGTACAGGTCGAAGTCGGAGCGACCGCGCACCCGGCCCGGCTCGGGGGTGCAGATCCGGAAGTCGAACACCGGGGTCCCGTCCTCGGGATGCTCCGGCTCGCCCCACACCTCGACGAGGGACCCCAGGCCGAACGGTTCGGCGTCGTCCTGGACGACTACGGCGACGGTGTTGAGCGGCACGTCGCCATGGTGGCGCATGTCTGGCAGGAAATCAACGAAGGGTGGCATTCCTGCCACTCGTGGCAGGAATGCGTCGAGAGCATGATTACTGCCATGACCGCACTCCTCATCCTCCTCGCCATCGCGGCGGTCCTGGCCGTCCAGACCGTCCGCCTCTACGTCCACGACGGCATGGGCCCGACCCAGCCGCCCCGCTCGCACGCCGACGACCCGATGTTCCGGGCGCCGTCCGCCGGCTGACGTTTCCTGGACGTCAGGGGCGGAGCGACAGCCTGTTGGAGCGCACATCCAGCTCCGCGAGGTCCTTCCCCTTCCGGGGAAGAACGACGATCTGGACCCGCTCCCCCGGGGTCAGGCCCCGGACGGTGACCCGGCGCCGGGTCGTGTCACCGAGCTTCCTCCAGGTCTTGCTCGTCGCCGGACGGCGGACCAGCACGCGATAGCCGTCGGCCCCCGGGGACGACGTCCAGCGCAGCTTGACCCTGCCGTCCCGGACCTCGCCGTGCAGCACCACCGGGATCCGCGGGCCGACGGGAACAGCAGGCAGCGGCCTCGCGGCGGGTGCTCCGATACCGGTCACGGCCAGGGCGTCCGCCACGGCCGCCGCGATCTTGACCTCGCCCCGCGCGTTCGGGTGACTGTTGTCGTAGGTGTCCCGGCGCCGGAAGAAGCCGTCTGCCGTCTCCGCGACGACCACCCGGGACCCGGCCTCGTCGAGGTCCGCCGCGACCTCACGAAGCTGGGCATTGAGGTCGGTCGCACCCGGCAACCACGTCTGGATCAGCTCGCCGAGCACGACGGCCACCTCGGGGTTGACCGAGCGTGCGTGTGCGACGAGCCGCTCGACGTCGGCCCGCACGTGGGCGGGGTCGTGCCCCAGGAACACCAGGTCGTCGATCCCGAGGAGCTCGACCACGGCGTCGACCTGGTAGTCGGCGACGTACTGGGCGATGGGTCGCTCCGGGAACGCCAGGCTCAGCCCCCACCGGGCCGCGTGGTCGCGGTCGAAGGCCGGGTCGGCGTAGGTCTGGTGACCGTAGGTCCGCGAAGACTGGTCCCACAGGTCGTCGTGCGGGCCCACCAGGTCCACCTGGCCCGGTGCCGTCGCGTCGAGGTGCTGCCACAGCCGGTAGCGCCACGTCCAGTCACCCGTCGACCCCTGGGTGCTGGAGTCCCCGACGAGCATCACCCGGGCCGGCTCGGCCGGGGGCACGGTGGCGGGCGCCTGGCCCGGTACGCACACGAGTGCGGCCAGCACCAGGCTGGCCGCACTCGTGGCTGCGGTTCTGCGACCCACCGGGATCAGCGGGTGGTGGTGGTCAGCTCGCGCCGCCGGTGAGCTTCTCGCGGAGCGCCTGCAGCGCCTCGTCGGAGGCGAGCGAGCCGCTCTCGCCGCCACCCTCGCCACCATCACCACCGTCGACATCGGCGGAGTCGCTGGAGTAGGACGTGGCCTCGCTGGCCTCGACCTCGGCCTTGGCGGCCTCCTCCTGCTGCTTGACGTGCGCCTCCCAGCGAGCGTGCGCCTTGGCGTACTGCTCCTCCCAGATCGCACGCTGGTCGTCGAAGCCCTCGAGCCACTCGCCGGTCTCCGGGTCGAAGCCCTCGGGGTAGACGTAGTTGCCCTGGTCGTCGTAGGTCGCGGTCATGCCGTAGAGCGTCGGGTCGAAGTCCTCGACCACGGTCGCCGTGGCGGTCTCGTTGGCCTGCTTGAGCGACAGCGAGATCCGGCGACGCTCGAGGTCGATGTCGATGATCTTGACCATGACGTCGTCGTTGACCTGGACGACCTGCTCGGGGATCTCCACGTGGCGCTCGGCCAGCTCGGAGATGTGCACCAGGCCCTCGATGCCCTCCTCGACCCGCACGAACGAGCCGAACGGGACCAGCTTGGTGACCTTGCCCGGCACGATCTGGCCGATCTGGTGGGTCCGGGCGAAGTGCTGCCACGGGTCCTCCTGGGTCGCCTTCAGCGACAGCGAGACACGCTCGCGGTCCATGTCGACGTCGAGCACCTCGACGGTGACCTCGTCACCGACGGTGACCACCTCGGAGGGGTGGTCGATGTGCTTCCACGACAGCTCCGAGACGTGCACCAGGCCGTCGACGCCGCCGAGGTCCACGAACGCACCGAAGTTGACGATCGAGGACACGACACCCTTGCGGATCTGGCCCTTCTGCAGCTGGGTGAGGAACCCGTGGCGGACCTCGGACTGGGTCTGCTCGAGCCAGGCCCGGCGCGACAGGACCACGTTGTTGCGGTTCTTGTCGAGCTCGATGATCTTGGCCTCGAGGACCTGGCCGACGTAGGGCTGCAGGTCGCGCACGCGACGCATCTCCACGAGCGAGGCGGGCAGGAAGCCGCGCAGGCCGATGTCGATGATGAGGCCGCCCTTGACGACCTCGATGACGGTGCCCTCGACGACGCCGTCCTCCTCCTTGACCTGCTCGATGGTGCCCCAGGCGCGCTCGTACTGGGCGCGCTTCTTGGACAGGATCAGGCGGCCTTCCTTGTCCTCCTTCTGGAGGACGAGGGCCTCGACCTGGTCACCGACGGAGACGACCTCGGAGGGGTCGACGTCGTGCTTGATCGACAGCTCGCGGGAGGGGATGACGCCCTCGGTCTTGTAGCCGATGTCGAGCAGGACCTCGTCGCGGTCCACCTTGACGATGGTGCCCTCGACGATGTCGCCGTCGTTGAAGTACTTGATGGTCAGGTCGATCGCGGCGAGGAAGTCTTCCTCGGAGCCGATGTCGTTGACGGCCACCTGGGGCGCGTCGAAGTCCTGCAGGGTGCTCGGGTGGAGAGTGGATGTCATAAGGGGATGTGATCCTCGGGTGGGCAGATGTCGTGCGGGCGCGTGCGAGGTCCGTTTCACTATCGAGAGTGGAGCGCCACCGGATGGGCGACATCTTCAAGGGATCAATAGCGAGCGAGAGTCCACTCCGTCCGGGACGCAGGCAGACGTCTCACGCAGTCGCCAAGCGTACGCCGCCGCACGGCGCGCGGTCCAACCCGCGACCTGACCCACGCCCGCTCACCGGACGTTCACCTCGTCGTCCCTCGCCCGAGGCGGGGCCGACGCCGACGGCCGCCAGCCTCCCGGCATGCGCTTCTCCTCTCGGATCCCCCTCGCCGTCGCCTCCTCCGCCCTGGTGGCGGTCGTCGCGACCTCCCTCGTCACAGCGCCTTCTCTCGGGGCCGCGGCACCGTCACCCGACCGCGGCGACCAGCGCGGCAAGGTCGTCGTCCCGACCCTGACCGCCCGCGCCACCCTGTCCGCCGACCACCTCGAGACGGGGCCGCCGTCGGGCGCCCAGGCCACCCCGGCGAACGGACGCACCGGCCCCTTCGCCGGCCAGGTGATCCCGGGCTTCTCCGCCGTGGTCGAGGGCGAGAACGGCCGGCTGTGGGCGATGCCCGACAACGGCTTCGGCACCAAGACCAACTCCACCGACTTCCTGCTGCGGATCTACAAGGTCAAGCCGGACTGGGAGACCGCGGACGGCGGCCCGGGCCGCCTGGAGGTGCGCGGCTTCGTGTCGCTTTCGGACCCCGACGGCAAGGTGCCGTTCCCGATCGTCAACGGCGCGACGCCGGAGCGGCTCCTCACCGGGGGCGACTTCGACATCGAGTCGCTCGTCCGCGCGCCCGACGGGACGTTCTGGGTCGGCGAGGAGTTCGGGCCGTTCCTGCTGCACGTGAGCGCGAGCGGCAAGGTCCTGGAGGCGCCGTACGGGTTCCCCGACGGCAAGTCCCCGCAGCATCCCGAGCTCGGGTCCGAGACCCCGCGGATCCCGGCCAGCCGCGGCTTCGAGGCGCTCGCCGCGTCACCCGACGGCTCGCGCCTCTACCCGGTCGTGGAGGGGGCGCTCACCGACGACACCGACAAGCGGCGGCGCTGGATCTACGAGTTCGACACCCGCGCCGGCGCCTACACGGGGAAGCGGTGGGCCTACCAGGTCGACGACGCGGCCAACGTGGTCGGTGACGCCTTCACCGTCCGCAAGGGCCGGATGCTCGTCCTGGAGCGGGACAACTACGACGGCGAGGCGGCCGTCACCAAGCGCGTCTACGAGGTCGACCTTCGCCGCGCCGAACCGGACGGCTACCTCGAGAAGACGCTGACGCTCGATCTGCTCAAGATCGCCAACCCCGACGACATCGGGCTGGCGTCGTCCCCGGGCGCCTACGGGGTCTCGGACCCCTTCTCCTTCCCCATGGTCTCCGTCGAGACGGTCGTGCGCCTGCGGGACGGGCGGCTGCTCCTCGCGAACGACAACAACTACCCGGGCGACGACGCCCGGGTGCCGGGCACGCCGGACGACACCGAGATGATCGTGGTCGACCTGCTCAAGCAGCAGGCGCCCGCTAGGCATCGGGCCCTGGTCATCGGCCACCGCGGGTTCAGCGGCGCCCGCCCCGAGCACACCCTCGCTGCCTACGAGCGGGCGATCCTCGCCTGCGCCGACTACATCGAGCCCGACCTCGTCTCCACCAAGGACGGGGTGCTGGTCGCCCGTCACGAGAACGAGATCAGCGGCACGACCGACGTGTCGACCCGGCCGGAGTTCGCGGCCCGCAGGACCACGAAGACGATCGACGGGGTCCCACTGACCGGATGGTTCACCGAGGACTTCACCCTGGCCGAGCTCAAGACCCTGCGCGCGGTCGAGCGGATCCCCGGCGTGCGTCCGCGCAACGCGACGTTCAACGGGCTCTACGCCGTGCCCACGCTCGACGAGGTGCTGGACCTGGCGCGCCGGTCGAGGACCTGCACCGGGGACGAGGTCGGGGTCTACCCCGAGACCAAGCACCCGACCTACTTCGACGGGATCGGATTGTCGCTGGAGGAGCCGTTGCTCGGCACGCTGGACGCGAACGGCTACGAGGCCGGCGACCCGGTCTTCATCCAGAGCTTCGAGACCGGCAACCTGCGCCAGCTCGACCGGCGCACCGACTTCCCGCTGGTGCAGCTCACCGGGTGCTCCGGGCGTCCCTACGACCTGGTGGTCGCCGGCGACCCGCGGACCTACCAGGACCTGGTGACCCGAGCCGGCTTGAAGCAGGTCGCCAGGTACGCCGACGGGCTCGGTGCCTGCAAGGACCAGCTGATCCCCCGGGATGCCTCCGGCCGGCTGCTGACGCCCACGCCCGTGATCCGGGACGCCCACGACGCGGGGCTCGTCGTCCACCCGTACACGTTCCGCGTGGAGAACCAGTTCCTGCCCGCGCAGTTCCGCAGCAATGCTGACCCGAACGCGCCGGGCGACCTCGCCGGCGAGCTCAGGGCCTTCCTCCGGGCGGGCATCGACGGCTTCTTCACCGACAACCCCGACGTGGGCGCACGGGCGGTCACCCGGTAGCCGCCGCGTCCCTCCTCCGGGCGATCGTGCGCAGCAGCCGGTCGGCGCGCTCGGCCACAGGGTTGGCCGAGCGACGGGTCGCAAGCTCGACCAGGGCGAACAGGTCGGCCGACCGGGCCAGCGCCAGCGCGTCGTCCGGGGGAACGCCGCGGCGCCCGGCGTAGGCCTCCAGCACGGCCGAGGTGAGCACGGGGTCGCGGTCGAAGCGGAGCAGGTTGCCCAGGTCGGTGAAGGGGTGACCCGCGTGGGCGTACTCCCAGTCGACCACCGCGGTGAGCCCCAGCGTCTCGGGATCGACCAGCAGGTTCTTGGGGTTGAGGTCGCTGTGCACGAGGCAGGTCCGTGGCACGGTGTCGAGGAGCGTCTGGGCCTCGACCGCGACCTCGCGCAGTCCCTCCAGCT
This sequence comes from Nocardioides sp., assembly GCF_016462705.1. Lineage (GTDB taxonomy): Bacteria > Actinomycetota > Actinomycetes > Propionibacteriales > Nocardioidaceae > Nocardioides. The sequence goes on along the minus strand of NZ_JAEMSS010000005.1, from coordinate 28,874 downwards.
CGTCGACCGATAAGTGGGCCAGCCGCGGCTCCTGCTCGGCGACGTAGGCCGGCAGGTCGAGGTCCCAGGGGACGACGGTCAGGTCGGCGTCGACGAACATGCCGGGGCGCACCATGGGCATGCCGCCGAGGTCGGCCAGCAGACCACCCAGCACCGCACCGATCGTGCGCAGCCCCTCGGGTCCGAGCGTGGGCAGCAGCTCGTCGCCGCGGACCCCCGGGACGTACGACGTGACCAGCACGCCCGGACGGTCCTCGGTCGCCGAGGACGGGCGCACCTCGAGCACCTCGGGGACGGGCACCAGGCCACGCACCAGGCGCAGCACCGCCGCGTCGATCTCGGCCCCCACGCCCGATCGCTCGTCCGGCGGGTAGACCCGCACGACGGACCGCTCCCCCGCGACCTCGGCCAGGAACGTCCGCCCCGACCAACCACCCGTCAGGGGCACCAGCTCGGAGACGTCCACACGGCGATGCTGCCAGGCCGGTGACCGGTACGGTTCCGCCCATGCCCCTCGCGTCATCGGCCACCTCGGGGACAGCGACACCACCCATCGCACCAGCCCCGGGGCCGCGGCGAAGGAGGACGGAGCCACGCGCCGCGGTCGTCCGAACGCCCTCGACGGCGTTCCGGATCGGCTGGCTCACGATCCTGATCGTGACGACCGGGCTCCACCTGTTCACGAAGTCGCAGTGGTCCTTCTACCAGGACGACCTGCTCTTCACCGCCGAGGTCCCGACCACGGGGCTGCTGGACTTCATGTTCCGTCCGATCGCGAGCCACTGGGCACCGGGCACCCTCGGCCTCATCTGGGTCGTCACGACGCTCGACCCGATGTCCTACGCGTGGGCCACTGCGACCACCACCGTGCTCGCAGCCGGCACGGTGCTGGTGTGGGGCCTGTTGCTGCGTGAGATCTTCGGCGAAAGGCTCCACCTCCTGGCTGGGGTGGTGCTGCTCGCAGTCACCCCGGGGCTCCTCATGGACAGCCTGTGGTGGAGCCGTGGCCTGGGTGTCTACACGACCCTCCTCATCATGGGCCTCTGCCTGTGGTTCCTGGCCAAGATGCTCGTGCGCGGCCCGTCCGTGCTCGACGCGGTGGGTCTCGCCGTCAGCTATGCCTTCGGCTTGTTCATGTGGGAGAAGTCGCTCGTCGTCACCATCCCTCTCCTCTTCCTCTGCCTGCTGCTGGGACCGTCGGACCTGCGTGGTGCGGTCCGCCGGTGCGTGCGCTTGCTGTGGCCGGTCACGGTCCTGACGATCGTCTACATCCCCCTCTTCCTGTACGCCGTCCGAGACGCGCCGGAGGTGCACCCCGACGAACCTGTCCAGAGGTCTGTCGGCGCGGCGTTCTCGTTCCTCGCCCACGGGATCGTCGACCTCGCTCTGCCGACCATGGTCGGCGGGCCATTCACGGAGCCGACCGGTGTCTCCGGCTACTTCCCCGACGCCAGCGGGTCCCTGGCCCTCGGGTTGTTCTCGGCGACCGTGCTGCTGGTGATCCTGGCGCTGCGCTTCCGTCGCCGCGGGTGGCTTGCCATCGCCATGGTCGTGACCCATGCCCTCATCGCCTGGGGCCTGGTCTTCTTCACGAACCGCTTCGAGTTCGTGGGGGACCTCGCAATCCGCTCCCCGCACTACAGCGCCGACCTGGTCCCCGTGATGGTGCTCGCTGCCCTCTTCCTGGTCACTCGCACCGTGCTCGACGAGGAGGTGCCCGTCCGGACACCCGTGCGCCCAGAGACCTTGTCCTGGCTCCGGCGGGGGTTGACGGGCTACCTGGCGTTGGTGTGCGTCGTCGTCCCCGTCACGACCGGGCGGGTGTGGGACGACCTCAAGCCCGAGTCCCCCAAGCCCTACTTCGACACCCTGTTCGCCGAGGCACGCGACCTCGGGACGGTCGACGTCTACGACAGCCGGGTCCCCAAGGAGATCGTCAACCCCGCCCTGCTAGACGCCGGCAGCAAGATCTCGGCTGTGCTCCGGCCGCTCGACCTGCCGCTCAGGTACAACCAGCCCGCTGAGCAGTACGCGATGGTGGACGAGTCCGGCCACTTCCGCACGGCCGCGGTGGTCGGCGGGCACACCAACGCGGGACCAGGACCCGACGGCGAGTGCGGCTACGCCGTCAACGCCGGCGAGGTGACCAGGATCCCACTGACAGGTGACCTGTTCGCCTTGGAGTGGGCGATGGAGATCACCTACTTCACCGGCAGCGACGCCCGGATCGCCGTGCGCACCGACGACGACCGGGTCGAGCTCGACCTCCCGACCAACGAAGCCGGAGATGTCGGCCGGCGCCAGCTCGTCATCGCCAGCGAAGTGACCTCGCTCGAGATCGAAGGTCTCAGCGGGGAGAACACGGTGTGCGTCGCCGCCGTGAGGATCGGGCTCATCGAACCGACCGACGAGGTCCCCGACCAGCTGAAGGACGACGAGGACTAGGGCGTGGCGTGACGCCCCAGCGTCGCGCCGAAGATGGCCGAGCCCGGGGTGAACCTGCCCCGCAGACCGGACCAGCCGCCCCACACCCGCTCGTGCCCCTCGGGCCACTCGGGCTCCAGCAGGTCGGTGATGACGAACCCGGCTCCCGCCAGCACCCCGACCCAGTCGCCGAGCGTGCGGTGGTGCTCGACGTAGGCCACCCGTCCGGTCTCGTCGTCGACCTCGACGTAGGGGGTGCGGTCCCAGTAGGACTGGGTCGCGGTGAGACCGCCCTCCCCCGGGTCGTCGGGAAACGACCACCGGGTCGGATGGGTGATCGAGAACGCGAACCGACCTCCGGGCCGGAGCACGCGCGCCACCTCGGCGACCGCCACGTCGACGTCCTTGACGAACTGCAGCGCACCGAAGGACGAGAAGACGACGTCGAACGACTCAGCAGGGAACGGCAGCGAAGTGGCCGTGCCGAGGACGGAGGGGACCACCACCCCGGTCGTGTCGTCGATGCGCCGGCTGTGCTGAAGCTGGCGCAGCGACAGGTCCAGCCCGTAGCCGCGCCCGCCCTGGGACCTGACCCACCGCGAGCACTGGCCCGCCCCGGAGCCGACCTCGAGCACGTCGCGACCCGCCAGCGCCCCCAGGATGCCCGCCTCCTCCTCGGTCAGTCCCTCGGGACCCCAGACGAACCCCACGTCGCCGAGGAACTCCCCGTGCGTGGCCTGGTACTCGTCGGCGTACCGGTCCCAGTCCGGGCCGTTGGCCGCCCGGGACTCCCCTTCGGAGACCGGCCGCCGCTCGACCCGCACCCGTTGCGGCTCGTGGTCCATCAGGCACGCCCCGCAGCAGGACGGCGCCGCCCGGGGAGCGAGAGCGCAGGTCGGCGACGACGGGACAGCGACCCCGCGCGGCGCCGGACCTGGACCAGCAGCGACCTCGGGTCGTAGAAGGCCCGCACCTGGCGCCACAGGGGGTGCCGCTTCGCCAGGGCCCGCCGGGCTCGCTCGGCCTCGCGCCCGTAGTCGGTCGCGTCCGCGACGCCAGGCGGACCGATCGCGAAGATCAGGTCGTCGGCCCGGCCGGCCAGGTCCTCGGGCACGCCGAGCGCCGTCGCCTGCGCCTGGCGGGTTGCCCCTTCTGGCACGGGCACCCGCAGGTCCACACCGAGGTCGACCAGCTCGCGCCAGGCGCCCACCACCCGCGCTGACGGCCGCCGCCGACGCCGACGAACCAGCCGGCGGGCCACCTTGAGGCCGGGGACGACCTGGCTGAGCAGGGCGACCAGGAGGAGGCCCAGGGGCTTGCCGCTGACCGGCAGCACCGAATCCTCGCCGCTCTGCTCGCCCTCGTCCAGGTCCGCGTCGTCGTCGGGGAGCGGCACCTGCTCGGGCGAGTCGGGGTTGTCCGTGTCGTCCTGCGGGAGCTGGTCCTGCACGAAGTCCGCGAGCGACTGCGGCGGCTCGTCGTCCCGGCTCGGCCTCTTGTTGGACATGAAGGTCGAGGTCGGCAGGATCCGCCAGCTCCCGTCTCGGACCCGCAGCTCCACCCACGCCAGGACGTCGCGGCCCTGGACCTTGCCGTCCTTGGGCGTGAACGTCCCGACCACGACCCGGGCCGGCACCCTGAGCCGGTTGGCGGCGAGCGCCATGAAGGCGGCGTACTGCTCGTCGTTGCCGACGATCCGGTCCGCGCCGATGAACTGCGCGGCGAGGCGGTTGATGTTGTGGCCCGGAGGCACGTTGAGCGCGCCGGTGCCGTCGCTGTAGCGGCCGTTCTTCTGGAGGTAGCGCGCCAGCAGGAGCACCTGCGTGAGCGGGTCCCGGCCACTGCGGACGTACGGCTGGAGGAACTCGTCGAGCCGCTGGCCCGCGGGCTGGAGCGGCTCGTCGACCGGGTAGGCCTCGGAGTTCTTGGCGAGCTTGGTCGTGGGCAGCGTCGCGGTGAACGTGTAGTCGTCGTCGGGCCCGAGTCCGCCGGTCACCATCGCGCTGCCGGTCGCCGGGTTGTAGCGCACGTCCTCGCGCTGGGCGCGACCGTCGGCGAAGTCGAACTCGATGCTCGTCAGCTGCCCTGCCAACGGCAGCCAGGCCCCGGTGTAGGCCGCGCGCATCTCGACATTCACCTCGACGTCCTCACCGGGGAGCGAGGCCGCCACCTCGCTCCCGATCCGCTGGAACAGGTCGTCCTCGGCGTCGGGCACGGTGCGGTTGTCCGCACGCCAGGCGGTGCCGTCGTACTCGTCCAGGGTGACGAAGCGCATCGGGGACCGCTCCTCCAGTCCGGACACGACGAACAGGGTCTTGGCGAAGACGTTGTCGGGCGACCCGTCGTTCTGCGCGGTGTAGCGCCGGAACGCCGACAGGGGGTTGTCGAGCTGGTCGATGTCGGCCCCGCTCCCGATCCGGCCGCGCAGGACGGTGCGATCCCCGTCCAGCGAGTCGACCGGCACCAGCTGGGTGACCACCGTGACCGCCACACCGATGACGAGGCCGGCGGCCACGCCCCGGGTGAACCGTCCCCTCCCCGCGTGCCTGATCTCGGCGCCGCGAGCCGCCGGGTCGCCGGCGCGCCACGAGGCCCACCAGTAGGCCAGCGCCGCGAAGGCGGCGCCGACCACCAGGGTCCGCTCGCCCGACCGCAGGGGACCGAGCAGGATGACGGCCGCCTCGGCCATGAGCAGCGGCAGCACCGGCGCCAAGGTGCGCCGGGTGCGGAAGGCCAGCCACACCGACGCACCCGCGCCCAGGAAGCCGAGCGCGTACGGCAGGACCATGACCGAGCCGACGGGGTCCAGCGGCGGGATCGTGGTGAGCAGCTCCTCGGTCCCGGTCAGGGTCGCGGTCAGGACCTCGAGCAGCTCGTCGCCCGTGGGCACCCTGCCCTCTGCGAACGGCCGGAACGCCGTGACCGCGCCGACCGGCACGTACGCCGCCGCGGCGGCCAGCAGGAAGATGTCGGTCCGCGGCCCCCGGGCCGCGGTGACCGCCATGGCGATCAGCACGACCACCCCGGCCCCGGTCAGCCCGGTGGCGAGGTACTCACGACCGGAGAAGGTCTCGTCGAAGCCGAAGAGCACCAGCCCGGTCAGCACCAGGACGCACACCGCGTCGACCAGCCGTTGCTGGCCGGTGCGCACCTGGGGTGCGGTCGTCATGGCGCCGTCATGCCGCGACGCCGGAGCTGGTGAGGAGCGCCGGGAGGTCGTCGAGCCGTCCGAGCACGACCGGCCGGAACCCGCTGACCGTGGTGATGGTGCTCGGCTGCCCGAGCTCCACCCGCACCAGCACCCGCAGCGCGTCCGCGGGGAACTCCGCGCCCGCGGTCCGGAGCAGGGCCGGGTCGCACCCGGAGCCGGTGACCAGGACCACCAGGCTGCTTCCCGCGCCCGAGGCCGCGGCCCGTCTCGCCCGCTCGCGCAGGTCGGAGCTGCCCTGGGTGATCCGGCAGGTCGCGTCGAGCAGGACGTCGACCGACCTCGACGAGCTGTGGACGTCCCCGCACACCAGGGTCACGTCGAAGTCGTCGCGCATGGCGCGCACGGCCATCGACGCCGCCGCGGACACCGCCACCTCGAACTCCGCGCCGTCGGCGTAGGCCGCCACGTCGTCGTCGAGGAGGACGGTGGCCTCGCTGCGCCGGGTCTCGACGTACTGGCGGACCAGCAAGGTGGCGGCCTTGGCCGAGGAACGCCAGTGCACGTGCCGGAGGTCGTCGCCGCGCACGTACTCACGCAGGGCGTGGAAGGCCAGGTCGCTGGTGGCCGGATGGTCGCTCGGGACCCCCTCGAGGTCGCTGATCAGTCCCGGGTCCAAGGCGCGCAGCAGGGTCAGCCTCGGCCGCACCAGCAGCTCCTCGACGCCGGCCCAGCGCGAGCGCCGCCGCAGCAGGCCGAGCGGATCGGTGCGGAGGTGGATCATGGGGCCCACCGGGTGCACGCCGCGCGGGAGCGGCGGCACCTCGATGATCTCCGCGCGCTCGGCGCCGGGAAGGACGAGCGGCAGCCGGATCGACCGGGTCTCCCCCGCCACCTCGAGCCGCACGGTCGGGCTGACCAGGGGCACCCACCTGGCCCGCACCGACACCTCGGCGGCGGCCGGCTCGCCGGCGGTCACCCGGTTGGGCTCCACCAGCAACCTGCCGTGGGCGGGCTGCGGGAGCAGGACCAGGACGAGGGCGGCGGCCAGCAGGCAGGCACCGATGGCGGCGACGACGCCGAACTCCAGCCAGCCCAGCCAGTGGTGCACCGCCCAGGCCAGCAGGCTGATCAGCAGGACCGACCGTCCCACCGGGGTGACCGATCCGACGAGGGCGCGCACCAGTCGTCGGAGGCCGCGACCCACGCCGCGCACGCCCCGGAGCGCCGGCAGCCCCCGGGCCCGGGGGCCCGAACGCGCCATCTCTCAGGCCCGATCCAGTGGCGCCGGGACGGCTGCCATCAGCTGCTGGATGACGTCGTCGACCGTGACCCCGCGGAACGCCGCCTCAGCATCGAGGAGCAGCCGGTGGCACAGCACCGGCGAGGCGAGCGTGACCACGTCCTGGGGGACCACGTGCGTGCGCCCGTCGGCCGCCGCCCAGGTCTTCGCCACCCGGATCAGCGCCAGGCACCCGCGCGCCGAGAGGCCGAGCCGGACGTGCTCGAGGTCGCGTGAGGCCTCGGCCAGCTGGCGGACGTAGCTGATCACCGCCCGGTCGACGTAGACCCGGTCGGCGATCTTGCTCATCTCCTGCACGATCGCCGGGTCGACCACCGGTTCGAGCAGCGCCGCGCGGTCCCGGATGCCGGAGCTCATCAGCAGCTCCTCGGTCGCCTCCGCGTCCGGGTAGCCGACGGAGGTCTTCATGAGGAACCGGTCGAGCTGCGCCTCGGGCAACCGGTACGTGCCGGCCTGCTCGATCGGGTTCTGGGTCGCGATCACCATGAACGGACGCGGCACCGTGTGGGTGACCCCGTCCACGGTGACCTGCCCCTCCTCCATGACCTCGAGGAGGGCGGCCTGGGTCTTGGGCGACGCGCGGTTGATCTCGTCGGCCAGGATCAGCTGGTGGAACACCGGCCCAGGATGGAACTCGAACCGGTTGTGGCCCTGGTCGTACACCGTGACACCGGTGATGTCCGATGGCAGCAGGTCGGGCGTGAACTGGATGCGCGCGTGGGTGCCCGACAGGCTGTTGGCCAGGCCTCGGGCCAGCATCGTCTTGCCGGTGCCCGGGAAGTCCTCCAGCAGCAGGTGGCCCTCCGAGACCAGGCAGGTCAGGGTGAGCCGGATGACGTGCCGCTTGCCGAGGACGGCCTGGGCGATGTTGTCGGTCACCAGGTCGAAGGCCCCGCGGAACCAGGTGGCCTCCTCCGCGGTCAGCGGCCCGGTCGCCTGCGCGGTCGGCGGGGCCGGCGCCGGCTGCGCGGTCGGCGGGGCGACCGGGGTCGGCACGGTCACGGGCTCGGAGGACATGTCGGTCATCGTAGGGCCGTCCTGCGCCGACTAGGGTTCCCCGCGGAGGGAGGCCGAGCGACATGGACGACGACGAGCTGCGCCGCTCGGCGGCACTCGAGGAGCGCCACTGGTGGTACGCCGGCCGCCGTGCCCTCGTCCGCCGCCTGATGAAGGGCGTGCCCGCCGGCCGGGCGCTCGACGTGGGCCCGGGGCCGGGCGGCAACGCCGCCGTCCTGCGGGACCTCGGCTGGCAGGTGACCGGGGTCGAGCTCACCGAGGTCGGCGCCGAGCTGTGCGCCGCCCGAGGGCTCGACGTGGTGCGCGGCGACGCCACCAGGCTGCCGGCGGCGGACCAGAGCGTCGACCTGGTGATGTCGACCGACGTGTGGGAGCACGTCGAGGACCACGAGTCCGTGGCAGCGGAGTCGCACCGGGTGCTGCGTCCGGGGGGCCGTCTCCTCGTCGCCGTGCCGGCCGGCATGGAGCTGTGGAGCGGTCACGACGTCGCGCTCGGGCACGTCCGCCGCTACGAACGGCAGGACCTGCTCGACCTGGTCGAGCGACACGGGTTCGTGGTGCACGACATCGCCTCCTGGAACGTGCTGCTCCGCCCGGTCGCGCGGATGCGCCGCTCGAACAACGAGAGCGAGAGCGAGATGGAAGAGGTCGCAGCGCCGCTCAACGCCGGGCTGCGTGCGGCGCTCGCGGTCGAGTCGCTGCTCCCGGTCGGCCGGTTCCGCGGGCTGAGCCTGGTCGTGCGCGCTTTCCGCCCGTAGGGCGCGCCCCAGGTCTGTCACCTGCCCCTGAGCGCCTCGGTCAGCTGGTCCGCCCGGTCCTGGCTCTCGACGAGCTGACGCAGCAGCCAGAGCCGCAGCACCCGGGCGAGCGCTCCGACCACGTAGAGGCCCGTGCCGACCACGGTGACGGCGAGCCCGACGACGGCCAGGATCTCGTTGGACTGGATGTCACGCGCGTCGTCGAGGCTGCGCGAGTTCTGCCAGGCGAGGACGGTGACGAGGACGCCCACGACGATCAGGACGATGCCGAGGATCCGGGCGACCCGGTCGCCGGACGCCCCGTCGGCCTTGAGCTTCCGCTCGGACACGGCGGCGGTGAAGGCGGCGCTGCGGTCGGCGGTGCCGGGGGTGCTGGAGGTGCTGGTCATCTGGAGTCTTGTCCTCCCAGGTAGGCGGTCTCGAGGTCCGCGGCGATGTCGGCAGGGGTGCCGACCGCGGTGATGCGTCCGTGGAGCATGACCGCAGCGAGGTCCGCGATCGGCAGCACGGTGCGGGCGAACTGCTCGGCGACGAGGACGGAGATGCCCTCCTCGACGAGCCGGGACACGGTCTCGTACATCTCGGTCACGATCATCGGCGCGAGCCCCATGGAGAGCTCGTCGAGCAGGAGCACGACCGGGTCCGAGGCCAGGGCCCTGGACAGGGCGAGCATCTGCTGCTCGCCTCCGGACATGGAGCCCGCGAGCTGGTTGCGGCGGTCGGCGAGGATCGGGAACCGCGCGAACGCCGCCTCCTCGACCGCGGTCCGCGAGGGGCCGGTCCCGGTGGCGAGCCAGAGGTTCTCCCGGACCGTCAGGTTGGCGAAGACGCCCCGCCCCTCGGGGATCATGCACACCCCGAGGGCCGCGGCCTCCTGCGCGGTCACCCCGTTGACCGACCGGCCCGCGTAGCGGACGTCGCCGGCGGTCGCGGGCACCAGGCCGGCAGCGACCTTGAGCGTCGTCGACTTGCCACCGCCGTTGGGGCCGAGCAGCGCGACGACCTGACCCGCGCCGACCTGCAGGTCGACGCCGTGCAGCACCTCGATCGGGCCGTACGCGGCGGTGACGCCCGCGAGCTCGAGCACGGGTGCGGTGGTGGGCCCGACCACGGCCGGGGCGAGCACCTCGGTGCCGCTCATCAGATGACCTCCGCTCCGATGTAGGCCGCGACCACCTCGGGCGTGGCCCGCACCTCGTCCGGCGTGCCGCTGGCGATCAGCCGCCCCCGGTCGAGGACGTGGATGGTCCGGCACAGCGACATCACCAGCGAGAGGTCGTGCTCGACCAGGCAGATCCCCAGCCCGTCGTCCGCCAGTGCGCGCAGCATGGCCGCGAACACCTCCGTCTCCTGCTCGGTCTGGCCCGAGGCCGGCTCGTCGAGGAGGAGCAGCCGGGGGTGGGTCATCAGGGCTCGGGCCACCTCGACCACCCGGGCCCGGCCGGTCGGGATGTCCGCGACCTCCCGGTCGGCGATCTCGGCCAGTCCGGTGAGCTCGAGGACCCGCTGGGTCTCGGCCTCGACGTCGTAGCCACCGCGTCGCGACGCCTTGACGATGTCGCCCGCGACACGCACGTTGTCGCGCACGCTCAGGGAGAGGAACAGCTCCAGCCGCTGGAACGTCCGGGCCACGCCCAGCCGGCCCCGCTTCCCCGGGGACTTGCGCGTGATGTCGCTGCCGTCGAGCAGCACCGAGCCCGACGTCGGCCGCTGCATCCCGGTGATCACGTTGAACAGCGTGGTCTTGCCGGCGCCGTTGGGCCCGATCAGACCCGTGACCTGCCCGGACTCGAGGGCGAGGTCCACCGCGTCGACCGCCGTCGTGCCCCCGAAGCGGACCGTGACACCGCGCGTCTCAAGCAGGGACATGAGCCGGCTCCTGCTCCCCGACGACCGGATCCGGGTCGGCGCGGAGCTCCATGGCGGCCGCGGCCGCCGCCGGCAGACCCAGGCCGGCGTCGAGCTCGAGGCGCTCGTCGATCGTGAGCGGCACGTCCAGCCCGAGCATCTCGGGCGGGGTCTCGCGAGGTGTGGCCCGGGCGGCGAGCTGCTCGGGCGTGAGCACCCGCTCGGGCATGAACCGGGCACCGAGACCCGGCAGCGCGAACACCACGACCATGGTCAGCAGCGCGAACGCCCAGTCCCCCAGCACCCCGGCCAGGTTGAGCCCGACCAGCAGCGCGACCGCTGCCGCTCCGCCGGCCAGCACCGGTGGTGCCGCCCGCAGCGGCCGGTAGGCCGACGAGATCGCGTGCACCACACCGCTCGGGTTGTGGTTGACCCCGATCCCGGTCAGCGCGATCGCCAGCGCGCCGAGGTGGCTGAGGACCAGGAACGTCGGCTCCAGGTCCGGCATGTCCGCGCCCAGCCCGGCCGACGTGCCGTTGAGGGCGGACAGCCCCACCCCGACGACGACGCCACCGAACAGGGCCCCGCTGACGTAGCTGACGCCGCCCACGACGGTGAGCATGACCAGCACCAGGCTGGCCGTGATCAGGAAGTCGTCACCGGAGACCGACCCCTGGGCGGAGGCGATCAGGATGCCGCCGAGCCCCGCGATCGACGCCGAGAACACGAACACCCCGAGCTTCAGCCGGATCAGCGACTGGCCCAGCATGGCCGTGGCGGCCGGGCTGTCGCGCATGGCGACCAGGCGCCGGCCGTAGCCGCTGTTGCGCAGGGCGATGACGGCGATGCCCAGCACCGCGAAGACGATCGACAGCGCGATGAGGTAGGTGGTGTTCTCGTCCAGGTCCAGCGGCCCGATCTCCGGCCGCGGGACGATGAGCCGGGCGTTGGGGAACAGCGCGATGTCCAGGCCGAACCAGTGCCGCGGGTTGATCTCGCGCAGCACCAGCGTCGACATGATCCCGCCGAACGCCAGCGTCGCCAGGGCCAGGTAGAGGCCGCGGAGCCGCAGTGCGGGCAGGGCCACCAGCGCGCCGACCAGGGCGGTCGCGGCGATCCCGGCCACGATGCCCACCCAGGTCATCCGGGACTCGACACCGATCCCCTCGATGCCCGTGTGGTAGGCCACCATGATCCCGATCGCCCCGAAGGACAGCGGCACCAGGTTGATCTCCCCGGCATAGCCGGTGAGCGGCACCAGCGACAGCGCGATGATCGCGAACGCCATCGCGTTGACCCACGGGCCGATCATCCCGGGACCCGCGATCCGGCTGAGCAGCACGACAAGGCCGACGAAGACCGCGCCCCACACCACCGCCTGCTGGACCGACGGCACCCGGGGTCGCTCCCGGCCGCGGATCTGCGCCAGCCCGCGCAGCCGGTCCTGGGGCAGCACGAGCAGGACGACGAACAGCACGATCAGCGGGAGCGCCCCACGGACGTTCGACACCCAGTCGAACCGGGTGGGCGCGTAGCCGAGGAAGTACGTCGCGGCCAGGCCGAGCACCATCGCACCGACGAAGGTCCGCGGGATGCTGCGCAGCCGGCCGAACATGGCCGCCGCGAACGTGTCGATGATCAGCAGCGTCAGGGTCGTCGCCTCCAGCGACCCGCCCGCGATGGGCGTCACGACGGCTCCTGCGAACGCCGCCAGCGCCGACCCGATCGCCCAGCTGGTGAGGGCGATCCGGTCCGGGTTGAAGCCGTTGAGGCGGAGCAGGTCGGGGTCGTCGACGACGCCCCGCATCGCCACGCCGAGCCGGGTCCGGGTGAAGAGCAGCCGCAGACCCACGGCCAGCGCGACGGCCGCCAGGATCACGAAGATCTCGCCGTAGCGGATCTTCACGCCGCCGAGGTCGACGTAGTTGGCGTTGCCGAAGAGCAGCGCGACCGACCGCGGCTCGGCGGGGTCCCAGATCCAGGTGGCCAGCGAGACCATGCCGAGGAGCACGGAGACCGTGACGACGACCTTCGTGACCTCCTCGACGTCGCGCAGGCCCTTCATCAGCACCTGGTGCAGCACCATGCCGACGAGCGGTCCGAAGACGCCCACGACCAGCACGAACGCCACCAGCGGCGGGAGCCCCCACGGCACCGTGAGCTGCCAGTAGGTGAACGCCGCGAGCATCGCCTGCGCCCCGTGGGCGAAGTTGAAGATGCCCGAGGTGGTGTAGGTCAGGACCAGGCCCGACGCCGCGATGGCGTACACGGCGCCGAGCACCAGTCCGAGGAACGTGTAGGTGAGGAACTGCTCCACCCGCTAGTCCCCTCCGTTCGCCGCGTCGGGTCAGGCCTCCGGGACGATGACGTCGTCGGTCAGGTAGGTGGTGGCGATCCGGTCCTCGTTGAGCTCCACGCCCCACGAGCTCTCCGGGGTCTCCAGCGAGGAGTCGGCGCAGTAGAACTCACCCTTGGTCGCCGGGGCGATCTGCTCGTAGGTGCCGCCCTTGAGCGTCATCAGCAGGCTGCACTTCGGCGGCTCGTTGCCACCGGGGTTGGCCTCGGCGTGGAGCCCGCCACCGGTCCAGGACGTCACCTGCGACAGCTCGTTGACCATGCACTGCCGGGTCAGCTCGGACCCACATGCCTTGGCCGCAGTCGCCCAGAGGAGGAACGCGGACGTCGACTGCATCCCGAGCAGACCGGTCGCGGCGTCCTCGTTGGCGCCCATCACCGCGAGGTAGTCGGCGACGGCCGGGACCGCGTCGGCGTTCTCGAACGGCTGGAACTGCATGGTGACGTTGACGCCCTCGGTCAGGCCGTCGATGTTGGCGGACTTGACCACGTCGGCGTACCACGTGGCGTCGGTGAGCAGCGTCGGCTCGTAGCCCTCGACCCGCATGGCGTCGAGGAACGAGAACGTCGCCGGGGTCGGCGTGCCCTGGTCGAAGAGGACCGTGGTGCCGCACTCCTGGTAGCGCTGCACCAGCGCGCGGTAGTTGTCACCGCCGGCGGACTTGAGGACGACACCGCAGCCGGCCACCTCGGCGCCGGCGGCGGCCATGACGGCCTCCGTGCGGCCCTCGGCGAGCTGGGTGAACGGCGAGTCGTGCCCGATGAAGTCGAAGGACGCGGCCTCCGGGAAGGTCTCGAGGGTCAGCTCGGCACGCGCCACGCTCAGCTGGTCGACCGGGAAGGGCAGCGGCTGGTAGCTCATGGGCGCGTTGTTCGCGCTGCTGGACAGGGTGAAGCCGGGGACCGTGACCAGCTGGCAGTCGATGCGGTCGGCCTCCATGTCCTCGTCACCCGCGAAGCCCTGGCCGACCATCATGAAGTCCTGGCCACAGGCCTCGACGATGACCTGCGCCGCGTTGTCGAGGGCGGCGTCGTAGCGGTGGCCGACGATCTCGCGACCGTTGATGCCACCGACCGAGTTGCACCAGGCGATCATCGCGTCCATCGCGTCGCCCATCTCCTCGTTGAGGCCGGGCGCGTTGACGTAGCCGGAGTCGTCCCCGTAGCCGATCGCGATGGAGTCGTCGGTCACTCCCTGCTCGGTGGCACCGGAGGCGTCACCCTCACCACAGGGCGACTCGAGGTCACCGAAGGTGTCAGTGGGAAGGTCGGCGGACGCGCCGGACGTGCCGTCGTCCCCACCGGGGTCGTCGTCGGAACGGTCCGACGAGCACGCGCCGGCCACCAGCACCAGCGCCGCGGCTACCACGCTCAACCGGAAACCCTTGCCCCGGCGCTTCTGACCCATCCCTGCCCGCATGCTGACTTCCTCCCTCGATGTCGCCCCCTCCGTGACGGCGACCACATCAAACCCCATCGGTCGCGGGTTGGGAAGAAGAAGTTTGCGTGTCTGAACAAATTGTGGCCATGTTGTTGCCGGCCACGGATTCCTGCGACCCCCCGCAGCGACATAACGTCACCTCCGTGACCGTGCCTGCAAGGCGTCCCGGCCCCCGGAGCGACGTCGACGTCCCGGCCGCCCTGGTCGACGCGGCGGAGCTCCTGTTCGGTTCCGCCTCGGTCGACGCGGTCTCGCTCCGAGCCGTGGCCCGCGCGGCCGGCGTGGCGCCGGCGGCACTCACGCACTACTTCCCGGACAAGGCGGCCCTGGTCGAGGCGGTCCTGCGCCGGCGCGCCGACCCCGTCGGCGAGGAGGTCCGCGACCGGCTGGCGGCGCTGGTCGCCGCCGAGGACGACCCACGCCCCGTCGATCTCGTGGAGGCCGTGATCCGGCCGTTCGTGGCCGTCCTGGACGCCGACCCGGTGGCCGGCCTGGCGTGGATGAAGCTGTTCACCGCGCTCGGCCTGGCCGAGGAGCCGATGTGGCTGCGCGGCGTCGGGCGGGCCCCGAGCATCGCCGACCTCTACGCGCAGGTGCTCCAGAGGGCCCTCCCGGGCGTCCGTGGCGACGAGCTCTACCGGCGGGTGGGCATCGCCATGTACTCGATGCTGAGCGCCCTCGCCGGGGTCGACCTCGCCGGCTACGGCCACCCGATCAGCAGCGAGGGCGTCGACCCGCGGTTCGTCGACCAGCTGGTGGTCTTCACCAGCGCGGGCCTGGCCGCCGGTAGCTCCGAGCGCTGACCCCTCGACGTCCGAGCACCGCCCCACAACGCGACGACACCCCGGACCGACGGTCCGGGGTGTCGCAGGTGAGGCGTCGGTCAGGCGTCGGTCTTCGGGGGTGCCTGGGTGCGGTTGCGCCGCGAGAGCAGGATGCCGCCGAGGAGCACCAGCAGCCCGAGGACGATGCCCACCAGCGGGACGGTCGTCTGCACGGCCTGCAGCGACGAGGCCTTGCCCTTGTACTCGTCGACGTTCTCCTTGACCTGCTCGTCGGTGTACTGGAAGGTGCCGCCGGACGTGGTGATCAGGGTCTCGCCGTCGAGGGCCAGCGTGTTGGCGGTCTCGGAGACGCGGTCGATGACGACGCCCGTCGTGGGCTCGACCCAGTGCTGGGTGATGGTGGAGTACTGGATCTCCACCTCGAGCGCGTCGGTGCCGGTCTCGCCGACCAGCGACGGCGGCACCTCACGGGTGCCGACGGTGGTGGTCGGCACCTCGTACTTGAACTCGTAGACCTTGAGGCCCTCGATCTCGCTCTCCTTGACGAACTTGGTCGTCACGGCCTGGCCGAGCGTCGCGTCCCAGAACTTGTAGTCCTTCTTCTCGGTGCCGAAGGGGTACTTGCTGATCTGGCCGCTGCGCTTGACCTCCTCGCGCTCGCCGTCGGTGGTCTCCTCGAAGGCGCCGCAGCAGTTGATCGCCTCGCCGGTGTGCGCGTCGTGGGCGTAGCGCTCGGCGCTGCGGGACCGGATGTTGCCGATCTCGTCGCGGTAGGAGGTCGTCCCCGCCCACACCAGCGTGCCGTCACCCGCCTCCTCGGAGGCCTCGACGTCACCCACGGTGCGGTTGACCACCGACATGTCGGTGGTCACCTCCTTGAGGGTCGAGAGGTCGAGGATGGTCGCATCCTTCGCCTCCAGCTTGGTGACGCTGTTCTGGTCGATCGGGGCCACCGCGAGCGCCGGGTAGGCGTAGAACCTCGCGAGCACTCCGGTCACGATCAGGAACGCACCAATGCCGACCAAGATCGGCCCCAGCAGACGACGCATGTGAATCTTCCTCCCTACTCGCGCTACTCATTGGTAGCGCCAAGCCCGACCGGACCCTAGCAGCAGTGACGGCCGCCACCTAGCCTCGCGCGCGCAACAATTTGGCCACGCGGCCAGATCGCCGGGCCGAGGCCGCGGGCGGTCTTTCAGCGGGTCTCGAGCAACACGGCGCCGACGACCTCCACCGACTCCGCGCGCATCCTGGCCCACCCGAATTCCTCGGCCCAGGAGCGGCAGTGGCCGGCGACCTGCGAGGCGACCCGGGGGTCGGAGAGGGTCTCGAGCGCGTCCTCCAGACCGGTCCCCAACGCTCGCACCAGCTCGTCGGCGTCGCCGCCCGGGGACTCGGGGACGAGCCATCCGGTGCGCCCGTCGCGCACCGAGTCACGCACCCCCGGGACGTCGCGGCCCAGCGTCGGGACCCCGTGAGCCGCTGCCTCGAGCACGACCTGGCCCCACCCCTCCGCGTCCGAGGCGCACACGTGCAGGCGGGCGGCCCGGAGGACCGCGGCCTTCTCCTCCTCCGGGAGGAACCCGTGGACGAGCACGCTGTCGCCCAGCCCGAGCTCCGCGACGGCGGCGGAGACCGCCGGCATCCCCGGGCCCGTGCCCACGATGTCGAGGGTGGCTCCTGGCCGCCGGACGAGCAGCCGCGCGAACGCGCGCACCACGAGCTCGACCCGCTTGTGGGGCACCACCCGGCCCAGGACCACGACCCGCTCGCCGGTCCGCACCTCGGTAGGGGCCGGCGGGAGGTCGGTCCCGTTGTGGATCACCCGCACGTCGCCCCGCCAGCCGAGCTGGCGGCGCATCTCGGTGACGGTCGACTCGGACACCGCCACGGTGGTCACGTCCCGGTAGACCGCGGGCATCAGCCGCCCTTCGAGGAAGCGGCCCAGGTCGGAGACGGGACGGCGCATCGCGGTCCGGAACTGGTCCTGGTGGACGTGGTGGACGACGAGGACGACGGAGGTCCCGCGGCCGAGGAGCGGCGGGGTGAAGGAAGGGATCCCACAGTCCATGTCCAGCACGACGTCGGGTGGCCGCCGGCGGACCCGGTCGGCGACGAGCCGGGCCCACACGCCGGCGTAGAACGAGTACTGACCACCGCGTCGCCGTACGTCGATCCCGTCGGCGGTCTCCCGGGCGGACTGCCCCGCATCACGAGCTGTCCAGAACTCGACCCGCGCCCCGGCGTCGCGAAGGCCGAGGGCCAGCTCCCAGGCGTAGCGCTCGCTCCCGCCCGCCAGGTGGTGCCCCGGGTCACGCCAGTTGACGACGACGGCGCGTCGACCGTGGAGCGGTCTCGGGTCCGGCCCGGTCACGCCTCGACGGCGGGTGCCAGGTCCGGCGCGGGGGGCACGATGGGCGTGACCCGCGGCAGCACGGTCACCCCGGCGAACGTGGGAGCGCTCTTGAGTCGCCGGGCGATCACCGCGAGCTCCCAGAACGTCGATGCACCGTGCAGAGCGGGCAGGAAGGTGGAGCCTGGGACGTCGTCCCAGGTGACCGGGAACTCCACGACCTTGGCGCCCTGCCGCTGGGCCCGGCCCAGGACCTCGACGTCGAAGGAGAACCCGGTGGCCCGCAGGTCGGCGAACAGGGCTCGCCCCAGGTCGCCGCGGAAGACCTTGAAGCCGCACTGCGTGTCGGCGATGCCGGGGGCGATCTCCCGGGTGCAGCGACGGTAGAGGCGGGCGCCGAGCATCCGGGCGCCGCTGTGCCGCTCGGTGGTCACCGCACCGGGAACGGCTCGCGAGCCGATGGCCACGTCCGCGCCGGCCTCGATGAGGCGCACCGCATGGGCCAGCGCCTCGAAGTGCGTCGCTCCGTCGGCGTCCATGAAGCCGACGACGTCGGCGGTGGTGTGCCGGATGCCCTCGCGCACCGCGGCGCCCTTGCCCCGGGTCTCGCAGCGGACGACCCGCACCGGCATCGCGGCGGTGTGCGCACCGGCCGCCAGCCGTGCCGTGTCGTCGGTGCTGCCGTTGTCGACCACCACGACCTCGAGCGGGGCGGGAGCCTCACCCGCGGCGAGCACGAAGGCGCGCAGCATCTCCAGCGTGCGGGGTAGCCGCGCCGCTTCGTCCCGGGCGGGGATGACGAGCTGCATGAGCCGACGGTGGTCTCGGGCCGAAGGGCCCGGATCAGTTGTCGGCGTAGGTGTAGAGGCTGTTCTGGGCGACACCCTCGGGGTCGCCGTTGTAGGCGGACACTCCGCCGATGATGGAGAACAACGCCAGCACTCCACCGACTGCGCCGGCAATCGCCTCGTTCATTTAAGTACCCCTCCCAGAGTCAACAGCGGGCTCACCATACACCTGACGGCGCCGGATGCACGCCGCTGCGACCAGGCAGCCCAGGACGGCCATGACATCGCCCCCGAGGATCACCGCCCGACGGGTCGTTCCCCGGCTCGTCGTGACCACCGGGTCGTCGAGCGCGACGACGGTGAGCCGGCCGCCGTCGTGCAGCACGTCACCGACCGGGACCTCGTCGGCGCGCACCCCGTTGCCCTTCTCGACGAGGATCCGGGCCACACCCTGGTCCGCCAGCGCCCGGGCCGGGTCCTCGTCCTCGAGCGCGCGGGTGATCGCGGCGAGTCGCGGGTCCTCGTTGGCCAGGACGGCATCGTCGGCCTCGCCGCCGAGCAGGATGCGGTCGTCGATGAGGACCTCGCCCTCGAAGAAGCGCGGTGCGGGGTCGAGCTGGGCACGCGAGTCGTTCCAGTCGAACCCGCGGTAGGTCCCGCGCCAGGGCAGCACGACCGTCGCTCCCCCGCGGTCGGCCACGTCCCGGTCGACCACGGCCTTGGCGCGGAACCACTCGGCCGGGTAGGTCACGGGCCGCAGGTCACCGCCGAGACCCCACGCCATCGAGGGCAGGCACAGGGCGGGGAGGAGGGCGAGCCCGACCGCGGCCCCTCGCACGGCCTCCCGGCCCGGCCGGCCGGCGCGCCACAGGAACTCGCCGGCCGCGGCGACCCCCGGCAACAGGACCAGGACGGCGGGCCCGAGGAAGCGGTGCCCGTCCCGCAGCGCGGACAGGGCACCGAACCGTCGCGCCGCCGTGTCGAAGGCGTCCGTGAGCCCGGGCAGCGTCGGCACGACCGTCAGCGCCACCGCCAGCCCGGCCAGCAGGAGGAGCCCGTGCCGTGTCGTGCGGTCGGCCGGACCCACGTCCCGCCTGGTCCGCCACAACGCCAGCAGCGCCACGACGGTGGTCACGCAGGACAGCAGCACGACCAGGGCGACGGTCCGCTCCTGGGGCACGACCGACGACTTCCAGATCCCGCCGAGCGACGCGACGCTGGCGAGCAGTCCCGCCCCGGACTCGGCCCGCGCCGCGAACGCGTCGAACTGCCCGCCGGGCGCGTCGATGCGGTCGCCGTTGAGCAGCGACGGGACCAGCCACGGCAGGTTGACGAGGACCGCGCTGCCGAGCGTCACCAAGACCGCGCGAGGGCGGCGCCCGAGGACGACGACGCAGATCGCCGTCAGCGCCCCGACCAGCGCCGACGCGGGCGACCAGAGGGCGGTGAACGCCAGCCAGAGCGTGAGCACTGGCACGCCATCGCGAACCTCGTCCCGGACCCGGACGGCGGCGGTCACGACGAAGGGCAGGGCGGCGTACCCGACGACCGAGCCCCACTGGCCGATGCTGAGGCGCTCGAGGACCCAGGGGTTCCACATCATCAGCACGATCGCGGCCGCGCGGCCGACCGCGGAGTGCTGCGCCACCAGTCGTCCCGCTCCTGTCCCGGCCAGCACGAGGGCACCGAGGAGCAGCGCCTTTTGGAGCAGGTCGCCGGGCACGACGGTGGTGACCACCGACAGGACCGCGTCGCCCGGGACGAACCGGGGCGCGGAGCCGTCCAGCGCAAGCCAGGCGTCCTTCCACGGCTGGTGGGGCACGAGCACCATGTCTCCGCGCAGGGCGAAGCCTCGCCGGAACGTCATCGGCCCCAGGACCACCAGAGCCACGAGCACGGCGAGTCCCAGGTCGACGAGCCGGTCGCGGCGCGTGCCGGTCATGTCGAGGCAGTCTCCCCGCCGCGCCGGGGCGCGACCAGGATGCTGCCCAGCGCGAGGAGCAGTCCGGCGCCGGACAGCAGATCAGCGACCGGTCGGTCGAATCCGTCGCCGAGGTGCAGGGACACCGCCACCACCACCGGACCGGCGACGAGGAGCAGGGCCGCCACCGCCAGGGCAGGCCCGCGTCGTCCGATCAGCACGAACCCCGCCGCGAGGACGAGCCCCGCGGCCGCCGGTACACCGCCGAGCACCCAGGCGGGCAGCCCCGCGACGACGAGGAGCCCGGCCAGTGCCGCGCGCGACCGCCCCCGAGGACCCGCCCCGGTGGGCTGGCGCTCCGCAGCGAGCCGGGTCCGGACCAGGAGCACGAGCGCGAGCAGCAGGACACCCAACGCGACGGCCAGGCCGGAGAAGAGCAGCACGACGTAGGACCTCTCGGGCGCGTACCGGATGACCAGCGATCCCCCGTCACCTGCCGGCACCCGCCAGCCCTGGGCCCAACCGTCGACCCGCTGCACGGGCAGCGTCTCCCCGTCGAGCTCGGCGACCCAGCCGGTGTTGTAGTTGCGGGTCGTCCGCAGGATGGAGGCCTCTCCCGCCCCGAGTGTCAGCCGCTGCTCGCTCGCCTCGTCCGAGTGCACCGTGAGCTCGCGTGCGGTTTCGGCGGCGGGCCGTGTGGTGACCGGCCGGAGGGCGACGACGACGGGCTGGAACTCCTCGGTCGAGATCACCTTCAACCGGTGCTCGCCCGGCGTGAGGTCGAGCTCGCCGATCGCGATGCCCTCGTCGTCGCACAGCGCCAGGTCGAGCGGGCCGGCGGACACCACGTTGCCCATGAAGCCGTCCACCGCGGTGTCGTAGCGCTGCCCGTCGAGCTCGACGACCGGGCCGAAGCCGCACAGCGCCCCGGTCTCGGTGGCGCCGTCGAACGGCAGCGTGACCCCTCGCGGCCCGAGGTAGAGCTCGCTGAGCCCGATGGGAGAGAGGCCGCGGGTCGGGTTGCGGAAGGTGATGGTCACCCGACTCGTCCTCAGGGGCTCGAACGCCCCGAAGTCACCCAGGTCGACCACCCGTTCCTCGCCACCGCTGCGGAGCACCGCCTGGGTGGGTGTCACGGCGGGCTGTGCCGGCTGCGCCACCCCGATCCTGCTGAGGGTGCGCGGTGTGGCGAACTCGACGGTGAGCGTCGGCGTCGGGTCGAACGGGTCGGCGATCCAGCTGGTCGCGCCCGCCCCGTCGTACGCCATCCGGGCGGACACCGTGGGGTCGGAAGCGAGGGTCGACGAGGCCCGGACGACGACCGGCCCGCCGATCGGGTCGAGAAGCCGCTGGGCCGCCTGGCGGGGTCTCGCGATGACGGTGCCCGTCAGTCGGACCCGCCCCCCGGACGCCACGTCGAAGGTGCGGTCGATCCCCGCGCTCTCGTCGGACATCCGGCCGCGCCCGAAGCTGCAGTCCGGGGCGAGCAGGGTGGTGATGCACGCGCGCACCTCCGGCTGCGCGGTGAACACGTACGCCGCCTCCGGAGCCGTCTCCGCCGTCGGGACCACGAGGGTGCGCTCGGCGGCGGGGCCGTCGATGTCGACGTCCTGGATCGACACCGCCGCGTCGCCGCGGTCCTCGTTGACGGCCAGGACGGTCAGCTTGAGCCGGTCGTCGGTGACGCCGGTGAGGTCGAGCTCGGCCTGGCCGGTGAACGGGTCGACCTCGGCCCGGCGGACCTGTCCGCCGGCCTCGGCCTGCAGGCGGGTGATCTCCCCCACGACCGGGTTGGCCACGGTCGTGAGCACCCGGACCACACCGATCTCCTGGGCCTCGGCGAGGTGCACGTCGAGCCACTGACCGACCGGCTCCTCCAGGAAGCCGGAGCGCCAGGCGCTGGACCGGTCGCCGTCCACCGCCGCGAACGGAGCGTTCTCGGGCCGCACCTCACCGAAGCCGTCGGTGTAGGCCATCGAGGACGACGCGTCGACGTACCTCACGACGGAGTACCTGGCGGTCACCGGCTCCGAGCCGGGGTTGCCCGGGTAGTTGCCCACGACCCGGGTGCTGTGCCGGGGCTCTCCCGGTGCCAGCACGGCGCCTTCCGCGTTGTGGACCCGACCGAAGTTCCGCTCGCGCTGGCGGAAGGCGTCGCCCACGACGTCCGCGGGACGGTCCCAGCCGTCGTCGCCCCGCACGATCGCCGCCTGGTCGGGGGCCACGAGGTCGCGCCCCACCGCGTCGACGACGTCCGCGGACCCGCCCGCGACGGTGACGGTCTCGGCCTCCGGGACCACCGAGATCCCGCCAGCCGTCTCGTCGTCGACGGAGAACACCTCGATGGCCGGCCCGAAGTCGGCCTCACCGAGGTTCACCTCGGGCGAGACACCCTCCGACCGGGCCATGGCGATGGCGACCAGGTTGATGGAGGTGGCCTCGGCCAGCGACGGGTCGAGGTCATGGCGGACGACGACGTGGCTGATGCCCAGCCTGGCCAGCATGGCGCCGAGGTTGGGGGAACCGGCCCCCGAGGCGAGGAACTCCTCCAGCCGTGACAGCACCCGGATCGTCTCGGGTGGCACCAGCGGTACCTGCGACCGGGTGACCCAGGGGACGTCCGAGACCGCCGACATCGGCTCGTCCATGGTCCAGCCCCAGGTCTGCACGCCGAAACCCGAGCCGGGGATGATCCAGGCTCGCGTGTCGGGGCCCTGCTTCTCCAGGTAGTCAGCGGTCTGGTGCCAGTAGTCCGGCACCTCCGTCCAGCCGGGGGTCCTCAGGTTGAGGGCCACCGCGGGTTGCGCCATCAGCAGCACGAGGAAGGTCAGCCCGGCGATGCCGACGCGGCTGCCCACACGCCGGGCCCGGGGGCGACGGACACCGGCGAGCGCGTCGGCCGAGGCCCAGGCGGCCACCTGCGCGAACGCCGCGCCCACGCCGATCGAGAGCGGCAGCCGCACGATCGGGTCGATCTTGGAGACGTTGCGGAAGAGGTCCCAGTCTCCGTCGAGCATGTCCCGCACCGCGGTGGCGAGGGGCGAGCCCAGCGTGGCCGCGTGTCCGACGACGAGGCAGGCCATCCCGAGGATGAGGGAGAGCACGAGCGGGGTCCGCCACGGCGAGCGGAACGTCACCAGGCCCAGCACGCCGAGCGCGGCGAGCAGACCGCTCGCCGCGACCATCCAGGGCTCGTAGGCCAGCTGGAAGCCGGCCGGCCACGTGGGGTAGCCGCCGGTGGCGTTGTAGATGATCCAGTTCGAGGCGCCGCGCAGTGCCGAGGTGTAACCGGTCGTCTTGGTCGTGACGTCCGCGTCCTCGACGTAGTCGAAGAACGGCGGTGAGTAGATGCGCAGCTTCATCAGCGACGCCGCCCACCAGACCGAGACGAGCACGACGAGCCCGCACCACCAGCCCAGCAGCCCGATCCCGACCAGTCGGCGGCGCACACCCCACACGATGGTGATGAACACCAGCGGGAGGATCGCCACCGTCGCGGTCGCGTTGAGCGCACCGGTGAACATGTAGGCCGCGGCCGAGAGCAGCGCGGCCCGGCGGACGCCGAGCCGGCCGGTGAGCGCCAGGACGATCGGCAGCGCCACCCAGGGCAGTGCGGCCATGGGGAGGATCTCGCCGGTGCGGGTCCCGACCTGGCTGATCACCCGTGGGTTGAGCCCGTACGCCATCCCGGCGGCCCAGGCCGCCCATGGAGACATCGCCATCGACCTGGCGAGCCGCCGGCCCCCCTCGCAGCCGGCGACCAGGATCAGCCACGACCAGAGCCGCTCGCTGATCCACGGCGCCAGGTCGACCAGGTCGGCGAGCAGGTAGAACGGCCCCTGAGGGAAGAGGTAGCCGTAGGCCTGGTTCTGCAGCTCACCCAGGCTCAGGAGCGGGTTCCACAGTCCCAGCGAGCCCTCCAGGAAGGTGCCCGGCGCCTCGATGAGCGGCGTCTTGGTGTCGTTGGTCGTCTTGCCGAACTGCTCGAGCATCGCTGCCATGAGCAGGATCACGTAGACACCGACGGCGGCCCAGGAGCTGGGGTGGCTGGGCCGGGGGATCCTCATGGCCCGGCAAGGGTAGACGCCGGGGTGCTCGCGGGAACTCGCGGATGCCGCCCGGCCCGGTTAGGGTCCGCGCGTGCGTGACGTCGAGGCCCTGCGGGGGAAGCATGTGGTCTTCCTCAGCTGGCGCGACACCCGGCACCCCGAGGGTGGCGGGGCGGAGAAGTACCTCGAGATGGTCGCCGCCGGGCTCGTCGAGCTGGGTGCGCGGGTCACGATCTTCACCGCCGCCCATCCCGCAGCACCACCGGACGAGACCGTCGACGGCATCCGGTTCGTCCGCCGCGGTGGCCGGTTCGGCGTCTACCTCCGGGGGATGCTGGCGCTGCTGCGCGGCTCCCTCGGGACACCTGACGTGGTCGTCGACGTCCTCAACGGGCTGCCGTTCTGGAGCCGGCTGGTCACCCGGGCACCTGTCGTCGTCCTGGTCCACCACGTGCACCGCGAGCAGTGGCCGGTGGCGGTGCCCGGGCGGCTCAGCAGCGTCGGCTGGTGGCTCGAGAGCAGGCTGGCGCCGTTCGTCTACCGGCGGGACCAGTACGTCGCCGTCTCCCGGGCCACCCGCACCGAGCTGCGGTCCCTGGGGGTGCGCGGCCCACGGATCGCCGTGGTGCACAACGGCTCCGAGCGCGCGGTTCCCGTGTCGGGGGGCAAGGCCCCGGTCCCGACGCTTGCCGTGGTGGGCCGGCTCGTGCCGCACAAGCAGGTCGAGCACGCCATCGACACCGCGCTCGCGCTGCGCGAGGAGCTCCCGGGGTTGCGGCTCCACGTCGTCGGCTCCGGGTGGTGGGAGGGCGTGCTGCACGAGTACGCCCGCACCCGGGAGGCCGGTTCGACGGTGGTCTTCGAGGGGCACGTGGACGAGCGGCGCAAGCACGAGATCTACGAGAGCTCGTGGGTGCTGCTCCTGCCCTCGATCAAGGAGGGGTGGGGCCTCGTGATCCCCGAGGCCGGCATGCACGCGACGCCCACGGTCGCCTACCGGTCGGCCGGCGGCACCCGCGAGTCGGTCGCCGACGGGGAGTCCGGGCTGCTGGTCGACGACCAGGCCGGCTTCGAGGAGGCGACCCGTCGGCTCCTCACCGAGCCGGGACTGCGCACCCAGCTCGGCGTGGCCGCTCGGGAACGCTGCATGATCTTCTCCTGGGACCAGACGCGCACGTCGTTCGCACTGGTCCTGCTCGCCGCCATGCAAGGCCGTCGCATCGACGCCCAGGACCCGGAAGAGGGCGACCTGGGGCGTGCGAGACTCGCGCAGTGACGAGCACCGAGTCGCGACCGCGTCTGCTCGACCGGGCATTCCTGCGCAGCAGCGCGGTCATCGCCGTCGCCATCGCCGTCATGAACGTGACGACCTACGGCTACACGATCATCGCGGCCCACACCATCGGCAAGGACGCCTACGGCGCGTTCTCCGCGCTGATGGGGGCGCTGCTCGTGATCTCGGTGCTCTCGCTCGGGCTGCAGGCCACGGGGGCGCGCCGGATCGCGGCGCACCCGGGCCAGGTGGTCGCGATCGAGCAGATCGTGCTCGGCGTCGGGCTGCGCAGCGCGCTCGGCCTGGGCGCCATCTGCCTGGTCCTGGCGCCGGTCCTCAACTACGTCCTGCGGCTGGAGAGCCTCCCCACCGCGCTGCTGGTCTGTGTCGCCGCGGTACCGCTGACCTACATGGGCGCGCAGGCTGGTGTGCTGCAGGGAGAACGCCGCTGGGAACCGCTGGCGCTCGTCTACCTCTCCGCCGGGCTGGGCCGGATCATCCTCGGTACCGGCCTGATCCTGGTCAGCCCCGGCGAGTTCTCGGCGATGCTCGGCGTCGCGCTGGGCAGCTGGGTGCCGGTGATCGTCGGCTGGGTCGCCCTCCGGCGGCCCCGGGTGGAGCACCTCCACTCCGAGGGACACCCTGGCCTCGAGCTGATGCGCGAGGTCGGCACCAGCAGCCAGGCCCTGCTCGCCTTCTTCGCCCTCTCCAACGCGGACATCCTGATCGCGCGGGCGGTGATGTCCGACTCGGAGGCAGGGCTCTACGCCAGTGGCCTGATCATGGTCAAGGCGATCCTCTTCTTCCCGCAGTTCGTCGTGGTCATCGCGTTCCCGTCGATGTCGGAGCAGGGTGCGTCCCGCAAGACCCTCGCCTTCGCGCTGGGCGTCTCCGCGACGCTCGGGTCGCTCGGCGTGCTGGCGACGCTGTTCCTCCCGGACCTCGCGCTGCTGTTCGTCGGCGGTGACGAGTTCTCCGCGATCAAGGACGACCTCTGGAAGTTCGCGATCGTCGGCACCCTGCTCGCCATGCTCCAGCTGCTGGTCTACTCGGCGCTGGCCCGCCGTCAGGGCAGGGCGATCCTGATCATCTGGACCGCGCTGGCCGTGCTGGTCGGCTTCGCCCTGTCGATGTCGTTCGCCACCTCGCTGGTGCTGCTGGTCGCCGCGGTCGACGGCGTGCTGTTCGTGGCGCTGTTCTCCCTGGCCGCCAGCCAGCCCACGGTACGGCCGGCCACTCCCACGCTGACCGATCGATCCGACTGAGGGCCGAAGCTCCCGGGGTACCAAGCAACAGGACGGCCACCCGATCCCACGGACGCCTGGATCTGCGACCGGAGGGAGCGCCCCGCGAGCGCGGGGGTAGAAAGCTAGTGGGCAGCCTCGTGCCAGCTGAGCCCGGTCCCGACTGAGACGTCCAGGGGGACGAGCAGCTCGGCGGCCGACCCCATCTGCTCCCGCACCAGGGCGTCCAGTGCCTCCCGCTCCCCCGCGGCGACCTCGAAGACCAGCTCGTCGTGCACCTGGAGCAGCATCCGCGAGGCGAGGCCCGCCTCCCGGACCGCGCGGTCGACGTTGAGCATCGCGATCTTGATCAGGTCGGCCGCCGACCCCTGGATGGGCGCGTTGAGCGCCATCCGCTCGGCCATCTCGCGGCGCTGCCGGTTGTCGCTGGTGAGGTCGGGCAGGTAGCGCCGGCGGCCCATGATCGTCTCGGTGTAGCCGGTGCGCCGGGCCTGGTCGACGATGCCGCCGAGGTAGTCACGGATCCCGCCGAAGGTCTCGAAGTACTCGTCCATCAGGCCGCGGGCCTCGCTCGGCTCGATACCGAGCTGGCCGCCGAGCCCGAACGCGGACAGCCCGTAGGCCAGGCCGTAGTTCATCGCCTTGATCTTGGCGCGCATCTCGACCGTGACCTGGTCGGCCGGGACGTCGAAGACCCGGGACGCGGTGATGGAGTGGAAGTCGCGACCCGACCTGAACGCCTCGATCAGCAGCGCGTCCTGGGACAGGTGCGCCATGATCCGCATCTCGATCTGGCTGTAGTCGGCGGTCATCAGGCACTCGTAGCCGCTACCGACGACGAACCCCTCGCGGATCCGGCGGCCCTCCTCGGTGCGGATCGGGATGTTCTGCAGGTTGGGGTCGGTGCTCGAGAGCCGTCCGGTGGCGGCGATCAGCTGGTTGAAGGTGGTCCGGATCCGGCCGTCCGGGGACACCGTCTTGAGCAGGCCCTCGATGGTCTGCCGCAGCCGGGACACGTCACGGTGCCGGAGCAGGTGGAGCAGGAACGGGTGCTCGGTCTTGACGTAGAGCTGCTGCAGCGCGTCGGCGTCAGTGGTGTAGCCGGTCTTGGTGCGCTTGGTCTTGGGCATCCCGAGCTCGTCGAAGAGCACGACCTGGAGCTGCTTGGGCGAGCCGAGGTTGATCTCCTTGCCGATGACGGCGAAGGCCTCCTCGGCGGCGAGCTTCACCTGGCCGGCGAACTCGGCCTCCAGCGACTGGAGCTGGTCGACGTCGACCGCGATCCCGGTCTGCTCCATCCGGGCCAGCAGGTCGATGAGCGGCAGCTCGATCTCGGTGAGCAGCCGGGTCCCGCCCCGCTCCTCGAGCTCCTCGTCCAGGGCCGCGGCCAGGTCGAGGACCGCCCGGGCGTGCAGCATCTCGGTCTCGCCGACCGCGCCTGCCGCCGCGTCCCCCATGTCGAGGCTGAGCTGGCCGTCGTCGGCGGGCCCCTGCCGCAGCTCTCGCTTGAGGTAGCGAACCGTCAGGTCGGCGAGGTCGTAGGAACGCTGGTCGGGCCGGGCGAGGTAGGCCGACAGCGCCGTGTCGCGCTCGAGTCCCGCCAGCGGCATCCCCCGGGCGGCGAGGGCGAGCATCGGGCCCTTGGCGTCGTGCATCACCTTGGGGCGCGCGGGGTCCGCGAGCCAGGCGGCCAGGGCCGCCTCGTCGGCCGGGTCGAGCCGGTCGGTCGGGGTGTAGGCCGCTCCGGCCTCGGTCGCGAACGCCAGGGCCGTGACGTCACCGGTGCCGGCCCGCCAGTGCCCGAGCGGATGCAGGCCCACCCGCTCGCCCGAACCGGCGTGCTCGGCCAGCCAGCCGGCCACCTCGCCCGTGTCGAGCACCCGCATGCTCACGTCGAACCCGGCCTCGTCGACCGCGTCCTCCTCGGTCGGGATCGCCTCGAGCAGCCGGGTGCGCAGCACCTGGAACTCCAGCCCGTCGAACAGCGTGTGCACCGCCTGCCGGTCCCACGAGGTCCAGACCAGGTCCTGGGGCACCGCGTCGAGCTCGAGGTCGCAGACCAGGGCGTTGAGGTGCCGGTTGCGGATCACGTCGCCGAGGTGCTCGCGCAGCGCCTCGCCCTTCTTGCCGGTGATCTGGTCGGCGTGGGCGATGACGTTGTCGAGGC
>NZ_JAEMSS010000103.1 GCF_016462705.1 Nocardioides sp. | reverse complement strand
GACCAGCGGGGGTCCACGTAGGTCGGCTCGACCGAGCGCGTCGGTTCCTTGAGGGTGAGCGCGCGGACCGCGGCGGGCACGTGCAGCTCGAACCTGGTGAAGACCGACCGCACCGTCTCCTCGTCGAGCGGCAGCACTCCCGCACCGCCGCCGGAGGTGAGGTCGAGGCCGAGCTCGGCGGTGGCCACCATCGTCATCACCGCCCGGTTGAGGTCGTAGCGCTCCCTGGCCTCGGTGGTCGCCAGCGTCTTGGCGCGAGCCGCACCCACCGCTGTCCGGCAGCGCTCGCCCCCGGCCAGCGCGTCGGCGAACGCCGCCTCGGCGGTGTCGAGCTCGGTCAGCAGCCTGACCGCGGTCTTGGCCCCGAACCCGCTGACCCCGGGCAGGTTGTCAGAGGCGTCGCCGCGCAGGGCGGCCAGGTCGGAGTACTGCTCCGGGCGTACGCCGGTGACCATGGCCAGCCGCGCCGGGTCGAGCAGCGGAGACGCGTCGACGCCACCGTTGAGGATCCGCAGCATCCGGGTGTGCTCGTCGATGAGCGAGAAGCTGTCGCGGTCGGACGTCGCCACGACGGTCCTGGCGCCGAGAGCGGGCGCCTGGGCGGCCACGCTGGCCAGGACGTCGTCGGCCTCGAGCCCCGGCGGCACGACCACGACGACGCCCAGCGCCCGGAGCACGTCCACCGCCAGGTCGAGCTGGGACTCCAGCGTCTCCGGCTTGGGGACCCGGTGCGCCTTGTAGGTCGGCCACCGCTTCTTGCGAGAGCTGTTGCCGCGGTCGTCGAACCCGACCACGACGGCGTCGGCGCAGACCCGGTCGGTGGCGGCCACCAGCTGCGAGAGCAGCCCCCGCACCGCCCACGCCGGACGCCCGTCGATGCGGAACCCGCTGCGTGCCGAGGCGTGGAACGCCCGGTGCAGCAGCGAGTTGCCGTCGACGGCGAGCACGGTGGGCTGGGACATTGCGCTCAGACTAGATCGCTCCACCCTCAGCCGCAGGGAGGCACTCGGGCGACCCCACGGTGATCGAGCCTGTCGAGATCCCCGTCAACAGGCCTGGTCGAGGTCCTCCGCCTGGTTGGCGGCGTAGCCCTGGCTGAGCGACCCGACCGAGCCCCCGGTGACGACCGCGGGCGGCTTCGGCCTGTCCTTCTTCGGCTTCCCGGCCTTGGCGTCGGCGTCGGCGTCGGCGTCGGCGGCCGGCTCGGGCGCCTCGTAGTCACCCTCGGACCGGTCGATGGCCTCGGCCACCTTGGCCCGGACCAGGTCGATGTCCGGGTTGCCGGTGTTGACCAAGGGCGGGACGAGGGACAGCGTCGAGATCCGTTGGCTCTTCGCCTTGAGGGCCAGGTCGGCGAACCGGCCGACCTCACCCGCCGGGATGCTCGTCGACACCATGTCCGAGCTGGCCTGCGCGATCTGCGAGAAGTTGCGGAGCATGGTCTGCGGGCTGATCTGGTCGAGCATCGCGCTCATGACGCACTTCTGCCGCGCCATCCGCGAGTAGTCGTCGGAACCCTGGCGGGCCCTCGCGTACCACTGCGTCTCGAACCCGGTGAGCTTGCGGATGCCCGGCTGCACGTAGTTGACGTCGCTGCCGATGCCGACGGGGATCGGCTCACGGACGTTGAGGGTCACGCCGCCGACGGCGTCGACGAGCTCGCGGAACCCGCGCAGGTTGACCATCGCCCAGTAGCTGACGTCGAGGCCGGTGATGCCCTCGACGGCCATGACCGTCGCGTCGACACCGGGGTTCTTGCTCTTGGGGAAGAGCTCGGTGTTGTCACCGGCCCAGGTGCTCACGCCGTTGAGCATGCACTCCTCGCCGCAGTCGAAGCCGTCGGGGAACTGCTCCTCCATCACCGACCCCTCGGCGAAGGGGAAGTTGGTCATGTTGCGCGGCAGCGAGATGAGGACGGTCTTGCCGGTCTCCTGGTCGATGCTGGCGATGGTGAGGGAGTCCGGACGCAGGCCCCAGCGGTCCGCTCCGCTGTCGCCACCGAGGAGCAGCACGTTGTAGCGCCCGTGCGCGGCGTCGCTGGCCTCGCCACTGCCGAACATCGCCTGGACCAGGTCGCGCTGAGCGCCCACCAGGTGGGAGCCGAAGAGCAGGGCGCTGGCGACGAACAGGCAGAGCGCCCCGTTGACGCCGATGGCCGCCCGGCGGTGCGGCATGGAGAGGGAGAGGGGCTGGCCGAGGCGCCAGGCGTCGACGAGCAGGAAGCCCCACCCGATGGCGCCGACGATCAGGCCGACCCGCAGCGCCAGCAGCACCCGGGTGTCGAACACCAGGTCGAAGAGGAACTGGCGGTGGACCAGCGAGATCAGCAGCACCAGCGCTCCGGTCACCAGCGCACCGACCCAGATCCGCAGGGCGGCCCGGCCGATCCGCCGATCGCCGGCGGCGAGCTGCGCCGAGCCGGGCACCAGCAGCGTCATCACCATCAGGGCCAGCGCACGGCGGAAGCGCACCCGGGCCGCGCGGTCGGCAGCCGTGCTGGGCAGTCGGCTCAGGTGGGTGTGGCCGGGAGAGGTGGGGGAAGGCACCTGGTCTCCGATGGTGTGTGGCGAGCAGTGGTTCGAGCGTGGTTGCCAGTATCACCAGTCACACCTGTCACAGGCGTGCAGGACGCGCCGGGGACCCCGTCGCGGTTGTCCGACCCGCTGCGGGGCTCAGGAGGTGGCCGGCGCCATCTGGACCAGCTGGCGGAGCTCCTCCTGGAAGGCCTCGACGAGCCGTTCGGGGTGCGCCACGGTGGCGGCATCGGTCTTGAACCCGACGTGGACGTTGCCGTCGTAGGTGAAGATGCAGGTGCCGAGGGTCTGGTTCCCCGACTGGGGCGCCCAGCCCAGCATCGACGCGACCCGTCGGCCGGCGACGTAGCGCGGCGCCCTGGGCCCTGGCACGTTGGTGGTGACGCCGCTGGCCTTGTCCGCGAAGAAGTCGACCAGGTAGCGCTCCAGGTCACGGCCGGTACGGCCGATGCCGCGGATCATGCCGAAGGTCAGCACCGCCTCGGGAGAGTGCTTGATCGCGTCCATCCGCCGCTTCGTCTCGGCCAGCCGGGCGAACGGCGTGTCCAGACCCGAGGGAAGACTGAGCAGCACCAGGGCGAACTTGTTGCCGAGCTCGCTCGGGGGTGCGGCGTCGCCGCGGAGGTTGACCGGCACCATCGTCGGCAGGTCGACGGCCTCGCCGTCGTGCTCGCGCAGGTACGCCGCCACCGCCCCGGCCAGGGCCGCCACCAGCACGTCGTTGACGGTCGTCCCGGTGCGATGCCCCACCTCGGCGACCTCGGCGAGCGGGAACGGCGGCGCCCAGACCGCACACTTCTGCTCGCCCGCGGTGCCGACGAGCGCGGTGCGCGGCCGGTGGCTCAGGGTGAGCTTGGCCGCGACCGAGGCGCTCTGCTGGGCGACGGTCAGCGCGTCGTGCACCAGGTGGGGTGACACGAGGTGGGTCAGGTCGAGGATCGCGCCTCCCGCCGCTCCGGCCGCGTGCACGGCAGCGTCCCACACGCCGTCGCGCTGGATGAGGGGCTCCGGCCCGGCCGCCGCGCCGGCTCCCGCGGCCGACGGCTCCGGCTCGCCGTCGGTGAGGCTGAGCAGCACCTGCAGCAGGGCGATGCCGTCCGCGAGCGCGTGGTGGAGCCGGGAGTAGACCGCGGACCCGCCCTGGTAGCCGTCGATCAGGTGGATCTCCCACAGGGGGCGGTCCCGGTCCAGCGGGCGACCGAAGTGGCCGTTGACGTAGTCCTGCAGGTCACGGTCGCCGCCCTCCCCGCCGAGGGTGACGTAGCGGACGTGCCGGGCCAGGTCGAACGCCTCGTCGTCCTCCCAGTGCGGCGGCAGGAGCGGCACCCGGGAGAACACCGGCCGCTGACGGAACACCGGGTAGCGGTCGAGGACGCGCTCGCGATAGGTCACCAGGAGCCGTTCCCAGTCCATCGGCTCGGCGAAGGTCATCAGGCTCTCGATGACCATCACGTTGTTGGGCCGGTCCATGTTGAGCCAGATGGTGTCGACGGGATCGATCGGTCTGCGCACGGTGCCTCCCTCCGCCTCGCGGGCTACCTCACCCTGCGCCGTGCGATCGGGACGGTGGCAGGGCCGAAGGACCCGGACCCGCAGCACCTCAGGTCCCGGACCGGCGGCCGCGGGCAGGCGCGGCGGCTGCCCGCCCACCCGGTAGGTTCACCGCCATGGCTGGGGACGGACCCGAGTACGGCTGGCTGTACGGCGGGAAGGGCGACGGCCCCGACGACCCCGACGGGCGGGCCACCCCCGACGACGCCACGCGGCCGGTCCGCCGGCCGGACCGGCGCGCCACGCCACCACCCGACGCGACCCGGATGATGCCCACCCAGCCGCGGCCCGGCGCAGGCGGTCCCGGCGGCCCAGCGCCCGCGCCGGCGCGCACCACCCGGCCCAGCCCGCCTGCGGTCGCACCTCCGGTCGAGCCACCACCGAGCGGCGGCGGCCGTGGTCGCGGGTTTCGCCGGCCGCGGTTCCGGCTCCGCTACGTGTTCCTCCTCCTGCTCGCCTGGCTCGTGTTCCTCGTGGCGGTGCCGATCCTGGCCTGGACCAGCGTCGAGAAGGTCGAGTTCGCACCCGAGGGCGATCGCCCCTCGGACCAGCCGGGCACGACGTACCTCCTCGTCGGGACCGACTCGCGGGAGGACCTGACCAAGGAGGAACGCCAGGAGCTGAGCACCGGCAACCCCGGAGGCAGCCGCACCGACACGATCATGCTGCTCCACACGGGATCCGGCCCCAATCTGCTGCTGTCCCTCCCGCGCGACTCGATCGTCGACATCCCGGGCTACGGCCAGGGCAAGATCAACGCGGCCTACGCCTACGAGGGTGCACCCCTGCTCGTCGAGACGGTGGAGACCGCGACCGGCATCCGGATCGACCACTACGTGGAGATCGGCATGGGCGGCGTCGCGGGCGTGGTCGACGCGGTCGGCGGCATCGAGGTGTGCCCCAAGCGCGACATGGTCGACAAGCTCGCCGGCCTCAAGATCAAGAAGGGCTGCCAGGAGGTCGACGGAGCCACCGCCCTGGGCTACGCGCGGTCGCGGCACACCTCCGGGATCGGTGACATCGACCGGGTACGCCGCCAGCGCGAGGTGGTCTCAGCGGTCGGCAAGGCCGTGCTGTCGCCCTGGACGGTCATCAACCCGGTCCGCTGGTGGCGGCTCAACCACGAGATCCCCGACTTCTTCAGGTTCGGTGAGGGCATGGGCCCGGCCCGGGCCGGCATGTGGGCCACCGCGATGACCCGCGTGGACGGCGACGCGGGGCTCACCTGCGTGGTGCCGCTGCAGGACCTGGCCGTGACCTGGCACCCCGAGCTCGCCCCTCAGATGTTCGAGAAGATCATCGAGGACGACACGGACTCGATCGACAAGAAGCTGTGCTCGCCCACCGGCGGGATCCAGTGACGTCCTTCGACACCCTGGCCTGCGAGATCGACGACGCCGGGGTCGCGGTCCTGACCCTGGACCGTCCCGAGCAGCTCAACGCGTTCGACCTGACGATGGCCCGGGAGCTCCAGGCGTTCTTCCTGGACGACGCCCGGGACGACGCGGTCCGGGCCGTGGTGGTCACCGGCGCAGGGCGCGCGTTCTGCGCGGGGATGGACCTCTCGGCCGACGGCAACGTCTTCGGGCTCGACGAGTCACTGCGGCCGACCCCGGAGGAGCTGCGGGCGCGCCTCACCGAGGAGCCCTACCAGGACGGGGTGCGCGACACCGGCGGCAAGGTGACCCTCGCGATCCACGCGTTGCCCAAGCCCGTGATCGCCGCCATCAACGGGCCCGCGGTCGGCATCGGCGCGACGATGACCCTCGCCATGGACCTGCGGCTGGCGTCGACCGCCGCCCGCATCGGCTTCGTGTTCGGCCGCCTGGGCATCGTCCCCGAGGCCGCGTCCTCGTGGTTCCTCCCGCGCATCGTCGGGATCCAGCAGGCGCTGGAGTGGGTGTACTCCGCCGAGGTCCTCGACGCGGAGACCGCCCTCGCCGGGCGCCTGCTGCGCTCCGTGCACGAGCCCGACGACCTCCTGCCCGCGGCGGTGGGGCTGGCCCGCTCGTTCGTGGTCGACCGGTCACCCGTGGCGCTCGGGCTGGCCAAGCAGCTGCTCTACACCAACAGCGCCGCGGCCGAGCCGCTGGAGGCGCACCTGTCGGACTCGCTCGCGATGTTCTGGACCTCCCTCGGAGACGGCAAGGAGGGCGTGGCCGCGTTCCTCGAGAAGCGCCGGCCGCACTTCTCCGGCAAGGCCTCGGACCTGCCGCGGATCCGCTGACCCGTGCAGCTCGCCGGTCAGGCGGCGTACATCGCGTCCAGGAGCGGTCGGTACCTCGCCTCGACCGCCTTGCGCCGCACCTTCATGCTCGGCGTGACGTCGCCGTCCTCGACGGAGAGGTCGTGGTCCAGGATCCGGATGTCCTTGATCGTCTCCCACCGGTTCAGGCGGTGGTTGACCCGGTCGAGACACGTGCGCACGTACTCGTGCACGCCGGGGTCCGCGGTCAGCCGGGCGTAGTCGGTCTCGGGCTTGCCCCTGGCCGACGCCCACTGCGTCAGCGCGTCGGGGTCCAGGGTCACCAGGGCCGTGGCGTAGTTGCGGCCCTCGGCGTGCACGATCATCTGGCTGGCCAGCGGGCACTCGGCCTTGAAGAGCACCTCGATCGCCTGCGGCGCGATGTACTTGCCCCCGGAGGTCTTGATCAGGTCCTTCTTGCGGTCGGTGATCCGGACCCGACCGGCCTCGTCGATCTCGCCGACGTCACCGGTGGCCAGCCAGCCGTCGGCGTCCAGGACCTCGTCGGTCTCCTCGGGCAGCCCGTGGTAGCCACGCATCACGCTGGGACCGCGCAGCAGGATCTCGCCGTCGGGCGCGATCCGCACCTCGGTCCCGTCGATCGGCCGCCCCACCCGTCCGTAGACGAGGTCCTCGGGTCGCGTGATGCAGGCGCCGGCGCTGGTCTCGGTCAGCCCGTAGCCCTCGAGGATCGGCAGCCCGGCCGCGCGGAACCACTGGGCGACGTCCGGTGACAGGGCCGCGCTGCCGGAGACCAGGAACCGGATCCGACCGCCGAGCCGGTCCCGGACCTTCGCCAGCACCAAGCGGTCCGCCAGCGCGTGCTGGGCTCGGGTCAGCCGGCCCAGCGGACGTCCCTGGAGCTCCGTCTGCGCGACGCGGGCCCCCACCCGGAACGCCCAGGCGAACAGGGCGCCCTTGACCCTGCTGCCCTCCTCGACGGTCTGGACGACCCTGCCGTGCACCTTCTCGAAGATGCGCGGCGGCCCGGCCATGAACGTCGGCCGGACCTCGGCGAGGTTGGGGACGATCCGGTCCATCCGGCCGTCGACGGCGGTGGGGAAGCCGATCTGGAGCTGGACCGCCATGAGCATCTTCCCGAACGAGTGCGACATCGGCAGCCACAGGTACTGCAGGTCGTCGCGGGAGAGGATGCCGAGCTGCTCGGCACCGGCCCCGATGTAGGTCCAGGAGCTGTGCAGCAGCTCCACGCCCTTGGGACGGCCCGTCGTCCCGGAGGTGTAGATCAGTGTGGCCAGGTGCTCGGGGCGGATCGCGGCGACCGCGTCGTCCACCGCCTGGGGGTGCTCCGCCAGGCGCCGGTCCCCACGGGCACGCAGGTCGTCCAGGGACAGCACCCAGTCGCCGTCCGACTCACCGTCGAAGGTGACCACCAGCTCGAGGGCCGGCAGCTGCGGGCGCAGGGCGCGCAGGCGGGCGACCTGCGCGTCGTCCTCGGCGAAGGCGACCCGTGCGGCGCTGTCGGCGAGGATCAGCCCGACGTCCTCCGGGTTCGCCGTGGGGTAGATGGTCGTGGTGGCTCCCCCGGCGCAGGCGATCGCCAGGTCGGCGTAGATCCACTCGATTCGGGTGCTGCTGGCGATCGCCACCCGGTCCTCGTGCGTGATACCGACGGCCAGCAGCCCGGCGGCCAGGCTCGTGACGACCTCGCCCGCCTGCGCCCAGGTGACCGACTCCCAGCGCTCGAAGCGAGGGAAGCGGTACGCCTCGGCGTCCGGGCTGCCGGCGACCCGGTCGTAGAACATCCGGGCCACGGAGACGGTCGGCTCGCCCCCATGTCCAGCGACGCGTTCCGGGTGGGTCATGGCTCCTCCTCGGTGCTCGGTTCGGCGGCGAGCTCGACGACGACGTCCAACCGGTTGCTGCCGGCCGACGTGACAGTGGTGTCACCCAGGCGGCGCAGCATCGCCAGCGAGGCGGCGTTGTCGGCGGCGACGGTGGTGACGATCCGGGACACCCCGACGGGACGCTCGCGCACCAGCTCGGCCAGGAGGGCGCTCGCCACCCCGTGACCCTGCCAGGCGTCGACCACGGTGACCGCCAGGTCCGCCTCGGTCGGCCGGTCGTCGTAGCGGATCATCCGGGCCACCCCGACGGGCGTCCCGACGTTGTCCGAGTCGATCACCACCAGGGCGAGCGCCACGTGGTCGACCCCGTCGACCTCGTCGACGAGGTGGTCGAGCATCGCGTCGGTCAGGTGCGGCACGCTGGCGAGGAAACGGTGGTTGCGGGTCTCCATGGACAGCTCCTCGTAGCCGTCGTGCAGCGCCTGGCGATCCTGCGGCAGCAGCGGCCAGATGAAGGCCCGGGTGCCGTCGGCCAGCTCGGCTTCGGTGATCACTGCGCACCTCTCGTCGGTGGGGCGGTGCAGCACGTCTGACGCGCGGTCACAGCCCGCCCGATGGATCCATCCTCCCAGCGCCCGGCGTCCCCGAGTAGGGACCAAGGCCCCGACGGTGCCGCTCCTGCTCGCCAGCGTGGTCTCGCCGTGGTGGCTGCTGCTCACTGCCTTCGTGGGGCTCAACCTGCTGCAGTCCAGCGTCACCGGTTTCTGCCCCGCCGCGGTCGTCTTCAAGCGGTTCGGGGTCAAGGGCGGCTGCGCCTTCAGCTGACGCGCACCGTCAGACCAGCTCGGACTGGACTCCCGCGAGCAGCTGGCGGGCCATCACGATCCGCTGGACCTGGTTGGTGCCCTCGTAGATCTGGGTGATCTTCGCGTCGCGCATCATCCGCTCGACCGGGTAGTCCCGGGTGTAGCCGTAGCCACCGAGCACCTGGACCGCGTCGGTCGTCACCTGCATGGCGACGTCGGAGGCGAAGCACTTCGCCGCGGCGCCGAAGAAGGTCAGGTCGGGGTCGTTGCGCTCGGAACGGCCGGCCGCGGCGTAGGTCAGCTGCCGGGCGGCCTCGACCTTCATCCCCATGTCGGCCAGCGCGAACTGGAGGCCCTGGAAGTCGGCGACCGGCTTGCCGAACTGCCGGCGCTCCTTGGCGTAGGCGAGGGCGAAGTCCAGGGCACCCTGCGCCACGCCCACCGCCTGGGCGGCGATGGTCACCCGAGTGTGGTCGAGGGTCCGCATGGCGGTCTCGAACCCCGTGCCCTCCGCACCGATCATCCGGTCCGCGGGGATCCGCACGTTGTCGAGGTAGACCTCACGGGTGGGCGAGCCCTTGATCCCCAGCTTCTTCTCGGGCGCGCCGAACGAGACGCCCTCGTCGGACTTCTCCACGACGAACGCCGAGATGCCCCGGGCCCGCTTCCTGGGGTCGGCCATGTCCTCGGCGGACCCGGTCACCGCCATGACCGTGTAGTACTCCGAGACCCCCGCGTTGGTGATCCACCGCTTCACGCCGTTGAGCACGAAGTGGTCGCCGTCGCGGACCGCCCGGGTGGTCATCGCAGCGGCGTCGGAGCCGGCCTCGGGCTCGGACAGGCAGTAGGAGAAGCCGCCCTCGCCCCGGGCGAGCGCACCCAGGTAGTGCTTCTTGAGCTCCTCGGACCCGGCCAGCTGGACCGGCAGCGAACCGAGCTTGTTGACCGCGGGGATCAGCGAGGAGGAGACACACACCCGGGCGACCTCCTCGATGACCAGCACCGTGGCCAGCGCGTCCGCACCGGCGCCGCCGTACTCCTCGGGGACGTGCGGGGCGTGGAAGTCGGCCTGGAGGAGCGCGGCCGCGGCCTCCTCCGGGTAGCGCGCGTGCTCGTCCACGTCGGCGGCGTACGGCGCGACCTTGGCCTCGCAGATCGCGCGCACCGCCGCGCGGATCTCGCGGTGCTCCTCGGAGAGGGCGAACATCGGGCTGTCCAGCGCGTCGGTCACGACCCGATTCTAGGATGTCCTAGCGTCGGGCCCTGACCACCTTGACGGTGACGTTCCTCGCGGTCTTGTCCACGACCTTGCTGCCCACGTAGGACAGGGTCACCCGGTGCTTGCCGGCGGCGAGCCTGGGCAACCGGAGGGTGACCCACCCGTCGGTCAGCTCGCGCACGACCAGGGTCCGCTCACCGATCGCGGCCCTCACCTCGCCCGTGGCGGGCAGTCCGGTCTGGCTCAGCACGGAGACCCGCACCTTGGCGCGCCTCGTGGTCTTGACCGGGTTCTTGAGCAGACTGCGGGTCATCGCCGCCGACTGCTTGACCACGGAGACGCTGCCGATCACGCCCAGGTCGCCGTCCCACCACTCGCACTCGACGGAGAACAGGGGTGCGCCCTCGCCGTCGTAGAGGTCCAGGGTGAAGGCGTCCGGCAGCTCGAGCGAGAGGTCGTCCTCCAAGGTCTTGGGTGTGAAGGGGCGGTTCGTGCCCGCCATCGCGACGTCGAGCGCCTCGGCGACCGGAAGCGCCTCGACCCCCGATGCCATGTCCAGCACGGTCGGCCGGCCACCGAGCAACGCCTCGAAGCCGTCGACCTCGGCGATGATGTCGTTGGAGCGGCCGAGCAGGTAGGCGGTCGTGAGGTCGTCGAGGTGCAGCGTCGCCCGCACGTCCCACGCCGACGACGGGACGGGGACGGCGACCGGCAGCCGGCCCGGGAGGTTCGTCACGTCCACGGTGAGCGGGACGTCGACCTCGTCGAGCTCGGGGAAGGTGCAGGAGTACGTCGTGGTGGCGGGCTGCGCCGAGGCCGGCGTGAGCGGGGTGGCGGCCAGCGCGCCGGCCCCGAGGGCCGCGCCGAGCGCGGACACGAGTAGTGAGCGACGCACTGACATGACGGGCTACCGCCTCCTGCTCCTGGGGTGGCTGCTGGGCCTACTCCTCGAAAGTAGGCCGGGCCCGCGGTTCTCGTGGCGGAATGGGACAGAACGGTCCCGACGTACCAGTGGTGACGGTCCAGAAGTCCTGGTCCGACGATCAGCGATCGGGCAGCAGGCCCTGGCGGATGGCGATCGACAACGCCTCGAGCTTCGAGTGAGCGCCCAGCTTCGCCGAGAGGTTGGCGACGTGGTTGCGCACCGTGTGGACGCTGACGACCAGGCTGGCGGCGATCTCGTTGTTGGTCAGGCCCTCCGAGAGCAGGGACAGCACCTCGTACTCGCGGTCGGTCAGCTCGACGCGCGCGGGGTCGCGGCGGGACGCCAGTCTCGGAAGCAGCCGGGCCAGCATCTCCGGGGAGATCACCGCCTCCCCGCTGTGGGCGGCCCGGACCGCCGACCTGACCTCGTCGAGGCTCCGGGACTTCGACACGAACCCGGAAGCGCCGGCCTCGATCGCGGCCACGAGCACCTGGTCGGAGGTGCTGGCGGTCAGCACGACGTAGTTCGTGGACGTACGCAACGCCTGGAGCTCGGGGATGGCCGCGACCCCGTCCCCGTCCGGGAGCCGGTGGTCCATGAGCACGACGTCGGGCAGCACCTGCGGCACCAGCGCGCGAGCCTCCTCGATCGACCGTGCTGTCCCGACGATGGTCATGTCGGGCTCCGCCGCGAGGACGTGGGCCAGGCTGGACGCGAACACGTCGTGGTCGTCGACGACGAGGATGCGCACCGCCGACGAGGCTGGGGACTGGTTCATCGCAAGCGCCCCATCGAGGGATCGTAGTACGTAGGCACTAGACGTCTAGGCTC
The DNA here is from genome assembly GCF_016462705.1 of Nocardioides sp. Taxonomy (GTDB): domain Bacteria; phylum Actinomycetota; class Actinomycetes; order Propionibacteriales; family Nocardioidaceae; genus Nocardioides. Next base: position 3,469 of record NZ_JAEMSS010000103.1, on the reverse strand, counting down.
CAAAGGGGTGGTCGCCCCTCCCGAACAACCGTGCATGATGGCTCTGGAGGCGCGAGTGACAATCCGAATCGTCGTGGGCGATGACGACACTACGATCCGATCGACCGTCGAGGACCTTCTTTCGGCCGATCGGCGATTCGAGGTCGTCGGCACGGCCGCCGACGGACGCGAGCTGCTCGCCCTGGTGAACGCCGAGCACCCCGACCTGGTGCTCGTCGACGTCCGGATGCCGCACGGCGGGGCCGAGGTCGCCCGGGCGCTGGCCGGCTCGGCGAGCGAGAGCCATGGCCGGACCCGGCCCAAGGTCGTGACCCTGTCGGCGGACGTCTCGGCGGAGGTCCTCATCGAGATGCTGCGCGCGGGCGCGGTGTCCTACCTGACCAAGGGCTACCTCGGCGGCAGCCTCGCCGACCTGCTCGCCCGGGTGGCCGGCGGTGAGGTGATCCTCGCCGCCCCCACCGCCCAGCTCGTCCTCCAGCGTCTCGTCGGCGACGCTGGGGACGCCACGACACCCGGCGTCACCCCTCCCGATCCGTCGACGTGACCCACGACGAGATCCCGGCGCCGGAGCAGGTGGTGTTCGACCTGCTCGATGCCACGGCCACCGCGGTGGTGGCCGTCGACGAGTCGGCCGTCGTCCGCTACGCCAACCCCCGGGCCACCGAGCTCTTCGGCTACTCCCGCGAAGAGCTCATCGGCAACCCGATCGAGCTGCTCGTCCCCCTCGATGTCGCCGAGTCGCACGTGGCGATGCGGGACGACTACCAGCGGTCGCCGACCGCGCGGCCGCTCGACGACCGGCGTGACCTGCGAGGCCGGCGCAAGGACGGCACCGAGTTCGGGGTGGAGATCAGCCTGACGCCCCTGACCACCACCTCGGGCACGTGGATCATCAGCAGTGTCCTCGACGTCTCGACGCGACGGGAGGCGGAGGCTCGCATCCACGAGCAGAGCCGTTCCTACCTGGCACTCGCCAGGCTCAACGAGGCGGTGGCCGTCGCCGTGGACGAGAGCTCCTTGTACCGCCGGGCCTGCAACATCGCGGTGGTCCACGGAGGGTTCAGCGGAGCCGTGGTCCTGGAGCGCGGGCCCGGCCGGTCCGTGGTGGTCACGACCAGTGCAGGGGTGGTCGCGAGCCACCTCGCGGTCGCCAGCGCCAACCATCTCTCGCTCGACGACTTCGTGACCCAGCTGCTGCTCTCCTCCCAGCGGGATCGCGGTGGTGACGACGCCCCCCTCGCCGCACTCTTCGCGGGGAAGCCTCTGTTCGAGAACGATGTCAGCTCCCTCGGGGAGCGTTCCGCCGCCAGGGCGGCCCAGTTCGACATCCAGGCAGCGGCCGCCCTGCCACTGCGCGTCCGTGGCGAGCCGGTGGCCTGCCTGTGGCTCTTCTCGAAGCGACCCCACGTCTTCAGCGAAGACGTGCGAGCGCTCCTGTTCGGCCTCGCCGACAACATCTCCCTGGCACTCGAGCGGTTCCGCAACCGCACCGAGCTGGACGCGCTGCTCGCCCAGCGCACCGAGCTCGTACGCCGGCTGGTCGACGCGCAGGAGCTCGAGAGGAGCCACATCGCGGCCGACGTCCACGACGAGTCGCTGCAGTCTCTCGCCGCCGTCGACCTCCGGCTCGGCATGCTGGAGCGTCGGCTCCAGGACGTGGCGCCCGAGATGGTCGCCGACGTGGTGCGCGTGCACGAGATCGTCACGTCGGTGACCAGTGGACTGCGGGACCTGCTCTTCGAGCTCGAGCCCGTGGCACCCAATGCGACGCTCGCCGACCTGGTCGACGAGACCGCCGTGCACGTCTTCGACGGCACCGGCGTGCACTGGGAGCTGCAGAGCGAGTCGGCCGCCTCGGAGCGGGCGCAGTCCCTGACGATTCGGACCACGGCCATCCGGATCATCAGGGAGGCGCTGGTCAACGTCGTGAAGCACGCCGGAGCGGCATCGGTGGTCATCCGGGTGACGGGCGAGGGACAGGGCGTGCGGGTCGAGGTGATCGACGACGGCGCCGGGTCCGACACCGTGCTGATGTCGCCACCCGGCCACCGTGGGATCAGGAACATGCGCGACCGGGCCGAGGTGGCCGGCGGGTCGTTCTCGATCGAGTCGACCCCGTCCGGCACCACCGTCTCCTTCTGGCTGCCCCGCCGTTAGCCCGACTTCTCGCCGATGTCAATGGCCCGAAGGCCCCCTTGTGTCCGCCGGACCTCCTGAGAGAACCAGCACCCACGCACCAGCCGGTTCGGCACATCGGCCTCTCACCTCGCCCGCCCCGGACGCCCACCATGGAGTCATGACCCTGTACGCCGCCGAGGACCGGCCCGTCGCGACGGCCACTCCCTGGAGCCGCGCTCACCTCGAGCAGCTCCTGTCGCAGTTCCTGGCCCCGGCGTGCCTCGAGCGCCTGTGGCTCGAGACCTGGGGGCGACTCGGCGTCAGCCCGGCCACGCTCGCGAGCTGGTACCGGCGCTTCGGTGAGGACTGCACGGCTCTCGCGGTCGCGGCCGGCCTCACGGAGCAGCAGCTCACGGAGCACCTCGCCGACCGGGCTCCGGACCGTCAGGTCCTCGAGATGCTCGCCGACCTCAACTGCTACCCCCACGTCACCCCCGCGGCCCGACCGGTCACCGCGGCGCCCTGGGCGAGGCACTTGCGATGACCGGCCCGACGACATCCCGGAACACCTTCGAGCATGGCGGCGAGCTCGACGGCCTGATCAGCAACGTCGGGCACGAGATCCGCACCCCCATCACGACCATCGTCGGCTACACCGAGCTCCTGCTGACCGAGGACGCGGGCCGGCTCAACACCCGCCAGAAGGAGATGCTCGAGCGCGTCGAGGACAACGTCGTTCGCCTCCTGCGCACCGTGGAGGCCATCCTGCTCTCGTCCCGGGTCGTCGGCGCCGGCCACTCCGCCGACGCCGATCCGGTCGACCTCGTCGAGGTCGTGGAGAGCACGGTCGCGAGCTACCCCTACGGCACTGACGGTCGTCCGACCGTGTCCACGCAGCTCGACCCGGAGCCGGTCATGGTCGCCGGTTCCGCCCGCGACCTGGAGGTGATGGTCGACAACCTGGTGAGCAACGCGGTCAAGTTCACGCCCGAGGGCGGTCTCGTCGTCGTGACGCTCAGGCAGGACCAGGACGGCTGTGTCCTGAGGGTCGTCGACTCCGGCTGCGGGATCCCCGCCGACGAGCTCCAGCAGGTGTTCCGCCGCTACTACCGCTCCTCGCTCACCGTGCGCGACGCCCTCCCCGGTACCGGACTGGGGCTGTCCACGGCCCAGGCGATCGCCGTCAACCACGGCGGGCACATCCAGATCGACTCGGCCGTCGGTGCGGGCTGCTCCGTGACCGTCCACCTCCCCCGGGTGCCCGCGGCGGTCGCCGCCCAGACCGGGTAGGGCGGGCGGGTGGCGGCCCCCCGACCGGCGATGCGGCCGAACGTGGCACCGCGCATGAGGC
>NZ_JAEMSS010000004.1:30156-52675 GCF_016462705.1 Nocardioides sp. | reverse complement strand
CGGCTGGGGCGGGTGACTCGGGCGACTCGGGCGGGGGGGCCGTGAGCGATGCGTGAGCGGCTGACCGCGGCGTTCGTCGCCCTGAGCGTGACGCTGCTCGTCGCCCTGCTGCTCGTGCGCTCCTACACCGTCGAGAGCGACCTGCGGGCCCACGAGAGCGACCACGTCCTCGCCCAGGCCCAGACGATGGCCGGGTTCCTCGCGATGCGGCTGGACGCCGAGCTCCCGGTGACGGAGTCGGTGCTGGCCGGCGTGGTCGGGCCGGACCAGCGGCTGGAGTACGACGCCGTCGGCGAGCGGCCGCTGGTCGCCGAGGGCGACGGGTTCGACGAGGGCAACGACGGGCAGGACTTCGCCGCCGTCGCAGCCGTCGAGGGGCACGACGCGTCGCTGACCCTGCTCCAGTCGGACGAGGCCGTCGACGACCTGGTCGGCGACGAACGCGGCTCGATCGCGCTCCTCGCGCTGCTCGTCGCGATCGTCGCGGCGATGGTGGGATACCTGATCGCCAAGCTGCTCGCCGCGCCGTTCCTGAAGCTCGCGGTCGCCGCCCAGCAGCTCGGCCGCGGCCGCTTCGACCTGGAGCTCCCGCACACGCGGGTGCCCGAGGCGAGGGCGATCGGCCAGGCGCTGCAGACCAGCGCCGGGCAGCTCCAGGAGCGCCTGGCCAGCGAGGAGGCGTTCGCCCAGCACGCCTCCCACGTCCTGCGCACCCCGCTGACCGGGCTGCGCCTCGACCTCGACGACCTGTCGACGCGCACGGACCTGCCGCAGGACGTCAGGGCGACGATGGCGCACGCCGTGGTCCGGATCGACGCCATGGACGAGATCGCCGGCGAGCTGGTGGCGCTGTCGCGGAGCAACAGCCTGATCGCCGGGGCCGACGTCGCACTGCGTGACCTCGGCACGCAGTGCGCCCAGTACTGGGCCGACTCGCTGGGTCACTACGACCGCCCGCTCACCGCCGCCGTCGACGGCGTGATCGACACCCGCTACACCCCCGGTCCGATCGAGTTCGTCCTGGACATCCTGCTCACCGACGTCCTGCGCCGCAGCCGCGGCGCGGTCCGGCTGACCTTCCACGCCGACGACGAGGGGCACCTCACGATCAACGTGACCTCCACCGGCGAGACCCGCACCGGCCCCGGCGACGACCGGGCACTGGCCAAGGCCCGAGCGGTCGTCACCGCGCTCGGCGGCCGGCTCAAGGGCACGCACCCGGGTGACGAGGGCCTGACCGTCTGGTTGCCGCGGCGCTAGGGGTCCCCTCGCTCTGCGTCCGGATCTTCAGGAAATCGTCAGGATGAAGGTGCCCTGGCTCTCGGGGAGAGGTGGAACCATCCACCCATGACCACGGGTGGACTGCTCGCCACCGGCCCCAGTGGGCGGGTGCTCGTCGTCGACGACGAGCCGGGTCTGGTCAACCTCGTGACCAGGACCCTGCGGATGACGGGGCTGACCGTGAGCTCGGCCTCGACGGTCGCGGCGGCCCTGGACGTCGCGGAGGAGTTCGCCCCGGATCTCGCCGTGCTCGACATCCTGCTGCCGGACGGGTCGGGCCTCGACCTGTGCCACGAGCTCAGGACCCGCAACCCGGGGATCGGCGTGGTCTTCCTCAGCGCCCGGGACGCCGTCCCGGACCGGCTCCACGGCTTCTCGGCGGGTGGAGACGACTACGTGACCAAGCCGTTCAGCGTGGCCGAGCTCGCCGCCCGGGTCGGTGCGGTGCTCCACCGCATCAGGCCCAGCACCGACGGGGCAGCGCTGGTGGTCGACGACCTGTGCCTGCGCGACGACGTCCACGAGGTCACCCGGGGCGAGGTCGCCGTCGACCTGTCACCCACGGAGTACCGCCTCCTGCGCTACCTGCTGGTCAACGCCGGGCGGGTGCTCTCCAAGGAGCAGATCCTGTCCCAGGTGTGGCAGTACGAGTACCTCGGCGATGCGACGGTCGTCGAGAAGTTCGTGAGCCAGCTCCGGCGCAAGATCGACGCGGGAGGTCCGCCCCTGATCCACACGGTGCGGGGGTTCGGCTACGTGCTCCGGTCCTCCAGGTGAGGGCTCGGATCCGCCGGCTGGGCCTGCGCGGCCGGCTCGTCGTCGTGGTCACCTCCGTGCTCGCCGGCGGCTTGATGGTGTCCAACGTGGCGGCGTACCTGGCGCTGCGCGACCACCTCGTCGACCGCGCCGACGGGGTGCTGCGGGCGGCCCAGTCGCGGGTGCTGATCGCGCTCGAGGGCGGTCCCCGCCAGGTCGATCTCGCGCTGGTGGACCGGATCGCCCCCGCGCAGGCGTTCCTGGTGCTGCTCGACGACGAGGGCCGGGTGATCGCGTCGTCGACGCCGATCGGCGGCGACCAGGTCCCGCAGTCCCTCAGCCAGGCGCCGTTGGGCACGTCGGACGTCGACCTGTCCGGCGACCATCCCCACCGGGTGCTGGTCTTCGACCTGCCCGTGGACTCGACCCTGAGGGTGGTGCGCGAGGACGGCACCGCGCCCGAGGTCGTGCGGAGGGTCGCGGTCGGGGTCCCGACCGACGATGCTCATGCGACCCTGGCCGCGCTGCTCAGGACCGAGCTCGTGGTCTCGTTCGTCCTCATGGCCACGGCGACGGGTCTGGCGGTCCTCGGCCTGCGGCGCGCCCTGCGGCCGCTGCGGCAGATGACCGACTCCGCGTCCCGCATCGCGCAGGGCCACGAGGACGAGGTCCTGCCCCAGCCGGCGGCCGTGGGTGAGATCGCCGAGCTCGCCTCCGTGCTGAACGCCGCCTTCGGGGTCCGCCGCAGCAGTGAGGAGCGGATCCGCCAGTTCGTCGCCGACGCCTCGCACGAGCTCCGCAGCCCGCTGGCGGTGGTGCACGGGTGGGCGGACCTCTACCACGAGGGCGGCGTCGCCGACCCGGAGGCGTTGGAGGAGGCGATGGCCGACATCCGGGCCCAGTCGACCCGGATGCGGGCGCTGGTGGAGGACCTCCTGGCACTGGCCAGGCTCGGCAGTGCCGGCGCCCCTGACATCGTCGAGGAGCTCGACCTCGCGGAGCTGGCCTCCGAGGTCCTCTCCGAGGTCAGCCGGCTGTACCCCGGGCACGGGTCTCGTCCCACCGGGCTGTCGCCGCTGGTCGTCAGCGGCGACCCGGAGGCGACGCGACGCTGCGTGGCCAACCTGGTGCGCAACGCGTTCGAGCACACCGCGCCCGGGTGCTCGGTGTGGATCGATGGCCGCGTCGAGGGCCGCACCGCGGTCGTCGAGGTCCATGACGACGGAGCCGGGCTGCCCGACGGGGCACACGAGGCGGCCTTCGAGAGGTTCTGGCAGGCCGAGCCCAGCCGGGGCCCTGGCGGCGGGACGGGGCTCGGGCTGGCGATCGCTCGTGGCATCGCCAGGTCGGGAGGAGGCGAGGTGCGCCTGCTCGCGCGGCCCGGCGGGGGGACCATCGCGATGCTCACCCTGCCACTGGCGGCCGAGGTCGGCGTACCGGCCGGATGACCGTCACGCCGACGCACGCGGCGTCGACGAGCCGGGGAGGACGCGATCCAGCCACCGGGGTATCCACCAGTTGGCCCCTCCCATCGCGGCCATCGCGGCCGGCACCAGGACGAGCCGGACGACGGTGGCGTCCACGGCGACGCTCACGGCCAGGCCGACGGCGAGCATCTTCACCGTGATGTCGTCGTCCAGGGTGAACCCCAGGAAGACGCTGACCATGATCAGGGCAGCGGCGGTGATGACCCGAGCGGTCGCGGACAGCCCCTCGGCCACCGCCCTGGTGGTGTCCCCGGACGCCAGCCACGACTCGCGCACCCGGGACAGCAGGAACACCTCGTAGTCCATGGACAGCCCGAACACGACGACGAACATGATCATGGGCACGTACGACTCGATCGGCACCGGCCCGTCGACGCCCAGCAGCCCCGAGCCCAGCTGCCACTGGAACACCGCCACCAGCACGCCGTACGACGCTCCGATGGACAGCACGTTGAGCAGGGCCGCCTTGAGCGCCAGCACGACGCTGCGGAAGGTCACGACCAGCAGCAGGAACGCCGCCACGACGATGACGCCGATGATGAGCGGCAGCCGGTCGACGACCGCTCTCCCGAACTCGAGCTGGACCGCGAGGGAGCCGGTCACCCAGCCGCCGGGGTCCAGGCCGCTGTCGGTCGTGACGTCGGGGACCACCTCGTCCCGGAGCGTCAGGAAGAGGTCCTCGGCGGCCTTGGTCCCGGGGGCGACGCCCGGCTGGACGGTGGCGGCCCACAGCTCGGTGCCCTCCACCTGGGCGAACGGGCCGACCGAGGTGACGTCCGGCGTCGCCGCGATCGCGTCGCGAGCCGCCGCCGTCTCCCGCGCGGCGTCCGCCGGGTCGAGCGCCCCCGCGGAGAGGACCACGGTGAGCGTGCCGTTGCGCCCGATCCCGAACCCCTCGGTGACGAGGTCGAAGGCACGCCTGCTCGTGGTGTCGGGCGAGGCCGCGCTGTCGTCGACCGAGCCGGTGTCGAGGGCCAGGAGCGGGGCGCTCAGCACGGCCAGCAGCGCGAACCCGCCGAGCAGGAACGGCCACGGCCGCCGGGCGACGCGGAGCGCGTGCGCCGACCATCCCGAGCCGCTCGTGGTCGGCTCGGCGACCGGGCGTCGCAGTCGCCAGCGGTCGACGTGGCGACCCAGGAGGCCGAGCACCGCGGGCACCAGGGTCATCGCCGCGAGTGCCGAGGTCACCACGGACAGCACGGCGGCCAGGCCCAGGTTGCCGATGAAGCTGATGCCCGAGGCGTAGAGACCCAGCAGCGCGAGGGCGACCGTCCCGGCACCTACCAGCACCGCGTGACCGGTGGTCCGCGCCGTCGCGGCGGCCGCGTCGACCGGGTCGGCTCCGTCGATGAGCAGCTGCCGGTGGCGGGTGACCACGAACAGGGCGTAGTCGATGCCGGTGCCGAGCCCGATCATCGTGGCCAGGGTCGGGGAGACGCTGGCGAAGCTGACCAGCCCCGTGGTGGCGGTCAGCGCGAGCAGCCCGACGACCACCGCCATGATCGCCGTCGCCAGCGGCACCAGCGCTGCGAGGACCGACCCGAAGATGACCAGCAGCACGACCAGCGCGCAGACGAGCCCCACGACCTCCGCGACCCGGTGGCTGCCGGAGCGGTCCATCCGGCTGCCGAGCTGCCCGGCGTACTCCACGTCGACCCCCTCGGCGCGCAGCGGGTCGAAGGCGGCGTCGATCGCCTCGAGATCCTGGGCGTCCAGGTCCCGGAAGCTCTGCGTGAGGTCGATGTCGACCAGGCCGATGCGGCCGTCGCTGGAGAGCGAGCCCGGTGTGGTCAACGGGTCGGCGACCGCACCGACGTGGTCCAGGTCCCGCGTGCGCTCGAGCGCGGCGTCGATCTCGTCGGCGTGGCCGGACAGTGCCGTCCCGGCTGAGCGGAGGACCACGGTGCCGGAGGCGGCCGGCGGCTCACCGTCCGCGGCGAGCTCGTCGAGACCCTGGACGGACTGGGTGTTCGGGAGCTCGACCTCGTCGTCGTACCCCGCGGAGAAGGCCCGGGCCGCCGTCCATGCCACGACGGCCAGCAGGAGCCAGGCGGTGAGGGTCACCCAGGGGCGGCGGGCCGACCAGGTCGCCACGGACACGCGGAGCGACCGGCGCGTACTCCTGCCGCTGGGGGGCACCGCGGTCACTGCCCGGAGGCCGCGGAGGAGCCGCACCCGGTGCCGGTGCCGGCGCCGTCACGCAGCGCGTCCAGGTCGACGTCGGTGCCGCTGACCGTGGCCGTCAGACCGTCCCGGGCGACGCCCGCCGCGGTGAGGGAGAGCCCGTCGGGGACCCGTGGAGTGAACGAGCGTGGCTCGAGCAGCTGGGCGAACCGCTGGCGGCGGCCGAGCAGGTCGGTCGAGATCCGCCGGCCACCGAGCTCGACGAACGCCGGCCGCACCAGGACCTGCTCGTCCTCGACGGCGACCTCGGCCAGCAGCGTCGCCGGGACCTCCCCGAGAAGGGTGGACACCCCGGTGTCGATCGCGATCAGCCCGTCGTTCTCGGTCACGGTGGCCGAGGCGAACCGCTCCGGCAGCTTCGCGCGGACCACGTCCTGCACCTGGTCCCAGTCCAAGGTGGCCTCGACCTCCATCGCCCCTGCCGTCTTGGGGGCGTCCACGGGGATGTCGCGCAGGGTCACCTCGGCCGAGACCTCTCGGTCCCGGACCGTGAGCTCCGGGACGTCGACCCGGAGCCGGCCCACCGTGCCGCGCGCCAGCTGCAGGAGCACGGGGAACCCCTCGATGTCGTAGTCGGCGTCGAGACAGGCCAGGCGGTCCTCGATGCGGGACTCGGCCCGGTTCTCGGCCAGGAGGTCGGCGGTCAGGCCGGCCACCAGGATCACCGCCACGCTGATCGACGCGATCAGCCCTCGTCGTTGCATTCGCCCACCCCTGTTCGGCCACTGGAACGAGGGGAGTCTGCGGGCCGGTGGTTCGGACCCACTGCGGATCGGCTGACGGTTGGCTGAAGCCGGTCAGTCCAGGGTCGAGGCGAGGTGCCGGGCACAGCGGTGGGCCAGCGCCGCGGCCTCGCCCCGGCTGGTGCAGCCGGTCTTCTGGAGGATGCGGCTGACGTGGGTCTTCACCGTGTGCAGCGACAGGAAGAGCTCGCCGGCGATCGCGCTGTTGCGGTGGCCGCGCCCGACCAGGCGCAGGATCTCCAGCTCCCTGCGGGTGAGCTGCGCCAGGAGCCGCAGGTCGGCCGGGTCCTCCTCGGGAGCCCCTGTCCCGGAGCCCAGGTAGCCGTCGACGACGGTCTCCAGGACGCTGGCGCTCAGCACCGTCTCTCCCGCCGCCGCCGACCGCACGGCCGCGGCGATGAGCTCGTGGGGGCTGCTCTTGAGGAGGAACCCGCAGGCTCCCAGGGACAGTGCGGTCCGCACGTACTCGTCGAGGTCGAACGTGGTGAGCACGATCGTGCGCGGCGCCCTGGCCGCTCCTCGGTCCTGGTGCAGGCGACGCAGGACCTCCAGACCGTCGATCCCCGGCATCCGGATGTCCAGCAGCATCACGTCGACGTCCCCGGCTCGACACCGAGCCAGCGCCTCCGTCCCGTCGGCGGCCGACCCGACGACGTCGATCCCCGCGTACGTGCCGAGGATCATCGACAGGCCGTCCCGCAGGACCTGCTCGTCGTCGACGATCAGCACGCGGACGGCGGTCACCGCGCCTCCCTCGGTGCGGGTCGGGGTCTGGTGGGCAGCACCACCTGCAGACGGTGCGAGTGCCCGTCCGTCCCGACCGTGGCCGTCCCCCCGGCCTCGACGACCCGCTCACGCAGGCCGGCGAGACCCAAGCCTGCGGAGGGCCGGTCGTTCTCGTCCTTCTCGTCCTTCTCGTCGTTCTCGTCGCTCTGGTCCGGCGAGGGGCCGGTGACCACGGTCAGCTCCAGGGAGCCCGGGCGCCAGCACACGCTCACCGACACCTCGGCCCCGGGCCGGTGCCGCCTGGCGTTCGACAGCCCCTCCTGGACGACGCGGTAGGCACAGAGGCTGGCCGCCAGGCTGATCGGTGCGGCGCTGCCCTGCTCGGCGAAGCCGACCGAGGTGCCCGCTCGGCGGGCCTCGTCGAGCAGGGTGGGGACGTCCTCCAGCTGCCGGACCGGCTGCGTCAGCTCGGGATCGCCGTCGGAGCGGAGCACGGTCAGCATCTCGCGCATCTCCTCCGTCGCGCGTCGACCTGCCTCCGCCATCGCGTCCGCCTGAGCGGCCGCCCAGGCAGGGATCTCCGCCCGGCGCGCCCGCAGCGTCTCGGCGTTGACGACCAGCAGCGTGACCGAGTGCGCCACCAGGTCGTGCATCTCGCGGGCGATCCGGGCCCGTTCACGCGCCGACGCCTCCCGCTCGGCGAGCAGGCGCTGGCGGCGTTCCAGGTCGTAGCGCTGCTGGCTCACCTCGGCCGCCTCCCGCTGGGCCCGCACGGCGGACCCCGCCACCAGCGCGAGCGCCATGACCAGCAGGCCGGCCAGCACGTCGGGGCCGCCCCGCCACTCCGCGGTGGCCGTCAGCCGGTTGACGACCGTGCCCGACGCCACCACGACCGCGACGCCGGCGGCCGCCCAGACGGCGTTCCGCCTCGTCCCGAGGGCTCCCGTCATGAACAGGCACGCGGCGACCGGCAGCAGGTCCAGGAAGGAGAGCTCGACCTGGACCGCGGACGCGGTCAGCTCGACGGCTCCGAGCACGACCAGGGTCGAGATGGTCGCGGCGACCGGGCGGACGATCATCATCGACGCGGTCCCGAGGGCCAGGACCGCCCAGACCAGGACCAGGACCCAGGCGGCGCGGGCGCCGTCGACGGAGCCCTGGTCCAGCAGCGCCGGAGCGACCGACGCGGCAGCGATCGCCGGCCCCGAGCGACCCAAGCGCGCGAGGCTGAGCGTCACCACCCGCACCACGATAGGGGCCCGGTCGGGCGCGGAGATCGCTCGAAGGAGTGACCCGGCGCCGGTGCTGATCGCTCCTTCGGCGGACGCGGGCGGGCGCGCGCTGCGGTGCGATGGGGCCATGACTGCACCCGACCCGCGGACGACCCGCCGGCGTACCCACGCGACGGTGGTCGCGGCCTGGGTGGTGGCGACGATCGGCGCCCTCTGGCTCGGGGCCGGCCTGTCCGCGGCCCAGACCGACGAGGACCTGTCGTTCCTTCCTGCGGGCAGCTCCAGTGCCGCGTTCCTCGAGCAGCACGAGCGCGACCAGCGCGACGGACCGCCCCGCGAGACCGCGACGGTGGTGGTCCAGGGTGCAGGCGTCCTGGGACCGCCGGACCTGGACGCCCTCGACGAGCTGTCGGCCACCATCTCGGGCGAGCCGGGCCTGCCCGCCGTCGCGACGGGGCCGCCGGTCGTGTCCCCGGACGGACGGGTCGCCGTCCTCGAGGTGGAGCTCCAGGTCGACGACGACGAGGTCGGCGGCGCCGTCTCCCGGCTCCGTGAGGTCGGCGCGAGGTGGGCGTCCACGTCCGCCTACGAGGTCCTGGTCACCGGGGAGGCCGGTGTGGACGCGGACCTCGCTGCCGGCGACGTCGACCTGTGGCTGCTGCTCTGCAGCGCCGCGGTGGTCGCGGTCGTCCTGGCAGCGGTCTACCGCAGTCCCGTGCTGTGGTTGCTGCCGGTCGGTGTCGGCCTGGTGGCGGTGCTGGTGTCCCGGGCGGCGCTGGTCGTGCTCGCCGAGGTGTCCGTGCCGGTCACCGAGCTCACGGCCTCGATCGGGACCGTGGTCGTGTTCGGACTCAGCACGGACTACGCGCTCCTGCTCCTGCACCGGCTCAGGAACGCCGCCGGCCGGGACGGTGACGAGCGGCTGGCGCGCGCTCGCCGTGAGGTCCGGACGCCGGTCCTGGTGAGTGCGGGCACGATCGTGCTGGCCGTCCTTGCGCTGACGCCGTCCGGGGTGCCCGCCATCTCCGGTCTGGGTCCGGCGCTGGCGGTGGGCGTGCTGTCGGCGGCCGTCGTCAGCCTCACGCTCCTCCCGGCACTCCTGGGACTGCTGGGAGTGCCGGTCCCTCCGCGCGGCAACGGTGCTGGGGCCTGGAGCCGGCTGGCGAGCTCCGTGGTGACCCGTCCCGTCGAGGCCGCCGGTTGCGCGGCGGGCGCCCTGGTCGCCCTCGCCTGCCTGGTCGCCCTCTGGGACGCGTCGGCCGACCCGCTGGCGAACGTCCCCGACCAGGCCGAGAGCAAGCGAGGCGCCGAGGTGGTGCGTGACCACTTCGGCGACGGGATGACGGCGCCGTTGGTGGTGTCGTTCTCCGCGGACGCCGCACGGTCGGCGCCGGCGGCCCTGGAGGCGCGGGCACGCCGCGCGGGCGTGGGTCTGGTGACCATCGACCAGGAGGAGGTGGGGAGCCGGCTCGAGGTCTCGCTGGCGCTGGAGACGCCCCCCTTCACGGACGCCTGGCGCTCGGACGCCGAGGTCGTCGGCGAGCTGGCCGCCGAGATCGACGAGGGGGCGCTGGTCGGCGGCTCCACCGCGGAGGCCGTCGACCGCGAGGCCGCCGTGACGACGCAGCTGGCCGTGCTGACGCCGCTGCTTCTCGTCGCCCTGCTCGTCGCCCTCACCGTGTGGCTCCGGTCGCTGCTCGCGTCGGTGGTGGTGGTCCTGAGCGCGTGCCTGAGCGCGGCGGCAGCGGTGGGCGCGACCGCGGTGGCCATGCCCGTCCTGGCCGGCTCCGGCGAGTCGTCCGCGGAGGTCCTCCTCTTCGGTGTGCTGTTCCTGGTGGCCTTCGGTGTCGACTACCTGGTGTTCCTCGTCGACGGGGTGCGCCGCTCCGGCCCGGGGCCGCATCCACAGCGGGTTGCCGACGGTCTCGCGTCCACGGGCCCGGTGATCAGCTCTGCCGGGCTGGTCCTGGCGTCGACGTTCGCGGTGCTGCTGTTCGTGCCGGAGGCCAACGTCCGGCAGGTCGGCCTCCTGGTGGCCGTCGGCGTCCTGGTGGACACGCTGGTCGTGCGCACGTTCCTGGTCCCACCGCTGTTGTCGTGGATCGGCGACCGCTGGGCCCGCGCTCGTGACCGGGGCGAGACACGCCCGGTGCGTCCCGTAGCAGGTCCACTCTCGTCGAGGGCCTGACCGTCCGGGCCGCGTCAGTGGTCGTGGCCCTCCGGCACCGCGCCGGCCTCCTCGCCCGGCTCGACCACGACGAGCTGGCCCATCATCCCCTGGTCCTCGTGCCGGAGCAGGTGGCAGTGGAACATGAACGGCAGGTCGGGGTCGGTGTGGCCGGTGAACCGCACCAACAGGTCGACCTCGGCCCCGCTGGGCACGAACACGGTGTCCTTCCACCCCGCCAGCTCCGCCGGAGGGGGCGCGCCGTCGAGCCGCTCCACCACGAACTGGGTGCCGTGCACGTGGAAGTTGTGCGGCGACCCGTCTGCGTTGCGCACCGTCCACCGCTCGATGGTGTCGACGGTGACGGTCTCGTCGATCCGGTCCATGTCCATCTGCTTGCCGTTGATGCTGGTCCCGGTCAGACGGAACGACCGCGTCCCGGTCACCTCGTCTGCGGAGAGGTCCGGCGCCGCCGCCAGCCGGGCCGGTACGCCGGGGGAGCGGGCGAGCTCGGCGGCGGCGCGCAGCTGCAGCACGTCGAACCGGTCCGACCCGCCCTGGAAGCGCCCGCCGCCGCGCTGGCCGGTCTCCTCGCTGCGCAGCACAGCGTCCTCGCCCGGCTCCATCGTCACGACCACCTCGGCCCGCTCGCCGGGAGACAGCCACAGCTCGTCGACCGGGGCGGGCGCGGGCAGCAGCCCGCCGTCGGAGGCGATGACGTCGAAGGAGCGGGCGTCGTCGAACCCGAACCGGTAGGTCCGCGCGGTGGACCCGTTGAGCAGCCGCAGCCGGACCCGCTCGGTCGTCACGTCGAAGTAGGGGCCGACCGTGCCGTTGACCAGGAGGGTGTCGCCGAGCAGGCCGATCCCCGAGAAGACCGACCCGTCCTCGTCGAGCCGGCTGCCGTCGAACCGCTTGTCCTGCACGATGACGGGCACGTCGTCGACGCCGTACTCGTGCGGCAGGGACTCCGCGACCTCGGCCTGCGCCGGGTCGTCGAGCAGGAACATCCCGGCCAGCCCGCGGTAGACGTGCCGGGCGGTCTCGCCGTGCGGGTGCGGGTGGTACCAGAGCGTCGCCGCCGGCTGGTCGATCTCCCACTCCGGCGTCCAGGTCTCGCCCGGGTCGACCGGCCGGTGGGGCCCGCCGTCCATGGCCGCCGGGAGGTGCATCCCGGGCCAGTGGACGGTGGAGGTCTCGTCGAGGCCGTTGTGCACCTCGACCCAGACCCGCTCCCCGCGCGCGGCGCGGAGCGTGGGCCCGAGGTAGGCGCCGTTGAAGCCCCAGGTGGGCGTCGGCCCGCCCCGGCCGAAGTCGCTGCTGCCCTCCTGCAGGTCCAGCGAGAACAGCCGGGTCCCGCCCTCGACCCGCGACTCCGCCAGCGGTGGGACGTGGAGCGGCCGCGTGAACTCGACCTCCCACGGTGTCCACCGGCGCCCGGAGGAAGGACACGGCGACCCAGCCGAAGAAGCCGACCACCCCGACCAGGCACAGTGACAGGACCGCCACCAGGGCGAGCAGCCACCGCGGCAGCCGACGCCGGGCCCCGGGTCGGCCCCTCACTCGACCCGCACCGTGGGCATCGACCGGGTGAGCCACCGCGGGGCCCACCAGGCCCGCTCGCCCAGCAGGTGCAGGACGGCCGGCACCACCAGGCACCGGATCACCAGGGCGTCGAGCAGCACGGCGGTCGCCAGCCCCAGACCGAACTGCTGGAGCATCCGGTCGGGCGAGAACACGAACGCGCCGAAGACCACGATCATGATCGCCGCGGCCGCGGTGATCACCCCACCGGTCCGGGCCAGGCCCTCGCGCACCGCCAGGGCCGCGTCGCCCGTACGCCGCCACTCCTCGTGCATCCGGCTCACCAGGAACACCTCGTAGTCCATCGACAGCCCGAAGACGATCGCGAAGGTCATCACCGGCACGAACGCCTCGACGGGACCCGGCTGGGCGAACCACCACCCCTCGTCGAAGACCAGCGTGATCACGCCGAGGGCCGCCCCGATCGAGAGCAGGTTGAGCAGCGCGGCCTTCACGGCGATCGCCACCGAGCCGAAGACCAGGAGCAGCAGCAGCGCCGAGAGCCCGACGACCACGCCGACGAACAGCGGGAACCGCTCCGCCACCGCGTCGGCGAAGTCCACGGTCGCCGCGGTCGCGCCGCCGACCACCGTGTCGGCGGGCAGGTCGCGGCGCAGCTGCTCGACCAGCTCGGCGGTCTCCTCGTCCTGCGGCGACGTCGTCGGGAACGCCAGGCTGGTGAACAGCCGGCCGTCCGGGCTCGCCTGCGGCGGCGTCGCCGACGCGACCCCGTCGTGGTCGGCCAGCACGGCGTGCGCCGTCTCGGCGGTCGCCAGGTCGCCCTCGGTGGCGACCACGAGCGGGCCGTTGGCGCCCGGCCCGAACCCGTCGGAGATGAGGTCGTAGGCCTGCCGGCTGGTCGTCGAGGGGTGGTCGTTGCCGGCGTCGGCGAGCCCGAGGTGCATGGACAGCGCAGGAACCGACAGCGCACCGAGCACCACGACGGCGGCGACCAGCGGGAGGACCGGGCGGCGGGCGACCAGGTCCGCCCACGCCCGCCAGCGGCGCCCGGGCTCCCGGCCCTTGGCGGCCGCACGCTCGGCGCGGTGCCGGATCCGGCGTTCGAGCCGCGGCCCGAAGAGCGTGATCAAGCAGGGCAGCAGGGTGAGGGACGCGAGCATCGTCATCAGCACCGTGAGGGTGACGGCGAGGGCCAGTCCCTCCAGGGACGCCAGGCCCAGGGTGAGCAGGCCGAGGAGCGCGATGACCACCGTGGCGCCGGCGAAGAGGACCGACCGCCCCGCCGTGTCCAGGGCGGTGTCGGCGGCCTGCTCGCGGGTCGCGCCGTGCACCAGCTCGGAGCGGTAGCGGGCGAAGACCAGCAGCGCGTAGTCGATCCCGACGCCCAGCCCGACCAGCATCAGCACCGGCGGCGTGTAGTCGGGGATGGTCGCGAGATGGGAGGTCAGCGCCACCACGCCGACCGTCGTGCCGACCGCGAAGACCGCGGTGATCAGCGGCAGCGACGCGGCGAGCAGCGACCCGAACAGGAACAGCAGGATGACCAGCGCCGCGAGCATCCCCGCGCCCTCGGCGCCGCCGGCCGCCTCGCTCTCGGCGATCTCCCGGATGAGGTCGCCGGTCGCCTCGACTCGGACGTCGCCGGTCTCGAAGGACAGCGCGGTGTCCAGGATGTCGTGGGCCGACTCGGTCGGTACGTCGCCGCTCGGGCCGTCCAGCACGACCGTGACCAGCCCGAGGGTGCCGTCCTCGGTGACCGTGCCGCCGTCGGCGGACGGCGGCTGCACGACGGCCACGTGGTCCAGTCCCTCGAGCGCCGCCACCAGGTCCGTGACCGTCTCCTGGTGCGCGTCGAGGCCGTCGGCTGACTGGACGACGACGGTCACGCCGTCGCCCTCCTGGTCGGGCGCGTGCTCGGCGTACCGGTCGAGGAGCTCCTGCGACTCGGTGCCCGGCAGGGAGAAGTCGTTGCGGTAGTCGTCGCCCACGACCGCCGCGGTCGCAGTAATGCCGACCAGCAGCAGCACCCAGCAGGCGACCGCGGTCCAGTGGTGGCGGCGGGACCAGGCGGACAGTCTGGTGAGGCGGGTCGGCATGGGTGCTCCTGACGCGTAGGCGGACGACATGTAGACAGACTTGTGTAGACAGACAACGCATGGACCGTAGATGAACTACGTGTAGGCTGTCTACATGAAGGCCGACGCCCTCCGCGGGCACCTCGACGCGATGATCCTGAGCACCGTCGAGGGCGGGCCGCTGCACGGCTACGCGATCATCGAGGCGCTGGCGGTGCGCAGCGGGGGAGCGCTGGACCTGCCGACCGGCACCGTCTACCCGGCGCTGCGCCGGCTCGAGGCGGCCGGCTACCTGGCGAGCGCCTGGTCCAGCGACTCGGGCCGCAAGCGGCGTACCTACCGGCTGTCCCGCTCGGGCGCCAAGGCGCTGGCTGCGATGCGGGGCGAGTGGGAGAGCTTCGCCGAGGTCGTCACCAGCGTGCTGCGCCCGGCCCGCTGATGGTGACCGGATCTGGGGGACATCCCTGATGCGCACCCTCCGTCCGGCCAGCACCATGGACGACATGGCCGACCCTCGTCCCGCCTACCTGGCGCGCCTGGACGCGGCACTGGTCGGGCCGGCCCGCACCCGCCGCAGCCTCGTGCAGGAGGCGTCCGACCACCTCGACGACGCGACCGCGGCCCTGGTCCGTGCGGGTTGGGACGAGGAGACCGCAGCCCGGCGGGCGGTCGCCGACTTCGGCACCGTCCCCGAGGTCGCGGCGTCGTTCCAGACCACGCTGGCGGTCGCCGCCTCCCGGCGTACGGCGTGGCTCCTGCTGCTGGTGCTCGGCTACCAGCCCTTCCTCTGGGACTCCGGCCTCGAGCTGGCCTCGGAGACGCACGCCGCGCGGCCCGACTGGTGGCTGGTCGGCGCGCTGGACGAGCTCATCGAGATCGGCGGCGGACTCACCCTGCTCGGCGCGCTCGTCGCGCTGGTGCTCACCGGGGTCGGCAATCGATGGCTGGCAGCCGGCCGGGTCACCGCCCGGGTGACCGCCGGCTTCACGCTGGCCGCCTGCGCGTTCGTGCCGCTGACCTGCGTGGCGATGACGCTGGCCGCGGGCGGCTGGACCGTGGGCTTCTGGGGGCTGGTGGTCGCGCTGATGATGCTGCCGCTCAGCGGGGTCGCGGTCTCGGCGCGCGGGACGCTCGCCGCCGCCTGAAGAAGAGACTGGTCGCGGGGGCCTTTGGCCTCTCGACGGACGCGGCGCTCGGGTGTGCGATGGAGGTGCGGGGAGGAGGCCTCCCATGAGATCGCACGCAGCCACGACGAGGAACGCGGCCGACGTCGCCTACCGGCGTGCGTTCCTCTCCCTCTTCCTGTTCGTGGTCTCCTTCGTCGCGTCGTTCGTCGTCGGCGAGGGGCTGCTCTCCCTGCTCGCGGACGACCCGGAGGAGCCGTCCTGGCAGGACGCCTCGGCGGCCGCACTGCCGGCGCTGGTCGTGTTCGCCCTGCCCGTCGTGGTCGTGTGGGGCTTCGCCCGCCGGGCCGTCCGCCTGGGGCGCCCGGATGCCAGGTCCGCGGTCCTGGTCGCCGTCCTGGTCGCCCTGGCGTTCGTCGCCATCAACCTCGCGGGACTGCTCGCGCAGGTCGTCCTCGGCTGAGTGGGGTCCGGCGCGTGGCGGTCTCGCGCCGGCCGTGCCCGGATACACGGTTCGAGGTGACTCCGCCGCGCTCGAGCGTGGCCGGTCCTCGCTCGACAGCGAACTGTGTATCCGTTCCCCGACCCGGCTGACGGGGACGAGCGCCAACCCGCCGGAGTGACCTCATCGGCGTACCACCCGGCCCTGTTTCCCCAGCAGCCGCACGAGTCGCGGAGCTGTCCACAGAACTGCCGCGACCCCCTTCCGCGATCACCACTCCCTGTCCTAGCGTCCGGTCCAGGCCCTACGCCTCGGGGGCCTGGCATCTCGGGAATCGGGGACGCGATGGCGATGACGCACGCCGGGGTCAGCGGCGGACCGGACGGACGGCTCCACGAGTCCGTGGTCGAGCAGCTCGACCAGCACGTGCGCTCGCTGGTCCGCCGGGAGGGCGTCGACCCGCAGCAGGACGTCCCAGTCGTACGCCGGATCGCCGAGACCGTCGTGCGCGACCACGACGAGCGCAGCCTCACCGGGGCGGTCGCCCCGGTGGCCGACGTCGAGTCGCTGGTCGGCGAGCTGGTCGCCCGGGTCGCCGGCTTCGGTCCCCTCCAGCCCTTCCTCGACGACCCCACCGTGGAAGAGGTCTGGATCAACGACCCGAGCCGGGTCTTCGTGGCCCGCAACGGCCGGCACGAGCTCACCAACCTGGTGCTGACCAAGGCGCAGGTGGACGAGCTCGTCGAGCGGATGCTCAAGAGCTCGGGCCGCCGCATCGACCTCAGCCGCCCGTTCGTCGACGCGATGCTGCCGGAGGGGCACCGGCTCCACGTGGTGCTGGAGGGCATCAGCCGGGGGTTCTCGGCGGTCAACATCCGCAAGTTCGTGCTCCGGGCGTCGGCCCTGCAGGACCTCGTCTCGCTGGGCAGCCTCAGCCCGCGCGCCGCGGCGTTCCTCGACGCGTCGGTCCGGGCCGGGCTCAACATCCTGGTGGCCGGGGGTACGCAGGCCGGGAAGACGACGTTCCTCAACTGCCTGGCCTCCTCGATCCCCGGCGGGGAGCGGGTCGTCAGCGCGGAGGAGGTCTTCGAGCTGCGGTTCCGGCACCCGGACTGGGTAGCGCTGCAGACCCGGCAGAGCGGGCTCGAGGGCACCGGCGCGATCCGGTTGCGCGACCTGGTCAAGGAGAGCCTGCGGATGCGGCCGAGTCGGGTGATCGTCGGAGAGGTGCGGTCCGAGGAGTGCCTGGACCTGCTGCTCGCGCTCAACGCAGGCCTGCCAGGCATGTGCACGATCCACGCCAACAGCGCCCGCGAGGCCCTGGTCAAGGTGTGCACGCTGCCGCTGCTGGCGGGCGAGAACATCTCGGCGCGGTTCGTGGTGCCGACGGTCGCCGCCTCGGTCGACCTCGTCGTGCACCTCGGCATCGACGAGCACGGCGTACGCCGGGTCAACGAGGTGGTCGCGGTGCCCGGCCGGGTCGAGAACGACGTCATCGAGACCGAGCCGGTCTTCGTCCGCGAGGGCACGGAGCTCCGTCGCACCGGCGGGATGCCGCCGCGGGTCGAGCGGTTCACCCGCCTGGGCATCGACGTGCACGCGATCCTCACCGGGACTCGCCGGGGAGACGGCTGATGGGAGCGCTGGTCGGGCTGGGCGTCGGCTGCGGGCTGCTGCTCATCTGGTCGGCGTTCGCGCTGCCGCGGGGTGACCGGCCGGTCCCTCGCACGCCTGGGCGGACGGCCGAGCTGCTGGCCCGGGCCGGCATCGCCGACGTGTCCGTGACCGGGTTCGTGCTCCTCTGCGCGGTGACCGGCGTGGCCACGGCGTTCGTCATGCAGCTGGTGTCCGGGACCCCGCCGGTCGCCGTGGCCTTCGGGGCGATGGCGGCGTGGCTGCCGGTCGCCACCGTGTCGTCGCGGGCGCGGCGCCGCCAGCGGGAGTTCGCGGAGGTGTGGCCCGAGGCCGTGGACAACCTGGTCTCGGCCGTCCGTGCCGGCATGTCCCTGCCCGACGCGCTGGCCGGTCTCGGCGTCCGCGGCCCCGAGCCGCTGCGCGCCGCGTTCGACCAGTTCGCGCTCGACTACCAGGTGACCGGCCGGTTCGGCGAGTCGCTCGACCGGCTCAAGGACCGCCTCGCCGACCCGGTGGGCGACCGGGTCGTGGAGGGGCTCCGGGTCGCCCGCGAGGTCGGTGGCGGCGAGCTCGGCCGCCTGCTCCGCAACCTGTCCGGCTACCTCCGCGAGGACGTGCGCACCCGCTCCGAGCTGGAGTCCCGGCAGGCCTGGACGGTCAACGGGGCCAGGCTGGCCGTGGCCGCTCCGTGGCTGGTGCTGCTCTTCATGTCCTTCCAGTCCGAGGTCGTCCACCGCTACGCGTCGGCGGGCGGGGTGCTCGTCCTCGCGGTCGGCGCCGGGCTGTGCCTGGTCGCCTACCGGCTGATGATGCGGATCGGCCGGCTCCCGGTCGAGAGGCGGATCCTGTCGTGATGCTCGGTGCCTGGGGCGGGTTGCTCGGCGGCACGGCCGCCCTCGGTGTCGTGCTGGTGGCGGTGTGGCTCCGTGCCGCCCGCCGTCCGGCACTGGCCGACCGGGTCCTGCCCTACCTAAGGGACGTGCCGAGGGTGGGCGACGTGCCCTCCCCGGCGAACCAGGGGCCCTCCACCTCTCCGGTGTCCGCTGCCGCCGGGGTCTTCGGGCCGCTGCTGGCGGCCGCGGCCGACGGCGTCGAGCGGGTGCTCGGTGGTGCGGCCTCGGTCCGCCGGCGCCTCGAGCGCGCCGACCTCGACCTCACCGTCCACGACCTGCGCGTGCAGCAGGTGCTCTGGGGACTCGGCGGCTTCGCCGTGGCCGCGGCCTACTCGCTGCTCAAGGCGCTCAGCGAGCCCGGGTCGGTCGTCGCCGCGGTGCTGCTCTGCCTGACCGGGTTCGTCGTCGGCGTCCTGGCCCGTGACAACCACCTCAGCGGCCAGGCGAAGCAGCGTGAGCGACAGATCCTGGCTGAGTTCCCGACGGTGGCCGAGCTGCTCGCGCTCGCCGTCGCGGCCGGTGAGAGCCCGGTCGCGGCACTGGACCGCGTCGTGCGCCGCAGCGGCGGCGCGTTGTCGGCCGACCTGGCCCGGGTGCTGGCCGACGTCCGCACCGGCGAGCCCGTGGGCGCGGCGTTCGACCGGATGGCCGCCCGCACCGGCCTGCCGTTGGTCTCCCGCTTCGCGCAGGGCGTCGCCGTCGCTGTCGAGCGGGGCACGCCACTGGCCGACGTCCTGCACGCCCAGGCCGCTGACGTCCGCGAGGCCGGACGCCGCGAGCTCATCGAGGTGGCCGCGCGTCGCGAGGTGCTGATGATGGTGCCGGTGGTGTTCCTCGTCCTCCCGGTGACGGTCCTGTTCGCCTTCTGGCCAGGCGTCGTGGGCCTCTCCCTGACCACTCCCTGACAACCCTCCCCACCGAAAGGTCACGACGATGCCACGCCACCTCTACCCAGTGCTCCACCTGATCCTGGCCCTGCGGTTCGACCGCGGCCGGCGCGACGACCGGGGCGACGTGCCGGGCTGGGTGCTCGTGACCGTGATGACCGCGGGCATGGTGGCGGTCATCTGGGGCGTCGCCGAGGAGCAGCTGCGCTCGATGCTCACCACCGCGCTCAACCAGGTGCGCTGAGCGGCGCCATGCGCTCGGCCCGCTCCGAGCGGGGAGCGGCGATCGTCGACATCGTCCTGGTGCTCGTCGTCCTCGTCCCGCTCTTCCTCGGGATCCTCCAGGTGGGGCTGGTCATGTTCGTGCGCAACACGATGGCCTCGGCCGCGGCGGAGGGCGCTCGCCTCGCGGCCACCTCGGACCGCGGGCCCGCCGACGGTGCGGCGCTGACCCGCGAGCAGATCGCGGGCGCGGTCTCCGGGAGGTTCGCCCGGGACGTCGAGGTGCGGCAGGTGAAGGTGGACGGGGCCCCGGGCATCGAGGTGGTGGTGCGGGCCACCGTGCCGGCGCTCGGCATCGGCGGGCCCGGCGTCGAACTCGAGGTCACCGGGCACGCGGTGGAGGAGGCCCCGTGACCGCCATGCGCCGCCGCCGCGACGAGCGGGGCAGCGCGCTCGTCGAGCTGACCTGGCTCGGGCTGCTCCTGCTGGTGCCGATGCTGTGGATCCTGGTCAGCGTCTTCGAGGTCCAGCAGGGCGCGCTCGGGGTGAGCAGCGCGGCCCGGTCGGCCGGTCGTGCCTACGCCCTGGCCCCCAACGACGCCGTCGGCCGGGCGCGGGCGGAGGCGGCGGTGCGCCTGGCGTTGGACGACCAGGGGCTCGAGGGCGAGCCGTTCACGGTGCAGGTCAGCTGCGAGCCGTACCCGGCCGACTGCCACAGCGGTACGTCGGTCATCACCGTCCGGGTCGCCACCCAGGTCCAGATCCCGATGCTGCCGGAAGCGCTCGGCGGCGACGCGCCGGCGTTCGCCCTGGACGCGACGCACACGGTGCCGATCGGCCAGTACCAGGAGGTCGACCGTGCCGCACCGTGACGAGCGTGGCCAGGCCACGGTGCTGATCGTCGGGTTCGCGGCAGTCCTGGCGATGACGATCGCGCTGGTCGTCGACGCGACCGCCGCCTACCTCCAGCGTCAGGGGCTCAACACGCTCGCCGACGGCGCTGCCCTGCGTGGGGCGGATCTCGGCGCGACCGGCAGGGACGTCTACGAGGGCGGCGTACCCGAGCAGCGCCTCGAGCTGACCGCTGCCCACGCGCGTCAGGCCGTGGGTGGCTACCTGCGTGACACGGGCGCGTTCGCGCGCTATCCCGGCCTGTCCTACCAGGTCCGGGTCGACCCGGCGACGCAGCGGATCGAGGTGTCGCTCAGCGCCCCGCTCGACCTGCCGCTGACCATCCCAGGCTCTCCCGAGCGGGCCACGATCGGCGCCACCGGGTCGGCCGTCGTGGGCGTCGACGCGGACTAGGCCACCCCGAAGGGTGACCTAGGAAATCCCTGAAACCGCCGCGGGACCAAGTGAGGCCGCCCTATCTTCGACGGCGGAGAGGGAGCACAACTTCACATCGCACCACCCCTGATCGGCGGGATTCCCCCCGACCCAACGCTCTAGGAGCCCCCAGATGCCTCCCCTCTCCAAGGGTGCGCTTCGCGCACCCCTCGCTGCCGCCACCGCGGCGGCCCTCACCCTGGCCCTGCCGGCCGGGCTCGCCCACGGGGCGCCGCTGCCGGCGACGTACGACGCCGCCGCGCACGGCGACATCGTCAACCTGACCGCCTCGGTCGCCGGCCAGTCGCTGGCCGAGGTCACCGTCGGGCACAGCCGCGCGGTCACCGACTCCGACGGGACGCCGCGCTCGCTCGGCGAGAGCGCCAACCTCGACCTGGTCCTCGGCGGGTTCCCCGGCTCGGTCGACGACGAGACGGCGCAGGCCCCGCCGTCGTCCGACCCGCCGCCGGCCACGCTGGTCGACGTCCCGCTCGGACCGGTGGCCGACATCGGTGACATCACCGGCGACGTCGCGGCCTTCTGGGCCGGGGACGACGCCTGCGTGACGGCCGTCGACGGCACCCGGGTGGTCAACTCGGCCACCACCACCCTGGCCGGCATGACGGTCGCGGACATCCCGGCCGTCGGTGCCGCCGCCGAGGTGCTCGCCTCGGTGAGCGACTCGCGGACCTCGCTGGTCGACCAGGCCGGCACCGGGGCGGAGGTCGTCTCGACGGTCACCACCTCGATCGGCGACGTCCGGCTGCTCGGCGGCCTGGTCGTGATCGAGGTGACCGACCCCGTCGTCCTCACCGCGACGTCGGACGGCACCACCACCAGCGTCGACTACTCCGACCCGGTCATCACGGTCACCGTCGCCGGTGGCGAGCCGACGGTCATCCCGCTGGACGGCCAGGACGAGACGGTCCCGGTCAACCTGGGACTCCTCACCGTGGACCTGGCGGTCCGCGCGTACCAGCCCGACGACACCAGCTCCGGGGCCACCGCGACCGGCTACCTCGAGGCGGTGCTCGCGGTCGACCTGACCGTCGACTCGGTCGGCGGGGAGCTCGCCGACGTGCACCTGCGGCTCGGCGAGATGACCGCGACCGCCACCTCTCCCGCGGGCGGGGTGGAGTGCCCGGCCGACCCGACCGACAGCGACGACGACGGCCTCACCGACGAGGAGGAGGCGGAGATCGGGACCGACCCGCAGGACCCCGACACGGACAACGACGGGCTCTCCGACGGCGACGAGGTCAACACCCACACGACCGACCCGCTCGACCCGGACACCGACGACGGTGGCGTCACCGACGGCGCCGAGGTCGACCACGGCACCGACCCGCTGAACGGCGCGGACGACCTGCCCGGGACCGGTGACGCCGACGGTGACGGCCTGACCGACGTGGAGGAGGGCGAGCTGGGGACCGACCCCAACGACCCCGACACCGACGACGACGGACTGTCCGACGGTGCGGAGGTCAACACCTACGGCACCGACCCGCTGGACGCGGACACCGACGACGGTGGCGTCACCGACGGCGCCGAGGTCGGCAACGGCACCGACCCGCTGGACGGCGAGGACGACGTACCCGGCACGGGCGACACCGACGGCGACGGCCTGACCGACGTGGAGGAGGGCGAGCTGGGGACCGACCCCAACGACCCCGACACCGACGGTGACGGCCTGTCCGACGGCGCCGAGGTCAACACGCACACGACCGACCCGCTCGACCCGGACACCGACGACGGTGGCGTCACCGACGGCGCCGAGGTCGACAACGGCACCGA